>CAYJFD010000004.1:68845-85263 GCA_964369605.1 uncultured Muribaculaceae bacterium | reverse complement strand
CTAGCTTTAACTAGATACTCTTCAGATTTAGGTAAAAATATCTTAACATTAGCATAGTAGTTTGAAACGTAATTATATACACCGGCGATGATGTAATTATTTAAATGTTTGCTGTCTATGTTATCTAGGAAAAGAAAAGCATATTTAATCGATTCATCAGGGTCACTATTCTTGTATTTATGATAGAGATCGTAGATAGTAATATCAGCGCCAGGAGTTTTTTTTAGTATTTCTATTGTATCTCTTTGTTTAAAATTCTGAGAATATGCGGTATTTATTGATAGAATAAAAACGTTAATAAGGACTGAAAGAAAAAGTTTTGGATAGTTCATATAATTGAAGTTTCAGGGATATTGCAAATCTAATGTTTTTTTTAATATAATCCTAAATAAATAATCTCTTATATTTCAGTAGATTGAAAATTTTGTATATATATTGTATATGTGCGTATTTTTTTCGTTTATTTCAAGTATATGTGGATTCTATGGCATTAGAAAATATCAAACCTATTTTTACAATACAGTAATTTGAGAAAAATAACCGAATAAACTTTATTCAATTAAAACCCTAAAATATGAAAGAAAGAATAGTAAAATGTCTATGTTCTCTTACTGCAATATTTTTTTTGCTGGTAAGCTGTCAACCTGAATTATTAGAAACAAGCATCCCAAAAATTATCATAGAGGAACTAAGTTCAGATAATCAGTCGACAATTAATGTGAAATTTGTACCATATCAAGATGCAGTAAGTTTTGATTATGCCATAATGATGGAAAACGATACAGAAGGATTTACTGATAATTCAGTAAATGGGATAATAAAAGTAGATAATTCTGAAGAATTAACAATATCTTTTGATAGTCTAGAGTTAGGACGCTACTATTATATATATGCGAAATCATATGATGAAAATGGTGAAAGTGGTCCAGTAGCAATGTTAAAGATTTACCTAGCACTTACAAATCAGTTTAAAGCAGAATTAAAGTATGTACTGTCCTCTTCTGCTGCTATAGAATTTACTTATCCAACAAAGTATTATGGTTGTGATTATTATCTTGGAACCAAAAGCGATAGAGACGCATTCTATGCTGGAACTCTAAATGGTATTCAGACATTAGGTGAGATAATTCAGAAGTATACTCTTACGATGTTTGATATAGAAGAAAATAAAGACTATGTATTTTATGCTAAAAGTTATAGTATAACAGGCGATAACGAGTATATTGAAATACCATTTACAACGCCAAGTGCAACTACATCCCCAGACTATAAATTTGAGATTACGTACCAAGACCCATATCGTTTAGAGTTACAAATTACTCCAAATGATCAAACAAAGAAGTTAACTTTCCATTTAGGTGAAAGGGGATGGATTAATACATTTGCATTAGAAGCTATGGGCTATGCTGGTGATTGGGTATCTTTACTAAGAGCGTGGGATCAAATGGATTCACAAGATCCTAGGTATGCAACATTTAATGTTCTAAATGGTAATACGTATGTGTTAAAAATAAACGATATATTTTTTAGTCATAGAAGTGTGATGGATATGCATGGGCTACTTTATGATAATGACTCTAATGTCGCAGGTGTAAAAAGAACACTTTTCGAAAAGAATTATGTGCCAACTAATGTCAAACCGACTAGTATTGATATAGAAGTAAGCGATATCACAAGTACTGGTGCAACAATTAAGTATAATACGGATGAAAATACATTAGGGTATTTTTATGAAATAGTGGTAGCAGATTGGTTAGATGAGAAAATGGCATCAAGTGAGTGGACAGACCATTATATGCATAATTATCTATATTCAAATTTTGGACCTGGATTTTGGATTTACGCTCCAGATCAAAAAGATGGAGAGTATGAATATATAGAAAGAAAAGCGAGTCCTGATACACGTTATTATGCAGTAGCATGCCCTGTGAATTTTGAAGGCCACGTAGATGGGTGGGAAGATTTAGTAATGGTAGAGTTCACTACAAAGAAAC
This sequence comes from uncultured Muribaculaceae bacterium, assembly GCA_964369605.1. Classification (GTDB taxonomy): domain Bacteria; phylum Bacteroidota; class Bacteroidia; order Bacteroidales; family UBA932; genus CAYJFD01. The sequence continues at coordinate 83,269 of CAYJFD010000004.1, read as the reverse complement.
AATAATTATATAACTAACTGTCACAGAAAAAAGAAATAAATATGAAAAAAATAAGCCTATTAATAACACTAGCTATCGTGTACTTTTTATCTGCATGTAATAGCGAATTACTATATAAAGATTATGTACTAACATCATTATCTTCTTATGTGTTTTCTGCAGATGCAGAGGAAGAGTTAACTGTTTTTATCGAGACGAATGAAGATAAAGAGTGGACTTTTACCCCATCAGAAGACTGGATTGTATGTTTAAAAAATGGAGACGGAAATTTAACGATATTAGTGCAAGGTAATTCAAGTGGAGAAGAAAGAACCGGAACAGTAGTCTTAAAAAGCGGTTCAGCTTCGGAAACAATAATGATAAACCAGCTCGCAATTGGTGGAAATATAAGTGTTGCATTCAATGATCTGCCCTTAACATCCAGATCTGGTTTTTCAAGGAATGGTAAGTATATTGGCTATATAGAAGGAATATCAAACAATAATGGGTCGTGGGATTATAAGGCGTGGAGATTATCAACAGAAACAGGTGAAAAAGAACAATTAGTCGTCCCATCATTTGTGCAAGAAGGAAATAATATCCCTCTAGATCAAATCACTTGGGTTAGTAACGACGGAAGATCAATCGTATATGCTCACCTTGGAAATGAAGTGACTATGCTGTACAGAGATGGAAATAAGGTAGATTTACCTATTCCAGCTGGTTGTTCAGGGGTATTTATCCAGGCTATGTCTGCGGATGGTAATACTCTAGTTGGCTATACCTATAATACGATGAGAGATGCTTTACCAGCTGTATGGAGAAATGGACAGGTAGAGTTATTAGAAATGCCTGAGTATAATTCTGAGGGAATGGAAGTAACACATTGTCAGGTGAGAGGGTGTTCAGATGATGGAACAGTAGTTTATGGAACAGAGTGGAGAACATTTAGTCTTGTATATTGGAAAGATGGAAAATTATATGATCAAAGTAATACAGAGTCTTTAGTAAATGTAAGGCAGATGGCTACTTCTACTTCCATGAGTCCGAATGGGAAATATATCGCAGCATATTATTCATCAGGTACTGGTATATATTCTTCATATCCAGTTATGGTAAATACAGAAGATCATACCTCAAAATCTTATCCACAGTTTGCTGGTGCTGAGGGGTATCACGCCACAGACAACGGTGATTTATTCGCAGGTGCTCCTCTTTCAATTTATAGTTCAAGTATAATAGAAGCTGGCTCTGATACGCCTACCCCAGTACAAGAATGGTTTAAAGAAAATTACGATTTAGAGATACCTAATAATCGAAATATTCTATACTTTTCGCCAGAGGCGAAGTTCTTTTATGGTTTTAAAATGCTGCCAAACGGAATGACAACAATATTTCCAGTAAGTTGGTATTTAAAATTCTAAAGAATCATTAATCATAGTGTAGAAAATGAGATTATTTGTTTTGTTAGTTTTGTTATTTGTATCAGATATCCTCTGTTCCCAGAATCTTTTCGGGAACAGAGTGATAGATGAGAGTAACTATCATATTGCTTCAGCAAAGATCAAAGCTATTCCTAATTACTGGGATGCTTTCGGTATTAGGGGCATCTCTGAAGAACTTCCTAGTTTTGTAGATAATAGTAAGAGTTCGTATTTTCCTCCCGTGATAGAGCAAATGGGAAATTCATGCGTAAGTGTATCTATGATATATTATTTATTATCGTATGAAAAAAATGCGCAATTAAATCAGAAAGCAACCATAGAAAATAGTTTTAGCTATTACTATAACTATAATTTTGTTAACAATGGAGTAGATATAGGGACATTCCCGTGGGATGTCGCAGAAGCAGGCACATTATATGGGTCTATTCCTATCTCTGATTATCATACTACCAGTTTAGTCGAGTGGATGAGTGGTTATCAAGAGTACTATAAAGCATCTAATCTACTAGTAGGAGAATCTTCTAAATTTGTTTCTGATAAGGTTGGTCACTTGCAACAAATGAAGCAATATTTATTCGATAAGGGAACAGGTTCAGCGACTGGAGGACTAATCCAATTCTCTGCATTTGCTCATCCTTTCGAACCACTTGACTATAAGAATGAAAGCGAGAGCGGTTATGCTTCTATAATTCCAGTGTTTGGGAATAATGGGATGCATTCTATGGTAATCGTTGGATATGACGATAGTGTATGGTGGGATTATAATGAGGATGGGCAAAAGGATGAAGACGAGATAGGAGCATTTATTTGTGTAAATTCTTGGGGCATTGAGTGGGGTGATCAGGGGAAATTCTATGCTCCATACAGAACCTTTAGTGAAGATATGCCTTGGTGGGACGGAGGAACAGGTAATGCGGGAAAGGAGTGTTATGTTATAAGTTTTAAAGAGAATACCTCTGGAAAGGTACTCTCAATCAAGTTGCGACATAGTTCAAGAGAAAAAATCTATTTCGAAGTATTCGCCTATGATTCTCAAAACAAATTGTTGGATCAAAGAGAGATAAGTCAATTTAATCTTATTGGAGGAGACTTTCCAATGAGAGGAACTGATGAAAATGAAAACGATTTAATTGAAATAGGTTTAGATATATCTTTTGTCCCTGATGAGGCTAAGAAGTATGTAGTAAAGCTAAACACTATGGGTGGAGAAGGAGAATTCCTAGAGTGTAAACTTTATGACTATAGAGTGGATGAGAATAATCCCTTAATTTTTGAATCTGAGATAGAAGATTCAATTCTTGAAGGTTTTGCAGCAAGCTCTGCAGAAATACTGTTAAATCCGCAGATGCAAGCAGGTATAACGACTATTTACAATTATCTAATAGAGGAAAATGACCTCATCATAAATGTATGGTCAAAAGAAGATGCCTTTGCAGTAATAGATATTCTTTCACTAGATGGTAGTGAAGTAGGTAATCTTTATCGAGGTGATTTTAAAGAAGGTTACACCTCTAAGCACTGTGAGTTAGGGAATGAATATTTAGATGGGGAGTACTTATTACGAATAAATATTAATAATCAAGTAGAATATAAAAAAATAACTCTGTAGTAGTGAGTTTCGCATTACAGAAAGAACATAAATAATAAAAAGAAATAATATGAAAAATGTCAAACTTTTGATCAGTATCTTGTCTGTCCTACTATTCGGCTTGACAAGTTGTGAACCCACAAACACAAAAATTAACGTTGATTCCTTGTCATTAGATAAAGAAGAAATAATGTTATTTGAAGGAGCAAATACTACCTTAGTCGCAAGTATATTGCCTGAGAATGCTACAAATAAAAATATAGAATGGAAGTCGTTAGATGAAACTGTAGCAACGGTTATCGATGGCACCGTGACAGCGACAGGTGTCGGTACAACTAGAGTCTCAGCAACATCCGTTGATGGCTCATACAGCGACCTTTGTAAGGTTACGGTTCTAGAAAGAGAAATATCAGGTATAGAACTAGATATAACAAAGGTTCAGATAGATAAATCAAAAACATTAAAACTAACAGCGACTATTTCGCCAGAAGGTTCACAATCATTACCTCTAGTTTGGTCAAGTACTGATAAAAATGTAGCATCTGTAGACAATACAGGATTAGTGACAGCACATAAGGGTGGAGCTGTCACTATTACGGTAGCAGCAGAAGCTGACTGGTCAATATCTGCAACTTGTCAAGTCGATGTGTATGCAAAAGTAGAATCAGTAAAGATGAGTTTAGAAAGCAAGGTTATGAATCCAGAAGAAACCTTCTTGCTAGAAGCTAATATTTTACCAGAAGATGCATCAAATAAGAATCTAACTTGGAGTTCTTCAAATAATACTGTTGCATCTGTAGATCAGAATGGAATAGTTACCGCTCATACCTTAGGTGATGCAAAAATAGCAGCAGTAGCAGAAGATGGAGGAATTGAAGGAATATGCCAAATCAATGTTGAGGAAAAAGTAATCGTTTTAACTCCAAGATCTTATGTTGATGAGTTTGGAATTAACCATGGTGATGGAATCGAAATTGACAATCTTTTATGGGCTCCTGTAAATTGCGGATACGAAGAAGACGATTTTACATACGGTAAATTATATCAGTGGGGAAGACCTTATGGACAGGGTTATAATAAAAATGAAGCCGAGGGTACTCTAGCAGGAGATATGGGAGATACTTATGAAAGAAATAGGGTAGAGGAGTTAGTTATCGAGGCAGTAGGGGTATCAGCAGAAAATGCTGATAAAATCTATGTGCCTAAAAGTTCTTTAGTTGATGATTGGTGTACAGATAGAGTCCCTAATTTAAGTTGGAAAGCTGAATACGATCCATGTCCAGATGGATGGAGAGTGCCTACGAGCGCTGAGATTACAAAGCTAAGTGAAAATCATTCTGATGATGCTACTTATAAAGGTCAGAACGGAATCTGGTTCTCAGGAAGTCAAGAATATAGCACTATACTTTCAGATGTTATTTTTATACCTATGGCTGGAAAAGCGAATGGCTGGGGTTATTCTTTTAATAGAGGAGGTTCTGTCGGAATGTGGACAAGTGATGTTTCTGGAACTAAAGCGATAGAGCTATATGTTCAAGGTGAAAGTTATATCATGGTGCAAGCTGTAAGAAGAGGTGAGTCTGGGTATATTAGATGCGTTAAAGAAGTACCGAGTGAATAAGAAATAACTATTAACTAAAAAAATACAACTTATGAATCAAATTAAAAACAGTATTTTAGCTCTAACTACTATTTTGTTAGCAGCTACAAGTTTTACAAATTGTAAACCCGAAAAGATAATAGAAGAGCCTCCTGTGCCAGTAGCACCAAAGGTAAGTGTTGAGATGCAAGAAGAGATGTTAGAAATCGATGCTGCAGAATTTTCAGTAAAGATAGAAGGCGAAGCAACAGCTTTTTACTATGGAAATGCAGTAAAGGGAACAGATACTCTTTCGGTAAACTGGACAAAAGTTGAAACTGTTGGTGATGAAGAATTAACATACACCGTAGAGAACTTAGAAGAAGAAACAGAGTATACATTTTATGCTTATGCGGAAAACACAACAGCTATCTCAAAAATTAATCAGGTTGACTATACCACCAAGGGCTTGTTGCCTACAATTGAGGCATACATAGTAGATGGTTCTCAAACTTATACTTCGGTTTCCTTTGGTGTAAAAGTGTTTAGAATGGACGCTGTAAAGTATTTCTATTATCCAAAAGATGCAAGACCAGATAATTCATCAATAGTGTGGAATACACATAAATTTAATACAGAGGAAGCAGAAAGTATTATAGATATAGAGAATCTAGAAACAGTATTAGGACAAAGTTCTGAATTCGTGATTGAATTAGTAGGGTTATATGACGATGAGATGGAGGAGTCTGAAACTTTGACATTGAATTTCTCAACATTAAAGGCAGAAATCATTAATGTTACAAAGATAGTAGAGAATCCTTTCTCGATTCAAGTTGATGTCACCTTCCTTAATGAGTACGCTGAGGCATTCTATATAAATATTGAAAGAACAGAATGGTTCAATATGGATAGTTTCTTTGATAATATTGAAGGAGGCTACTCGAGCTTTGATCCTATCCAAGTGGATACTACTTATACAAAGCTAGCATTAACTCCAGCAACAGACTATACTTTAATTTATATAGCGGCAAATATTAAAGAGGACGAACCAAGAGAGGATGGATCTTTGCCATTTGAAGCATTTGTAGGTGATACTGTTATTCTAAATATAAGAACAGCTGACTTTAGCACTGGTGGGGTTAATGAATCAATTACGATTAAAGTTGTTGATACTGAAAATGATATTAAATTCTCAGAGATATCTCCAACAGTCATAAGAGAAGAGTTTCAAGCTGAAACTATAACTTCTTTCTTCTACGGAGCAGTTAAAACCTCAGATTTGTCATCCACAACTCTAGATGATTATATTGCTACTTGGTTTTCAGCCGAGAACAGATATGCAACAAAGTTCGAGTATACCCCAACTGGGCAGTGGACGAAAGTTCCAACAGATTCTGTGAAAGTAAGAATTCAAACATTAGCAAAAAACACGGATTATACTTTATTTACTATTCCTATCGATAGTGAAGGTAGAGTTGGAAATGCTTCTTCAAGTGTTTATAGAACGACTGATACAGAATTAGATCCTTCACTAACATTTGATTATGAAGATGCTAAGATAGGGTACACTACAGTTGAGTTTGTAAATCTAACTATGGCCGAGGGAGTTAATAGGATATTGTATTATAAAAGCACAGAGGAACTTAGCGATGAAGATGCAATAGATGAATTAGTTCCTTACACGACAAGTGGAGGAAATGCAATCAGTGCTTATAGTAAAACTATTTCAGGACTAGAGCCAGGAGTTAAATATTATATGTATTTTATGCCTGTAAATACAGAAAAAGGAATACCTGGTGCATTAATCAAAAAGACTTTTACTACAAATGAGTTAGTCTATAATGAATCCCTAACAGTAAATGCTTCAGTGAGTGAAGTCGTTCAATCCTATGGAATACAGGTAAAGTGTAACGTGACTTTTAATGAAGGAGTAACTGGCTACTATGCCGGAGCTATCGATTTGAAATATAGTTTCTGGGATAAGGGAATAGCTAATCCAACTGATGAAGAAATTATGTACGAGTTGATAGTAAATCATGCGTTTATATCGCAGTGGGGATTAAAAACAAAAGAAGGTGCCTCAAGTCATTATGTGGAAGTTGAAACTGCAGTTATTATGTTCTTACCAGTAGATGCAAATGGAAATTTAGGACTACCAGTTAGACTCTATTTCGAGTTACCTGAGGAAGTAGAATAAATATAATTAGTGTCAAAAAAGTGGTGCCATTTGAATCTGTAACAAGGTTCAAATAGGCACTCTTTTTTTTATTAAATTTAGTGATTTCAAAGACCACCGAGCAAATCTTCAAAAGTGGCTTTTAAATGAGGTTTTCTTCGACGTGCCTACTATAAGAGCTATGTAATTATTCAATACCACAGATCAATTAGACTCACAGCTCACTCATAAACTTATTTTCCTTCTATATCTTAGGGTTGGCGCCATATCTTCTTTAGGTAGGTGGGAATGCTCAAGTTAGATAGGCTTCCTGAGTCGAGTTTTCATATCTTTATAGTTCAAGCATCACCACAAGCAACATTTCTAGGTAATTTACTCAAATATCTAATTAGACAGCTCGGCCGTCGGCAAAAAACGCTCTCAGGATATGAAAACTCCGACGGACCACTGTTTATTACCCCAAAAACAGTCACCCGTCGGCAAAAGAAGCTCTCAGTTAATGATTTTGCCGACGGGCTACATTAATTTATCTAATAACTAGTATCACAGATATAATTACCTTGAATATCACCGCATTCCCGCCCACCAAAGAAGATTAATCTTTGGTGGGCGCCATATCTTCTTTGGAGGGTGGGAATGCTTTCCTCAGGTAGGCTTTTTGGGTCGTGTTTAGCAAAAAAAAAGCTAGAGAAATATCCCTAGCTTTTTTATATATGCATCCTAGTTAAAGGATGTTTAATTACTTGTATTCGCACCAACTCTTTATCTCGATATCATCAATAGACATATTGCAGAATGAGATAATAAATGCAGCTGCAAGGCGTGGGTTAGTTATCAGAGGAATATTGAAGTCTATAGAGGCTCTACGGATTTTATATCCATTTTCTAATTCTACTTGAGTCAAGTTTTTAGGGATGTTGACGATAAGGTCAAATTTCTTATCTTGAATCATCTCTAATGCTTGTGGAGCGACTTCTTCTGATGGCCAATACACTCTTTGACAAGGTACATTGTTTTCTTGAAGGAATCGATATGTTCCACCAGTAGCGAATATTGAGTAGCCATTCTTCACAAGAAGATTACAAGGGCCTAAAAGTTCAGCCTTTTGACGAGCGTCGCCAGCTGAAATTAGAATATTCTTTTCTGGGATAGAGTAGCCAACAGATAGCATAGAAGTTAAGATAGCTGCATTCGTATCGTCTCCAATACATCCTACCTCACCAGTTGATGACATATCTACTCCTAGTACTGGGTCTGCCTTTTGTAGACGAGAGAAAGAGAACTGTGAGGCTTTTACACCTACGTAATCTAGGTCAAAGGCACTCTTTTCAGGTGCGCTAACCTCTTCTCCAATCATTACTTTAGTAGCTAACTCTATTAGGTTTATCTTAAGAACCTTAGAGACGAAAGGACAACTTCTAGAAGCTCTTAGGTTACACTCGATTACTTTAATATCATTTTCTTTTGCTAAGAACTGAATATTGAAAGGACCAGATATTTCTAGCTCAGTGGCTATCATTCTAGCGATCTTTTTAATTCTTCGAGCTGTTTCTACATATAACTTTTGTGGAGGGAACTGAATAGTTGCATCACCAGAGTGTACACCAGCAAATTCAACGTGTTCAGATATAGCGTAGGCTATAACTTCCCCTTTATTAGCGACAGCGTCAAATTCTATTTCTTTTGCATTTTGAATGAATTCACTAACTACGACTGGGTGCTTCTTTGACACATCAGCGGCAAGTTTTAGGAACTCTTCAAGTTCTACTTTATTAGAGCATACATTCATAGCAGCACCTGAAAGAACATAAGATGGTCTAACTAGTACAGGGAATCCAACGTTATTAACGAACTCGTCGATATCGCTATATGATGTTAACTCCTTCCATCTAGGCTGGTCAATATTTAGACGATCTAGCATAGAAGAGAACTTATGTCTGTCTTCTGCATTATCAATGCTCTTTGATGTAGTACCTAGTATGTTAACTCCAGAGTCATTTAAGCGTACAGCAAGGTTATTTGGAATCTGACCTCCTACAGAAACAACCATACCATGAGGATTCTCTAGTTCATAGATGTCCATAACTCTCTCGTATGTTAGTTCATCGAAGTATAGTCTATCACACATATCATAGTCAGTAGATACAGTTTCAGGGTTATAGTTTATCATAACTCCTCTCCATCCACTCTTTCTAATAGTCTCTAACGCGTTTACACTACACCAGTCAAATTCTACAGAACTTCCGATACGGTAGGCTCCAGAGCCTAGTACGATGATTGATTTCTTATCATCTACATATTCGATATCTGATGTACATCCGTTGTATGTTAGGTATAGGTAGTTTGTTTGAGCAGGGTATTCGGCAGCAAGTGTGTCAATTTGTTTTACAACAGGAAGGACTCCTACGCTTTTTCTATATTCACGAACGATAGAAACGCCCTCTTCGCTATCATCAATCTCTTTTAGAATCTGGCGACCTATTTGGAAGTCAGAGAAACCTTGACTCTTGGCTTTAAATAGAAGTTCACGAGAAAGTTCGGGAAGCTCTTTTACTTCAGCTAATTCATTGTTTGTTTCTACGATGTTGTATAGTTTACCTAAGAACCACTTATCTATTTTTGTAAGCTCGTGAATTTGATCTACAGTGTATCCAGCATCAAATGCTTTAGCGATGACAAAAATACGATTATCAGTAGGCTCATTAAGTGCCTTATCTATGTCATTTACTACTATCTCTTTATTTGCGACAAAACCGTGTGCTCCTTGCCCAATCATACGAAGACCTTTCTGAATAGCTTCTTCAAAGGTTCTACCTATTGACATTACCTCTCCAACACTTTTCATACTACTTCCGATCTCTCGGGATACACCTTGGAATTTAGTAAGATCCCAACGAGGGATTTTACAAACGATATAGTCTAGTGCAGGCTCAAAGAAAGCTGTAGTCGTTTTAGTGATAGAATTTTTTAAGTCAAATAAGCCATAACCTAAACCTAGTTTGGCAGCAACAAAGGCTAGGGGATAACCAGTAGCTTTAGATGCTAGTGCAGACGAGCGGCTTAGACGAGCATTTACCTCGATAACTCTATAGTCAGTTGATTTAGGGTCAAACGCATACTGTACGTTACATTCTCCAACGATTCCAATATGACGAACGATCTTGATAGCAAGCTCTCTAAGTAAATGATACTCGTTATTTGTTAAGGTTTGTGATGGAGCTACAACAATACTTTCTCCTGTATGAATACCAAGTGGGTCAAAGTTTTCCATATTACAAACTGTGATACAGTTGTCATAAGCATCTCTAACTACTTCGTATTCTATTTCTTTCCATCCCTTAAGTGACTTTTCAACAAGTACCTGAGGCGAGTATGAGAATGAGTTCTCGGCTAATTTAATCAGCTCTTCTTTGTTATCACAGAATCCTGAGCCTAATCCTCCTAGAGCATAAGCTGCACGGATGATAACTGGATAACCAAGTTCCTCTGCAGCTGTAACAGCATCTTCAATATTGTTAACTGCATGACTCTTTATAGTCTTAACATCTATTTGATCTAGCTTTTGAACGAATAATTCACGATCTTCCGTATCCATAATCGCTTGAACAGGAGTACCAAGAACTTTTAGATTATATTTCTCAATAATACCGCTTTGATATAGCTTTACTCCGCAGTTCAGAGCAGTCTGCCCTCCAAATGCAAGAAGTATTCCTTGTGGTTTTTCCTTCTGAATTACCTTTTCTACGAAGTATGGGGTAACTGGTAGGAAGTAAATTTTATCTGCTACTCCTTCTGAAGTCTGTACCGTAGCAATATTTGGATTAATAAGGATGGTTTCTATACCTTCCTCTTTCATCGCTTTTAGAGCTTGAGAGCCTGAATAGTCAAATTCTCCAGCTTCACCTATTTTTAATGCACCTGATCCTAATAATAGGACTTTTTTAATTGTGTTATCTAACATATCAATATTGACTAAAGAAGGTTAATAAATTCATCGAATAAAAATTCAGTGTCTGTAGGACCACTACATGCCTCAGGGTGGAACTGTGCTGAGAAGAATAAACCACTCTCGTGCTTAATACCTTCATTTGTTCCATCATTCATATTTACAAAAAGAGGACTCCATCCATTAGGTAACTTAGTATCGTCAACAGCATAACCATGATTCTGAGAAGTAACAAAACATCTGTTTGTACCTACTTGGCGAACAGGTTGGTTATGACTTCTGTGGCCATACTTAAGTTTAAAAGTACTAGCTCCAGCAGCCTTAGCTAAAAGTTGGTTACCCATACATATTCCAAAAATAGGAATCTTTTTGTCTATCGTAGCCTTAATATGCTCCACAGTCTTACTAGCGTGGTCAGGGTCTCCTGGACCATTTGAGATAAATAAGCCGTCAAATTCAAGCGTATTAAAATCATAATCCCAAGGAACTCGGATGACATTAACGTTGCGCTTTAGTAGACATCTAATAATGTTATGTTTTACTCCGCAGTCAACTAGTACTACCGTTTTTTTAGCTCCTTCTTGCTCATAGCGAATAACCTCCTTACAGCTTACTAGGTCTATCTGATTTTCAGTAGCTGGGTCATAGTATTCTGTAATTTGTTCACATCCTTCTGGGACAATAGCACCTAGCATAGAGCCCTTTTCTCTAAGGATTTTTGTAATCTCTCTCGTATCAACACACCAAATTCCAGGAATCTTATGCTCTTTTAGCCATTGGTCAAGGCTCTTAACAGAACTCCAGTGGCTATTCTTCATCGAATAGTCAGAAACGATAACCCCTCTAACATAGATCTTGTCTGATTCAAAATTTGTAGATAATCCATTATCCTCAAATAAATCCTCAGGTAGTCCATAATTCCCGACAATAGGGTAGGTGATACAAAGAATCTGACCTGAATATGATGGGTCTGTAAGAGATTCAGGATATCCGACCATAGCTGTGCTGAATACGACTTCCCCATCAATCTGAGACTCATATCCAAATGAATAGCCTTGAAATTCAAGGCTATTCTGTAGATGTAATACTGCTTTTTTCATTCGTTAGTAAATTTTCCTAAAAAAATTAAAATTAATAACACTAAGGAAATATACTTAGTGTTTCACCACTTATTAGACCCTAGTCTAATATCCACTTCACAAACGCAAAAATACAAAAAAAAATTCTTATATCCTTATTATTCTGATTATTCTTTATCTTCAATTAATTTTACGAGTAAATTTAGTGCTTCCTCTTGAGGAATCGAACTATAAATCCTGTTTTTCCCAGAATATATTGACACCTTTCCTTTACCTTCTCCTACATAACCAAAATCAGCGTCTGCCATCTCTCCAGGGCCATTTACTATGCAGCCCATAACTGCTATGATGTAACCCTTGAGGTGCGAAGTAGCCTCCTTTACACTATCAAGTGCCTGCTCCAAATCATATTGAGTACGTCCACACCCTGGGCAGGCTACATATTCGCATTTGTCAAAACGAATTCTAGCCGCTTGGAGTATGTTGGATTTGAAGTTTTCAAGCACCTTTGGTGCAATATCATTCTCATTTATCCTTCCCTTTATATCAAAGTCGGTAAATTCCTTTTCCACTAGTCCTTTGCCAAGAGCTAGCGAGCTATATATAATAAACTCATCGTAGGACGCAACATCAACCCTTAACTCGACCTTTCCTTCAGCCTTGTTGTTAAGTTCAACCTTCGGTCGAGGCTCAAGATAAAATCGCCTAATAATCTTAGATGCTTCTATTTCATTACTCGGATTCTCTGTTAGTGATACTCTAATTGTTTCACCTATACCTCTACTTAACAAAGGAGCGAGTCCGACAGCCGATTTTATCCTTCCCATATCACCGTTCCCAGCCTCAGTTACACCAAGATGTAAAGGGAAAATTCTGCCCTTACTTTCCATCCAGTCATATAATAAAGTATAAGCCTCAGACATCACAAGCGCATTACTTGCCTTTAAAGATAAAACTACATTGAAAAAGTTTTCTTCAATACACATTTCTACCCATTCTTTCATGGCCTCGGCCATAGCTTGGGGGGTATTCCCATATAAAGTAGTTATCCTTTCGCCCAAAGAGCCGTGATTAATACCTATACGTATAGCGGTGTTATATTCCTTGCATGCCTTGATGAGTCTGCTAAACTGAGCCCTAGCACTTGTGTGTTCCTTGGCAAAGTTGCCAGGATTAATCCTTACTTTATCTGCTATTCCCATTGCTGCCGCAATAGCTAGTTCAGAAGAAAAATGAATATCTGCGACAAGGGGTGTTGGGATATTTAATTCTCCTAGCCTCTGCTTGATAATCTTTAGCGCTTCCAGCTCTGCTCTACCCTGAATGGTTAACCTAATAAGCTGTGCACCCGCTTGATAAAGTTCTTGACATTGCTTCACGGAAGCTTCAACATCACTTGTTGGACAGTTACACATACTCTGAAGAGCAAGCTCTGAGCCTTTTCCTAGTTTTAGTCCCTTTATATCTGCTATAATATTTTGCATTAGAAATGATAATGTAGGGATAAACTAAAATTAATTTGTGTAGGTTGAACAGATATATGATAAAGGGTACTTTGCCTTTCTGAGTGATAATACGATAGTAGCGAATATTGATATCCACCTTCTATATGTAGTTCAAATGGATGTAGCTTTATCGCAAACCCCAGATTCCCTAGGATACCAAAATCAAGTCTTTGATCATAGCAGTCCCAGGTTTCTCTAGTAGTCGTAAGGCGATAGCCTCCGAAGAAACCCAGACTTAGTAAGATGCGGAAGCGTTTACCTACGTCAAAATTGAATGCCGTCAGTACGGGTAGCTCAATATTTGTTACTGTCTGGTCCATGCCCCCAATATTAGCTAGGGAGGTGAAACCTGCAGAACCATAACGAAGGCCTACTTGAAATCCAAAGTAATCAATAGTAGACCAAAGAGGTTGGTAACGCGTATAAAGTATAGATACATTAAAGGGTGCAAATACACCTGTCGTTTTTAAATCTGGGGAAGACATAACATTTGTAAATGCTACTCCATATTTAATACCGATAAGGTGCTCTGGCGGTTTTATAGAACTTACCTCTAAAGAGGTGGTATCACGAATAGTTCCAATTTGTGCATTGACAATAGTCGGAAGACTTACACTCAATAGAATGAAGATTATTATTTTTTTTATCATTTAAATAGCTCTTTAAAATTTAGGGTTTGTTCTAGCTCCATCTTCTCTGGAAGGTCTAGGATGTAGGCATCGTCACTGTTACCTTCTCCAAATTTGTACAGAATAACCTTCTCTGGTTGTATTTTTTCTAATAGATTACCAGTATCTATTAGTCCGTTACCATTTTTGTCATTCGTGATACGAATACTATATTTATCTGCTTTAAGATAAGGGAAGAGGAGTGATGTCGTATCGGAGATGAAATATTTTCTGAGTACTTTGCTTCTCTTGGAGTCAGTCAGCTCTACTATATAGTTACTTTCTACATCCTGAGCATTAATAGTAATAGAAGATAGGCTCTCGTCATTAGGGAGTGTAAATTTCTTTTCTAAACTGTCACAAGGTAGTCCATTAATATCAAAGAACTGTCTATGTGGAAATTTAAAAATGTATTCGTAGCCCGGCTCTAATTCTTTGTCTAGGCGAATTAAATATTTT
>CAYJFD010000004.1:0-68835 GCA_964369605.1 uncultured Muribaculaceae bacterium | reverse complement strand
ATCTGAGGACTGCTGTTTGGCACTTATAGATGTAACTTTTATAGAATCAAATGCAGTAGTGAGTAGAGGGAAGTCGAACTCTAGCTCTAGTCCATCTTGATTGATATTCTCTGCTACAGCATTGAGTTTATATTTTGCTACAGTATCCTTTTCCTCTATCATTTCACCTCTTTCATTTTCTTTATATTTTTTCTTAGGCATACTTAACCTAATAGTATCGATCTCATCAACAAGTACTCCTAGAGAATCATCCAGCTTCTTATACTCAACCCTCATCCTGATAGTATCCTTTATCTTTTTTTGATAATTTATCCAGATAGCAAGACTGTCTTTCATAGTGTTGTACTCTGATAATATCTCGGCATCTTTACTCACATCTAGGAATCTAAATGACTTTATTTGAGCATCAGGAGCACCAAAGGTAAGATATACCATTCTTTCTGCGTGTCTACCACTACTCTTTAAAAACTGTCTAGTTGATATCTCTTTAAATAAAGATAATCTGAGTTCAGACGGGCGAGAGAGACAATTTATAGTATCTTTCATATCAAAGATCTGTAACTCTAAAGAGTCGGGACTCATTACCTTTTCTGGGATAAAAAGACTATCCATGAAGGCTATTTCTTCAGAATCAGGATCATATATCTGATTATTATTTTGATCTGAGATAGCGTATACTCTATAAGAACCTGCTTTTAGGTTTACAGCTCTAAAATAGCCCCAAGTGTCAGATTTTGCTGCACCAGCAGGTTTAATTTTATATACAGCTGAGTCAGAATGGTCTGTATGGAATAGGATAGTGGCATTCTCGATAGGAGAAAGGGTCTTTGAATCTTGAATCGTTCCACTAACATATAGAGAATCTATTTCAGGTCCAGTAGAGAAACTATAAATAAGTCCAGGATATTGGTTACCCTCATTGTTATCTTGAATAGCTCTTCCATAGTCTATGCTATATGTGGTAGCTGAGTCAAGAGGCTCCTGAAATGAAACAATTAACCTTTTACCTTTAATCTTAGTTTCAATAGGTTTTTCTTGTGGCGGAGAAACGAAGATATTGTTCATCGGATTATTGAGCTTTATGTACTCATCAAATTCAATAGAGATAGAACTGGCCTTCACGCCTCTAGGGTGCATAGTATTATCTAGGGGAGGGAAGATCGCCGTTATCACAGGCGGAATCGTATCTTTTACACCTCCACTTGGACCAGCTGAGACATTTGCGCATGAGTCGAAAAATATGCTGGAAAAGAGGATAATAACGAAAATGTATAATCCAATATGCTGTTTCTTTTTATTCATAAATATTTTATTCAGTTATATCAGTACGTATCACGCTTTCTATGCCTTTGATACTTTGTAGTTTCTTTATTAACCTGTCAAGGTCATCAGTATTTCTAACGTAGCAGTCAATCTCTCCATCGACAATATTGTCGTGAGCCTGCATTTCCACTCTTCTCATATTAATACTAAGCTCAGCCGATGTAAGCCTCGCGACATCACTAAGTATTCCCATTCTATCGATTCCTACTATTTTAATACGTGCAAGAGACGAGAGAGTACTATGCTTACTCCACTTAGCATTAATAATTCTTTCTCCTTTTGTAGCTGCTAAACTTTCAGCTATACTACACGTCTTCTTGTGTATAATAACATCTTCCTTATCATTCACGAATGCTACAACGCCGTCTCCAGGTATAGGATGGCAGCAGTCTGCTATAATGTAATTAAGAGTTTTCTCCTTTATATTTTCCTCTAGGATATAGTCTTGATTCTTTCCTAACTTAGATAACTGTTCATTTTTTTCCTTACGCTTATCTTTACTTGGATTTAAGAATTTGAGCGTATGGTAGATAACATTCTTGTTAGGTGCATTTTTCTTTATAGTTTTCTCTATAGATTTTGTGTCTATAACTTTTGAGAAAAGTTTAGAATATAGTTCTTCCTTATTATTTAATTCATAGGCTGTTACTAGCTTATCTAAAACTCTACCTGTCAGTTTTACATTAAGCTTCTCAAGCTCTTTTTCAAGCATAGTTCTACCTATAGTTATTATATCCCCATCACTGGTTTCTTTCAAGGCCTCTACTACGTGGTTGATAGCTCTAGTTGTCTTTAAGAATTCTAGCCACTCTTTTTGAGGTTTTTGCGATTCAGCGGTAATGATCTCTACAAGGTCTCCACTCTTGAGTCTAGTGGAAACAGGGACAAGTTTGTAGTTAACTTTAGCGGCGATAGCAGTGTTTCCTACTTCAGTATGAATGTAATAGGCAAAGTCCAAGGCAGTAGCCCCCTTTTTAATAGCTTTTGAGTCCCCTTTTGGAGTAAATACATATATTTCAGAATCCGTGATATTATCGTGGAAGTTGTCTAAGAATTTTAATGCACTTACGTCAGTACTAGCTATTACATCTTTTACTGCATCTAACCATTTATCTAGCTCGCTCTCTCTAGAGTTAGGCTCATCACGCTTATATCTCCAGTGTGCCGCGATTCCTTTCTCTGCGATTTCATTCATCTTTTGGGTGCGAATCTGCACCTCTACCCACTGTCCAGACTTCTCTGTCTTACTCATTGCGGTGCAGTGCAGCGCCTCATATCCATTACCCTTAGGATTTGCAATCCAGTCTCTACTTCTTTGCTTATTAGTGTAGTAGATGTCTGATATATGTAGGTATATCTTGTAACATTCTGCCCTCTCATCTTGTTTACTACCTTCAGGTAGGCTGAAGATAACTCTTACTGCATAGATGTCATAAATCTCCTCAAATGTAACACCCTTTGTTTGCATCTTGTTCCAGATAGAGTAGGGTGATTTAGTGCGTTTAAGTATGCGGAAATTATAATTCTGGGCAACTAGAAATTTCTCAATAGGAGCAATAAACTTATCGATATCTCCTCCTCTCTCACTGATAATAAGATCTAGTTTTTCTTGGATTTGATTGTAAGCATCAGGTTCCTTATACCTTAACCATATATTTTCCATCTCAGTCTTCATATTGTAAAGACCCAAACGGTGAGCTAGGGGGATAAATATATACATCGTTTCACTCAGTATCTTATCCTTCTTTCTCTCAGGCATGTGTTGTAGGGTACGAAGATTATGAAGTCTATCTGCAAGCTTAATAAGAACAACTCTCACATCGTCATTTAATGTGAGAATTATTCTTCTAAAGTTTTCGGCTTGAGATGATATATCCTTGGACTCAAAAGCTATTTTAATTTTAGTAAGACCATCAACTAATGATGCTACTTTTTCTCCAAAAAGGCGCTCTATATCTTCTACGGTGTAGTCAGTATCTTCTACTACATCATGAAGAAGAGCTGCTACTATGGATTTATAGCCTAATCCTATTTCTTGTACAACTATTTTAGCTACAGAAATAGGGTGTATAATATAGGGCTCAGATGAACGCCTAGTCATGTGACTATGAGCATTTTTAGCGAATTCAAAGGCCTTTAGTACTTGTTCATACTCTTCTTGAGATTCGCAACGCTTTATAGTTGCCAAGCGAAGTTCCTCAAATTCCTTATCTACTAATAATTGAAATGATTTTGATTTGTCCATAGGTATTATTTCTTTCTCTAGTAATGTATATCTCTAGTGCCTGTTCTAACTTGCTCAATATGTTTTATTAAGCTATTTTTAAAATCTCCCTCAGGAACTTTTGTAAGTTCTCTCTGTATCATATTATATCCCTCTTCCTTTGTAGGATCTGAAGAATAGTCTTCTAAGTATTCAGCCAATGTGATCAAGGCGTTAGGTGTACAGAATTTTTTTATAAATCCTGGGATGGCATATTCCATAAAGTGTTCACCAGTTCTACCTTTTCTGTAACACGAAGTGCAAAAACTAGGGAGAAAATCCTTAGTTACTAGCCACTTGATTACTTCGTCTAGTTCTCTATTATCACCTAGTTGGAACTGCTTCTTATTCATATCAGGAGTATAGTTTTGATCCTTTTCTTGATACGATCCTATTTCTAGCTTAGTGCCAGCATCGATTTGTGACACTCCAAATTCTATAAGCTCATCTCTGATAGCTTCAGATTCACGAGCAGTCATAATAAGGCCAGTATATGGAACAGAAAGTCTAAGGATCGCAACTAGTTTTTTGAAATCATCATCATTCACTATGTAAGGAATATTATCAGACTCTAATCCGTTTGCAGGCTTTATTCTAGGGAAACTTATAGTGTGAGGTCCTACACCGAAAGTATTAAATAAGTGCATAGAGTGAGCTACCAATCCTAGCACCTCAAATCTCCAATCATATAGACCGAACAGCGCACCGATACCCATATCATCACAGCCACCGATGAAAGCCCTATCCATAGCGTTAAGTCTCCACATATAGTCCCCCTTCATAGTGTTTGCTGGGTGGTATACATTATATATTTGTTTGTTATACGTTTCTTGGAAAACTTGGAATGTTCCTATGCCAGCTTCCTTGACTGTCTGAAATCCTTTTATATCAAGAGGAGCAGCATTAATATTCACTCTACGTATTTCTCCATTTCCTTCCTTTGTATCATATACTAATCGAACAGTATGGGCGATAAATTCTGGAGTATATTTTGGATGTTCTCCATATACTAAAATCAATCTTTTATGCCCTTCTCTTTCAAGTGATAGTACTTCATTTCTAAGTTCAATATCTCCAAGGGTGTGGCGTACAGTCGAACGTAATGCGCTTCTAAACCCGCAGTAAGAGCAGTTATTGATGCAGTAATTACCGATATATAAGGGTGCGAAAAGTACGATTCGGTTACCATAAATCACTCTTTTTAGCTCTCTTGCAGCCTCAAAAAGCTCATCAAGTAACTCAGGAGATTTAATAGCTAGAAGTGCCGCTACTTCTTCAAGATTTAGAGGCTTCTTCTCCATAGATTTTTTAAAAATCTCTCTACATCTTACGGCATCCTCTTTAGTGTTATTTATTAGATTATGGAAGCCTTCGTGGTCGATAAAGTCAACCGCCGTTTCACTAAGCTTCATATCAAACAATTTATTCATCTTTTGTTAATGTTTTTTTCTGAATTATTCGTTGTATATATTCCTCCTCTTTTTGATAAGCATACGATAGTCCTACCCCTGTGAGGATAATGAACCATCCCATATTTAACCAAATTAAAAATAGAGGAAAGGCAGCAAAAGCCCCGTAAACCGCATTTAACCTAGATACCATAAACTGTGTTTCTAAGTAAAGAAACTGGATAACGGTAAATGCAAGAGCGGATATCAGTGCTGACTTAAGTGCTGATATAAAGTATACCTTAGCGTTAGGTATAAATTTATATAGAAGTGTAAATGCTATGGTTGCCAGAATATAGGCGCCTACCCATATAATTGTGTCACTTAGGGCAGAAATGGAAGGTATCTCAGAGCGTATGTAGCTTGCACCTGAGTTTAGGGTGATAATCATAGTTAAGAAGGTAATTATCACAAATGGAGAAAGGAAAATAATGGTAATATAGGATATCATTTTCTTCCACAAATTCCTAGCCTTCTCCACTTTCCATATCAAGTTAAAGGATTTTTCAACACAAAGCATTAGCCAAATGAATAGCCAAATGAACAGGATAAATGAAATGATCCCGTAGGGGCCTTCCTTAGCTGTATGTATAATATTGTCAGAGATATTAAATACGATATCTAATATCTCTGTATTATCAATAAATGTATATAGTAATTCTTTTAAATGCTCTGCTAATCCGAAACCGTTAGTTATCAGAAATATAAGAGCAACCATAGGTACAAAGGAAATAATAGAGAAATAGCTTAGGGCAACAGATTGCCACCCTAGATTATTATCGCCAAAATTCTTTGAGGTAATAAGGGTAATTCGTATTTGATGAGATACGATAGCTCTTCTACGTGAGGCTTCGTGCTTATTGATAAGCCAAATATCCTCAGTAAAAAATTTATTTACCTGGTCATATATATTTGATATTTTCTCTATTAGCTTCATCCTATTTATTTAATAGACTCTGCAAATGTTTTAGCAAAATCGTCTAGATTCATCAGTTTTTCATCCTTATACCCTCCAGAAAGTTCGACAGTGATAGGGCATAGGTCCATTTTCATCTTTCCAGCAAACTTCTCTAGAGCTTTTAAGCCAGCTCCATTCCAAGTAGAACTTCCAAATAAACCTAGTGTGCGCTTTTGAGGCATAGCTACCTCTATTTCGTGTGTTAAAGCTGCCATCATAGGGTGCATATCACCATTGTAAGCACAAGAACCTAAGATCAGTGAGTTGTACTTCCAGATGTCATTTAGTATGTAAGATACATGGGTTTTTGAAACGTCGTAGATGCGAATGTTCTTTACGCCTTTCTCACATAGTTCTCTAGCTATTTTATCAGCCATTTGTTCTGTATTACCATACATAGATGCATAGGCTATGACACAGCCCTTTTCACTCTCGTACTTACTCCATTTATCATAAAGACCAAGCACCTTTGATGGGTCCTGTCTCCAAATCGGTCCGTGCGATGGACAAATAATTTTAATAGGAATACCAGCTAGTTTAGCAATAGCCTTCTGAACCATAGAAGACCACTTTCCTACAATATTTGAGTAATATCTTCTCATTTCACTCTCGTAAAATTCGAAATTTACTTCGTCGTCGAAGATAGCTCCATCAAGTGTTCCGAATGTTCCAAAAGCATCACATGAGAATAATACTTGATCGGTAGTATCGTAAGTCACCATAGTTTCTGGCCAGTGCACCCATGGTACTAATGCGAACTGTAGTTTATGATATCCTAAGTCTAGGCTGTCCCCGTCTCCAACTTCCATAAAACGATCTTGGCTAAGATTATAGTAGGATACAAGAAAGGTGAAAGTCTTAGCATTTCCAACAACTTTCATTTGAGGGAAATTTCTTAGTAGTTCTCCGATCATACTTGCGTGATCAGGCTCCATATGATTTACGATAAGGTAGTCAAGAGCCTTTCCATTAAGTGCTACATTAATCGTGTCAAGGTAGTTTTGATCTGAGCCAAACTCAAGTGTATCTATTATCGCTGTTTTTTCATCAACTATAATATAAGAGTTATACGAAACTCCTTGCGGAAGAGGCCAGTTGTTTTCAAAAAGGTGCTTCTTCCTATCGTTAGTTCCGATGTAATGGATATGTTTAGATATATTTATCATTTTTTTATTTTTTAGTGTTTATTATATTGAGTATCTCTTCTTCAGAGAGTATTGTAATTCCTAATTTTTCAGCTTTCTTAAGTTTTTCACTACCAGCTTTTTCCCCTGCGATTAGATAAGTTGTTGTGCCGCTTAGTGAGCCTCTTATGTTTGCTCCGTTTGCTGACAAAATAGCTTTTAACGCTTCACGTGACATGCTAAAATTTCCACTTACAACAATATTCATTCCACTAAGCACCTCACTTACTTGTTTTGTCTGTTCATCTTCTACTACAGCAAATCTTAGGCCTTGTTCTCTTAGCTTATTAATGAGTGACATATTGTCCTGATCATTAAAGTAGGAGATAAGGCTGTCGGCTAATTTCTCACCTATTTCATCTATGCTAATTAAGTCCTCCTTAGTGGCTGAGATTAATGAATCAATAGACTTATAGTGATTAGCAAGAGTTTTAGCTGTAGACTCTCCTATATGTTTTATGCCAAGCGCGTACAATACCCTATGAAAAGGAGTATTTTTTGAATCCTGCACACTTTGTAGGAATCTCTCTACTGAACGCTCTTTCCAGCTATCTAGTGTGAAAAGCTGCTCTGCTGTAATCTGATAAAGGTCAGAAAAATCCTTTATGTAGTTTTTAGAATAAAGCTGATCGATAGTAGCATCGCCAGAGAGTATATTCATAGCTTTGCGAGATATAAAATGAACAAACCTACCTTTGATCTGAGTAGGGCAGTGTAGGTAGTTTAAGCAGTAGTGCTTAGCTTCATTTTTATCTTTTGTTAGCTTAGAATTACAGTCAGGGCAAAATTCAGGAAAAAGAGGTTTGATAGTATCTTGGCTTCTTTTACTTAACTCTACTCGGGTAATCTTCGGGATTATTTCGCCCCCTTTCTCTACATAGACGTAGTCGTTAATATGAATATCAAGCGCATCTATCTGTTCAGAATTATGTAGAGAGGCGCGCTTTACTGTAGTTCCAGCAAGCTGTACTGCATCCAGATTTGCTACTGGAGTAATCGCCCCTGTGCGACCTACTTGATAATCGATAGATAGTAGTTTTGTTAGTGCTTCTTCTGCTTTAAACTTATAGGCAGTAGCCCAGCGTGGAGACTTGGCCGTTAAGCCTAGTCTTTTCTGAAGAGCTAATTCGTCGATCTTTATTACGATGCCATCTGTTGCGTATTCTAGGTCTTTTCTTTTTGTATCCCAAAGATAGATATAGTCAAGAGCTTCTTCTATATTAGGGCACACCTTTGCATATTCAGAAATAGGAAATCCTTCATTCTTTGCCCATAATAGAGACTCTGAGTGAGTGTTAAATTCTAAATCATCACTAATGATTTGGTATAGGGTGCATTCAAGGCCTCTTTTTGCCACCTCCTTTGAGTCTAGTAATTTAAGAGATCCAGAGGCAGCATTACGAGGATTAGCAAACAAGTGCTCTCCCTTGTCCTCTCGTTCTTTATTTATTAATTCAAAGGCCTTATATGGCATATATATTTCACCCCTGATCTCGAAACTTTTCTTCGAGCTTATACGAGTCGGGATGCTTTTGATCGTAAAGATATTTTCTGTAACATCATCCCCAATTTGTCCATCTCCCCTTGTGAGAGCTCTAATAAGTGCTCCATTTTCATAACTAAGACATATTGCAGTGCCATCAAATTTTAGTTCACAGGAGTAATTGAAGTCTGAACTCTCTACCTTACGAATTCTAGAGTCAAAATCTTTGAGTTCCCCCTTGTCGTAAGTATTGCTTAGGGAAAGCATAGGGTATTTATGAGCATATTGAGCCCTATCCTTGCTATTTCCTAGAGTGTCTGTATTTAAGTCACTACCAACTCTTTGAGTCGGGGAGCTAGGATCATGAAATTCTGGAAATTTCTTTTCAAGCGTTGTTAGTTCATTTATTAGCAAGTCATATTCAAAGTCAGAAATAGTCGGGGTACTCAAAACATAGTAGTTTTTATTGTGCTCCGATATCTGCTTTCTTAGCTCCTCTATACGAACTTTTGCATTTTTCTTACTAATCGCCATAATCCGCAAAATTAAGAATTATTTTTGAATTTTCTAGGGCTTATTTGATGAACTATTATTTGGATAGATCTGTGACCTTGTCTTCACTGATTAGTAGGCGCGAGTAAAATATTAAATCTCTGTCTCGGAGTGCCTCAATATCCATTTTTGCGACCTCTAGACTGCGTCCAACAATGCCTCTGAATATTTCTTTTCCTCCCTTAATTACAACCACTTCCTTGTCAAGATCCATCATGTCATCTCTTAGTCCGATACTGAACTCACTAACAGAAGACTCCTCTATCGTAATAATGCCATCTTTTGTGTAGTTTGCTATAATCAGGTCGTCGTTATTTGCATTTTGTATGTTTGTTGATAACCAGTAAGAATTAGCCCTAACTACATTATCTTGAATCCATACAACTCTTGAAGGAATAACATTTCTTTTGTATTTTGACATCCAACTAAGAGATGTAGTGTCTCTTCTTTCCATCCAGTGTCCCATACCCTCGTAAATATTTAAATCATATATGTAGCCTTGAGGATCCTCTGCCTGAAGCTCTGCAAGTCTGTCGCCATATTTTTGCGCCTCAATATTCCTGTCGTAAGGAGTGTCCTCTCCGCCCATATATATTGCAAAGGGCAGATTGCGAAGATTTCTGTGCTCTGAGTCACCTGGATGTCCTGCACTCATAGCTGCTGCTGCCCATATTTCTGACATGCGAGGTGCAAGTTGGTAAGTCCCGTCTCCACCTGCTGAATATCCCATAATATAAACTTTATTTGGATTTACGTTTTCGTATATCATAGCTAGAAGAATAGCTCTTTCAAACAAGGGGTCGATGTGTCCTAAATGCCATAAATCCCACGTGTCAGTCGGTGCGCGAGGGACAAAATAAACTCCTTCGGCAGGGCTATAAAGAATTTTTTGGTTATTCCACTGTTGATTATTTGCAGTTGAGGTAGTACCTCCTCCTCCGTGCATTGAAATGTACATCGCACGTCCGTCCTCTGGCTCGTCGCCAAAAACCTTAGTATAAAAACGCATCTCCTTATCGTCAAGAATCAGTTTTTTTCTTTTCCATTGTTCTTCATACTGTCTGTGAAGTGAAGAGTCACGCTCAATAAGTAATTCTTCAATCTGAGTGTGAAGCTGTTTTAATGCATTATTTTCCTCATTCCCTATCGCCCTCTTTTCTTTGCCACAAGCAAGAAGAGATAAAAATAAGCAAGCTATTAGTGTTGCTGTTCTTAGTTTTTTATTCATATAGTTTTAATTTAATTACTCATAAATATATCAAACAAAGTTAATATTTTTTCTCAAACAAAGAGCTGCAGAAAACTAAATGGATATTAAAATTTTATGTGTACTTTTGTGACTTATATAATAATTGATAGAAGAATGAAAAAAATCGCATCACAAGCACTATTTATCGTTTTAATTTTCTGTGCATTTACGTCTATATTAAGTGCGCAAGATTCTCTGCCATATACAGAAGAGGAGGTTATCTTCGTAAATGAAGAGCAGGGCAATACCATAGCTGGAACCCTCTCTATCCCTAAAGGTAGAGGTGCACATAAAGCAGTAATATTAATCTCTGGGTCAGGACCTCAAAATAGAGATAGTGAAGTCGCTGGACATAAGCCATTCAAAGTTATCGCGGACTATCTTGCAAAAAATGGGATAGCTGTTCTACGCTACGATGATAGAGGAGTCGGCAAGAGCAATGCTCCGCTAGGAAACGCGTCTACAACAAGAGATTTAGCTTATGACGCGCAAAGCGCAATATCATTCTTAAGAGAAAGGAAGGATATTGAAAGTATAGGACTGATCGGGCATAGTGAAGGAGGATTAGTAGCTTTTATGGCAGCTACGCTAGATCCAGAGCAGTATAATGTTCCTGATTTTATTATTGCTATGGCAAGCCCAGGAGTAAGTGGAAGGGAAATTTTACTTACTCAAGCAAGAGATATTTCAGAGGGCTATGGTATCGCATCAGAAGTGATAGCTAGAAATTTAAGCCTTAATGAGAGTGTGTTTGACTTAATAGTGGAATCCGAGTATAGAACGGCCGAGCTAAGTGATAGTATAGCTGTGTTGGTGAAAGATTTTTTACCTCAGGGTGCTTCTCAAGATCAAGTGAATGGCGTAGTTGCACAGTTTGATAATCCATGGATGTATTATTTTATCAAATATGATCCAAGAGAAGATATTTCAAAAGTAAAAGTACCTGTGTTACTTACGAATGGGATGAAAGATACTCAAGTAAATGCACAGGTGAATATGAAAAGTATCAGAGAGTCTCTTATTTTAGGAGGAAATTCAAATGTTACCTCTATCTATTTCGAAGGTTTGAATCACCTTTTTCAAGAGGCTGATTCAGGACTTCCAACAGAGTATGCTTTCATTAAGGAAACTATCTCTCCAACATTTTTAGGAGCATTAGCTCAGTGGATAAATAAGCAGTAGATTATGGATATAAATTGGAATAGATTACAAAATGGCTCTGATATTCGTGGAGTCGCAATGAATGGTGTCGAGGGTGAGATTATAAATTTAACGCCAGAGGTGGTCTTCGCTTTGGGAAGAGCATTCGCTCTATGGTTAAGGCAGAGGGAGACTAAGGACTTAGTCGTTGCAGTAGGACAAGATTCTAGATTGAGTGGTGATAGTGTTAAGATGGCCTTTGTTAGTGGATTATTAAGCCTTGGGGTAAAGGTTTATAACGCAGGCTTAGCTTCTACGCCAGCAATGTTTATGTCTACAGTATTTAGAGATGTAACAGCTGGAGTTATGCTAACAGCTAGTCACCTTCCTTTTAATAGGAATGGATTGAAGTTTTTTACCGCAGAGGGCGGCCTTGAAAAGGAGGATATTAAACAGATATTAAGCATTGCTTCAGAAGAGTACACAAGTGATTACGTTTCTGTTGATAGTGATATTGTCCCAGAATGGGACCTTATCTCAGAATATTCTGCATTTATAGTAGAGTATATTCGAAAAGGTGCAGCTTTAGGAGAGACTCCTTTAGTTGGAATGAAGATAGTAGTAGATGCTGGCAATGGTGCTGGTGGATTTTTTGCAACAAAGGTCTTGACGGCCTTAGGTGCAGATGTTTCAAAGAGTCAGTATCTTGAGCCTGATGGTAATTTTCCAAATCATATACCTAATCCAGAAGACGCTGAGGCTATGGCTTCTGTTTGTGCTCGTGTAAAGGAAGTTGGAGCTGATTTAGGAATTATCTTTGATACCGATGTGGATCGTTCGGCGATAGTCGATTCAAGTGGGAATGCTATAAATCGAAATGCTTTGATAGCCTTGATTTCTTCTATTATACTTAGGGAGCATCCAGGTTCTACTATTGTTACGGATTCTATTACCTCAGATGGATTAGGTGAATTCATAAAGAATTTAGGTGGAGTTCATCATAGATATAAAAGGGGTTACAAAAATGTAATTAATGAATCAAAACGATTAAATTCTCTAGGGGAGGATTCATGGTTGGCTATCGAGACATCGGGACATGCTGCTTTAAGAGAGAATTATTTTCTAGATGACGGAGCATTTCTTGTAGCGAAGATATTAGTAGAAGTAGCTTTGTTGAGACAAAGGGGAGAGAGAATAGATACAGCTCTTATCGATTTAAAGGAAGCAGCAGAAAGTGCTGAATATAGATATAAGATTCTAGTTGAGGATTTTTCTTCTTATGGATTACAGCTTCTTGATGAACTAAAGGCAAAAGTCTTAGAGATAGGGGATTGGAGTGTAGTGGAACCGAATTATGAAGGGATAAGGGTGGCTTGTCGCTCTGCGTCTGAACAAGGTTGGTTTTTATTAAGAATGTCACTTCACGATCCTGTTATGCCTCTAAATATAGAGTCAGATGTAGAAGGGGGAGAGAAGCTTATTTTTGAACGCCTCTCTAAGCTATTAACATCTTATAAAATAAGCATTTAATGTATAAATATTTATTTGGACCTATTCCTTCTAGGAGATTAGGATTGTCATTAGGAGTTGATTTAGTCCCTAAGAAGGTATGTTCCTTAGACTGCGTATATTGCGAAGTAGGAGCGACGACTAAGTTAACGCTACAGAGGAAGGAGTATATTAGAGCAGAAGAAATTATTGCGGAGCTACAACTTTACTTTGATACAAGTCCAGATCCTGACACCTTTACTTTTTCTGGCTATGGTGAACCCACCTTGAATTTAGAATTAGAAAAAGTGCTGAAATTTATTAAATCGAATCGACCAGCCTCTCAAATAGCTATGATTACGAATGCTACCTTATTTGAGGATGAATCTCTTGTTCACTCTTTAAGGTATGCTGATATAGTATTACCATCACTAGATGCAGCAACTGATAGCGTATTTAAAAGGATAAATAGACCTCATAGTGATCTAGAAATAGAAAAATGCATAGAATCTCTAGTAAGCTTCAGAGAAACATTTACTGGTCAAATGCATTTAGAGATAATGATCCTGCCAGGCTATAATGATAGTGATTCAGAGTTAATGGCGCTTAAAGAAGCAATCAATCGAATCAAACCTGATATAGTACAGTTAAATACCTTGGATAGACCTGGTGTGTTAAAAAATCTAAGAGCAGCTACATTTGAGGAGCTAGAGGCTATAATCACTTTATGGGACCTACCTAATGTTAGTATAATATCTAAAGTAGCTAAAGCAGCTACTAAGATTAACTTCAGGACGGATATGAGATCTGCCATAATGCAGACAATAGATAGAAGGCCATGTACCATAGATGATTTGGTTCAGATGATTGGAGAGGGAAAGGAGCAGATTACTGCGTGTTTGGATGTGATGATGAAGGAGGGTGAAGTAGAGATGGAAAGTGAAAAGAGAGGTATTTTCTATCAGAATAAAAAAAGATTAGTAGAAGATTAAAAATAATAAAATGAAGACTACAATAGTTGTAAATAAATATGGAATGGGCGAAGCGCCTAAAGAGTTAACAGAATTATTAGTATCTAATTATTTTTCCTTAATGACTGAGGAGAAAAACTTACCAGCATATATTTGTTTTTATGCGGAGGGTGTAAAGTTATGCTTGAAGGAATCTCCTATTGTTGAGGCACTTGAAGTTTTAGAGTCAAAAGGAGTGAAACTTTTAATATGTAAAAGTTGTCTTAGCTACTTTAATGAGCTTGATAACGTGGTAGTTGGAAGTGTAGCCACTATGGTGGATATAATTGGTGCTCAGCAGAACTGTAATAAAGTGATAATGATTTAAATACTTATAATTAGGTATTGTTTAGGGAGTAAGACAGCCTTACTTTTGTCTAAAATATTAAAGTAATGTATAAAATTAGTCTATATAAAAAATCTGATAATATGGGAGACCTATTGTCAGATAAATTCAGAATGCTCTTCGTGGCAAATATCTTTAATATCCCACTGGGATTTGGGGATGAAACTATCGAAGAGGTATGTCAGAAATCATCAGTTGATTCAGATGCCTTCTTGTTAATAGTAAATCTTCTTCTGGGTAATGATACACAATTATCAAATCTTTCCCCTAGGAAGGTTCTACCTACCTTAATTAATTATCTGAAAAATTCTCATAAATTTTTCCTAGATTATAAATTAAGAAGAATTCGAGAGGAGATAGAAGCGATAGTTAGTTGTGATAACAATGATATAGCAAGGGCTATCTTAGATTATTATAATGAATATGAGGCTGAAGTTACACAACATATTACAAGTGAAGAAAAACAGTTATTCCCTTATGTTGAATCTCTATTAGAAAATAAGAAAGGGCTAGAGTATTCTATCGATGACTTTAGCGAAAATCATGAGAATATAGATGAAAAGCTGACAGAATTAAAAGGAATTATTATTAAATATTACCCTGGAGAACTAAGTAGTAGATTTTATAAGTTATTAATGGAGCTTCACTCGTGTGCTGAAGATTTGAATTTTCATACTTCAGTTGAAAATGAATTATTGAGTCCTTTGGCTTCAATAATGGAGAAGGAGGTGTAAGGATGTCAAAAAGAACACACATAGTAGTGGCAGAACCTGCAGATATAATCAGATTAGGTATCGTTGAAATATTACGAAAAATGCCTGATTTGGATATCGATATCGCACAGATAAGTAAATTGAATGACCTCCCAAATACGCTGTCAGTAATGAACTGTGATGTGTTATTAATTAACCCTATCAGTTCGCCTCTTACTTTTGCAAATATTAAAGAATTAATAGAGAAGGATAATTTTCATATCGTGGCTTTAAAGACAGCTCTTTCTCATCACGATGCATCAGAGGATTATGATGAGTCCATATCGATTTATGATAGTGCAAGTACCATAAAAGAAAAAATAGTTAAGATTCTAGATTTGAGAAAAGATGACTCAAAGACTGATCTTACACAAAGAGAAAAAGATGTACTAGTTTGTATAGTGAAAGGATTATCAAATAAGCAAATAGCAGATACCTTATTTCTATCTACACATACCATAATGACACACAGAAGAAACATAGTAGCGAAACTTCAGATACATAGCGTCGCAGGTTTAACTATCTATGCTATCGTAAATAAGTTAGTTTCTTTAGATAAAATAAAGGAAAGTATTGATAATTAGGAGATTATAAATATCACTACTTTTAGGTATTGTCGCACTCAACACTTAGCCTTATCTTTGTATCGTTAATGTTAAATAAATATCGAAATTCTTTAGGGTGAATAATTACTCTAATGCCATAAAATCCCCCGTGCTCATCGGGGGATTTTGCATTTTATACTATTATACATATATTTGCGATGACTTTTTTTTAAATTAGAAATTTATAAGAATGACACTAGGTTGGATTATTCTATGGTGTCAGTCCTAAAAAAATAGACATAATGAAAATTAATAAATTTTGCGCTTTCTGGGTTGCTTCATTAGTTATGGTATTATCATTATACTCATGTAATGGGGGAGCAACAAATCAAGATCCATTTTTGAATTTAGAACCTTCTGGTAATTTATTATTTCCAAGTGAGGGGGCAACAACTACGATTCAAGTAAAAACAAATTTAAAAGTATGGTCCTACACTGTAAGCGACCAAGATTGGTGCGTGGTAGAACGTGATCAAAGTGGTGAAGATCAAATCACAGTGACAGCCCTAGAGAATACCTCCTATAATATAAGGCAGGCAATAGAAATAAAGATTACAGCTACAGATGATGTCGAAGTGCTGAACTCTATCATCAGAGTCTCTCAAGAAGGAGCCGAGAAAATAGTTACAGATCTTAGTGCTAGCGCAACTGCAAATTCATACGTAGTAACAGCACCAGGATTTTATTCTTTTAATGCTACGGTTCGTGGAAATGGCTACTCAGAAGAGGGTGAAGATCCTATAGAGGCTATTAATCCTACTGGAGCGACTTTAGTCTGGCAGTCTGAAAAGGATTTAGTGTCAGAGATCTCATTAATTAATGGTGTATTAAGATTTACAGTATCAGACCTCAAAGGTAACGCTGTAGTCGCAGCCACAGATGGCGAGGGAGAAATACTATGGTCGTGGCATATTTGGGTGCCTGAGGAAAGTATCCTTGAGCTAGCAACAGCCAATTCTCAAATCATGAATTTAAATTTAGGTGCATTAAACAGTACACCTGGTGATGTGAAATCTTATGGATTATTATATCAGTGGGGTAGAAAAGATCCATTTCCAAATACAGGTGATTTAGTTGGTACAGTAGCTACAAAAAATGCAGACGTTTATGATATCGAAGGTGAAGTAGTAAGCATTACGAATTCTTCACATAGTGACAAAACAAATAATACTATTGAATATGCAATCCAGAATCCTACTATATGTATGTCATCTATGGCGGAAAAAGAGACCACAAGTGACTGGTTAAAATCAGAATTAACTGATCATGGCTTATGGGGAAATCCGGTAGGACATTCGAAGGATCCAGAAGGTCAGTATACAGTTAAAGGAAATAAATCAATTTATGATCCATGCCCTCCAGGGTGGAGAGTTCCAGATGCTGGAATATTCAAGGATTTCACTACTTCAGGTGGATATGCATGGGTAATTGAAGACTTTAATATATTTGATATAAATGAAGATGGAATAAAAGACTTGGGTGACTATAACTATGGCTGGAATATGGTATTATCAGAAGGAGTAAACTCTTACTTTCCAGCTGCGGCTAGGTATGATGGATCCTATGCTATGTTAATGGGAAGTGTAGCAGGCATATGGGGTTCTTACTGGGCTAACTGTCCTTATGTGAGTGAAACTAGCACCCCTGGACTAGCTATGTCTATCTTCTCGTTCTCAACAAAAAATATAGATGGTTCAGATATGTTAACGATGTCTCCAGATGCTGGAGCGGGAAGGGCGGATGCGCTATCTGTTAGATGTATGAAAGAATAATTTAATTATAATACTTAAAAGAATATTAACAATTAAGACTTACTAGTCAGCGTTAGCGACTGGAGTGAATATGACTAATGCCTTAAGCAAACATTAATGCTTAAGTGTTACGGTCTTAAATTCTATATCAAGAGACTCTGTGGTACTAAGTATGGCATAGTTACACTCCAGTTGCTGGTATTGTGTTAGCATAGGATAGGCTTTATTCCTACAAAATCTAGGACCATATAAGAAAATAGTTTTCATTTCTCCTGTCCACTCTCCACATATATAAACTTTCTCCTCTCTAGATCTAGCGTTCTTTATAGATTCTTCTGTGCTACTTATTTTTACTATAAAATTCTTGTAAATCTCTATATTCATATCTGAAACATCTATCTCTAGTATACCTCCTCCTTCTTTTCCTGATACGATGATAGGTTTATTATTCAATTGTTTAAATTTAGAGCTATTGTAGCTTTTATAATCTTTCATTTTAGGAGCAGAAAGTATCGAAACTTCAAAAGATTCAGTAGAATATTCATCGTTAGCTATATTGACAAGTATCTTCTCTAATTTTATCTTTTTATTATTTGAGATATAGATTCCATAATCTACTTCATTTGTTATTTCTATATTTCCGAGAGGTGTCCAGATAGATCCTTGTCCCATTAAGAATGAATGAGAGAAGGCTGCGATCAGGGTAGTTAGTATTAGTTTCTTCATCTTGATTTGTTTGCTGAATTTAGCTTGCTAATGCAGTTGAATTCTGGTTTATAATTTGGTTAAATTTTTCAATTTCAAATA
Source organism: uncultured Muribaculaceae bacterium (assembly GCA_964369605.1). Lineage (GTDB taxonomy): Bacteria > Bacteroidota > Bacteroidia > Bacteroidales > UBA932 > CAYJFD01. The sequence continues at coordinate 50,476 of CAYJFD010000004.1, read as the reverse complement.
AAAAAAACTGCCTGTAATCTACAACGGTGCAGGCAGTTTTTTAGTTCTTAGTTAACTATTTATATGTCGCTAGTTAAACTATCGGAGTAAAGACGCGCTGAGCAAAATCTTTGTTTAATTGGAATAAGCCCATTCCATTGTCTCCTATTAATTTAAGGTGGTCAATAATAGTTCTAACTCCTGATTCTTCTTCTACTTGTTCGTCAACATACCAGCGTAGGAAGGATTGAGCAGCGAAATCGTTAACTTCAACAGCGATACTTGCTAGATTATTGATAAGTTCAGTAACTTTTTTCTCGTGAGCAAGGGTTTCCTCAAAAGCCTCAAGCGGAGAAGCCCACTCAGTTCTGACCCCCTCGATAGGTAAAAGAGTAGGTTTGCAGTCACGCTCCTGTAAATACTGTAGAAGTTTCATAGCGTGCGCCTGTTCTTCTTGATATTGTATCATAAACCAATTTGCGATACCGTCGTGCCCTTTAGATTCTAAGTCAATAGACATCGATAAGTAAAGGTAGGCTGACCAAAATTCAGCATTTATTTGCTGATTAATAGCTAGTTCTAATTTTTTGTTCATATAATAAATTTAAGGGATTAATAATTTTGATTCTAAGAGTTCTATTTTTTACTAGTTTTAAAACTAAGGATATGTATGCTAACACCTATTGCTATGCAAAATAGTAATATCCTCAGCCATAGTGCATCCGTTGCATAAATTGCACTCAAACTTATTGTTAACCATAAAGTAATTATAGCCCCTATCTTTGTTTTTAGAGGGATACGCTTGTATTTTAAATAATTCAGAATATAGGGCCCAAGTATCTTATGGTTCATTAATTTTGTATATAATGACTCCGAGCTTTTTAACCATAGTGTTGCTGTCAGTAATAGGAAGGGAGTCGTTGGGATCAGAGGTAAAAAAATACCTAATATGCCTAAGCCCAGTGATACAAATCCACATAAAATTAAAATGTGTTTCTTTTGAGCTGGCATCATTTATTAGTATAGATAGAACTTTACGATTACACTACTTTCCACTCTAAGTTTCTCGAAATCTATATCAGCGATTTCACTTATAGCTTCCTCATCATCATAAATTGCATAATCAAAAGATTTACTCATCATTACATTTCCGCGAGTAGAAGGGTAGTAATGGTTCTCTTTAATATAAAATGCTTTCCCTACTTCCTGTCCTAAACTTTTTGCCATCTCTTGTGCTTGTACTTTTGCTTTTTTAAGAGCATTTATGCTACATTGCTTTCTATAGTCCTCGATTTGTGTATTTTCAACATTAGCGATGTAAATATTTGAAATCTTCTTTTCTTTCAAAGCTAGCATAACGATAGTCGCAGTCTTTGCATCGCCAACGACTAATTCATATCGCTTCGATAAATTTGTTTTGTTGCCAAAAAAAGTTCTTTTCTCAAACTCAGAACTTAAATCACTAACCTTAAGTGCAGTTTGAGTGTCGATTCCTATCGATGTAAGTACAGCTAGCATATCCTTTTCTAGTTTATCAACAGATATTTTATTGTCATCACTCTCTTTTAGGTTAATACTAATAGTGATCTTGTCAGGATCTATATCTATATACTCAGACTGAGTTAATTCAATATAGCTTACATGTTGATTTGCATTTTGAGCAAAAATCGAAGTGTTTAAGCAAAGTAATGTGCTTAAAATCAGAATGTTAAATTTGAACATATTCTATGTTTTTATTTTAATTTATATTTTAATTATTACAAATATACTATTATTATGCTCAATTAACAAGACGACAGAATCAATTTTTAATAAAAAAACTTGCAAGTAAAGAAAAATGTATTACTTTTGCAGTGTAATAGTAAACTAGTACACGATGATAAATATAAATGAATTAAATTTTTCCTACGGCAAATCACAAATATTGTCTGGCTTAAGCGTCAAGTTTGAGAAGGGTAGAATATATGGCTTACTTGGAGTAAATGGTGCAGGAAAAACTACACTATTAAAGAATATTGCAGGTCTATTAAGACCAAGTAGCGGGCTATGTAGTATTAATGGAGAAGAAGCAAGTAAGAGGATGCCAAGCTATTTAGTAAATATTTATTTTTTACCAGAATCTATGCCCCCAATAGCTGAAAAATTAATTTTATATGCTAAAAGAGTAGGTGCATTTTATCCAAAGTTTAGTTTAGAAGATTTTCTTAAGATAGCAGAAGAATTCAATATAGATGTAAATAAAAAATTAACAGCATTTTCTGCTGGTCAGCGAAAGATGGCATATATATCCTTGGCCTTAGCGTTGAATACTCAAGTGTTACTGTTAGATGAGCCAACAAATGGCTTAGACATCATAGCAAAGCAGCAGTTCCGAAAAATAGTTTCAAGTATGATGACAGACGAGAAGATAATTATTCTTTCAACTCATCAGGTAAGAGAACTTGAAAATTTAATTGAAAACGTAGTTATACTGAATAATAAAGAGATTCAGATGAACTCAAGTATAAATGAAATAGCTGATAAACTATATTTTCATCAGAGTTTTGAGGCTGATGACTCTGCGATATACTGCCAAGCAGTACTCGGTGGCTATTCTTATATTTGTCCTAATGTTAACTCATTAGAAAGTAAGGTGAACTTAGAAGCTCTATTTGAACTTTCAGTAACTAATAGAGATTATGTAAAGAGTATTTTTGAAAAATAAAAAACGTAGATATGCAGTTTAATGAACATAAGCCTATATTTCTTCAGGTAGCTGATACTATCATATCGCAGATCCTCTTAGGTGAGATCCACGATGATGATAGGATTCCCTCTGTGAGAGATTTAGGACAATCTATAGGGGTGAACCCCAATACAATAGTTCGTAGCTATGAATATCTTCAAAATGCAGGTTTAATATATAACAAAAGAGGTTTAGGGTATTTTGTGTGCGAAGATGCAAAAAAAGCAGTATTAACGATGGAGAGGGAACAGTTTATAAAAAGCGAGCTCCCTACATTTTTTAAGAGAATGCGAATGTTAGGGATATCATTAGAAACTATTACCCAAAACTATTACCAAGAAAATAACGATGAAAAAGATGAATAATATATTTAGTTTAAATAGGTTTGCAAAAGTATTAAAGCACGATTTTAGTAAATACCTTACATATTATTTAAAGTCAAACTTTAAAATAGGATTGATAATTTTTTTAGCAATTCTACTTGTAGGCGTTTTCATTTATCCGAAGGAGTTAATAGGGTTAGCAAAATATAATGTAATCTTTAATATCACACTAATTCTATCATTTATCGCCCCTTATAAAGTTTACGGAGATATAAATCATAGTATTAAAGGGATGTCTTTCGCTTTATTGCCAGCTTCTCAGATAGAAAAATTTTCGAGTATGATATTTTATACTCTTGTGGTTATCCCTATATCAACTGTAGTTTCATTAGGAATCATAGATATAGTATTTAATTTCTGTGCTTCATTTTTTAGAGAACAAAGTCTAAATTATCACATTGATTTTTTTAGCTTAATTCTAAAGGTATGGCAGTATTCATTGATGGCTGCAGTCATTTCTACCTCTACTAATATTATATTTAGAAGAAATAAAATAGTTAGAACTTTGGGCTGTCTATTATTAGTTGTGTTAGTCTTTGGAATTTATACGACAATTGAGGGAGTTAACTTTCTGAAAGATTATATAGAAATGAGTGATATCTATACAGATGAATCCTTTCAACAATCTGCGGATATAGCCGTGAATGAGGCAATGCGTGGATATAACATATTGTCGAATATAGTAAAATCTTTACCATTTGTGCTGTTGATTATTAGTTATTTCAGGATGAGAAGATTAAACTATTAGGGTAAAATCCCGTCTAAATGTATATTGTGTCTAATATGATATATTAGTGACTATATTAATAATTTTTTGTGAGTGAAGAGAGTCGGCTGTGAAGTCTACTCTTTTCTTTTTTATAAAAAATTCTTATTATTTAAATAATATAGTTAAATTTGCGCCTAATTTGCCGTATATAATATTTAGAATGAGACAACTAAAAATAACTAAATCCATTACAAATAGGGAGAGTGCCTCCCTAGATAAATACCTGCAAGAAATTGGTAGAGAGACACTTATATCTGTTGAAGATGAGGTAGAGTTAGCTCAACGAATTAGGAAAGGAGATCAGGAAGCTCTTGAAAAACTAACTAAGGCAAATCTTAGATTTGTCGTTTCAGTAGCAAAGCAGTACCAGAATCAGGGTCTAAGTCTTCCAGACTTGATAAATGAAGGAAACTTAGGTTTAATTAAAGCAGCAGAGAAATTCGATGAAACACGAGGTTTCAAATTTATTTCTTATGCAGTATGGTGGATTAGACAGTCCATCTTACAGGCACTTGCGGAACAATCAAGAATTGTAAGATTACCTCTAAACCAAGTTGGATCTCTGAATAAGATAAACAAGGCACTTTCTAAGTTCGAACAAGAGCATGAGCGTATGCCTTCGGCTGATGAGTTGTCGGAGTTACTTGAGATTCCAAGAGAGAAAATAGCAGATACACTTCGCGTTTCAGGTAGACACGTATCAGTAGATGCTCCATTTATTGAAGGTGAAAATAATAATCTCTTAGATGTACTTGTTAATTCAGACTCACCAAATGCCGATAGAGGTTTAGTGAATGAGTCATTGAATAAGGAAATCGAAAGAGCTTTATCAACACTAACAGAGAGAGAAAGAGATATAATCAGAGATTTCTTCGGAATAGGAGTGGCAGAGATGACATTAGAGGAAATCGGAGAGAAATTTGATTTGACAAGAGAAAGGGTAAGGCAGATTAAAGAAAAGGCAATAAGACGCCTAAGACATAGTAATAGAAGTAAACTACTAAAAAGTTATTTAGGATAAGCGAAATGAATTTAGAATTATTTATTTCTGATAAAGTAAAGCAAGCAGTAGGGACCCTTTATGGAGTCCCTTCTGACAATATATCAGTAAGTGTACAAGCGACAAGGAAAGAATTTATAGGAGATTTAACTGTAGTATTATTTTCTTACCTTAAAATTAGTAAAACCTCACCTGAACAAACAGGGGAGGCTATCGGACAGTATCTAATGCAAGAGTGTAAGGAAATCGAGTCCTTTAATGTTGTTAAGGGTTTCTTGAACTTGAAATTCTCTGACCTATACTGGAACTCAGTATTGGATTCTATTTGTAAGACAAAGGATTTTGGCCAGTTTGAGGATTCAGGACGAACTATTATGATAGAATTCTCGTCTCCAAATACAAATAAACCACTACATCTTGGTCATATACGTAATAATTTATTAGGAGATTCAGTCGCTAGATTACTTTCTGTCAACGGACATAAGGTTATAAAAGTGAATCTTGTGAATGATAGAGGTATTCACATTTGCAAGTCAATGCTAGCATGGCAGCTTAGCGCAAACGGAGAAACTCCAGACTCCTCTGGGAAGAAGGGAGATCATCTAGTGGGTGAGTACTATGTTAAGTTTAACTCTATGCTTAAAGAAGAAGGGGTAGAACCAGAAGATTCTAAACTAATGTCACAGGCTAGAGAGATGCTTGTTAAATGGGAGCAAGGCGATGAGGATACAGTAGGACTTTGGTCAACAATGAACTCTTGGGTTTATGATGGATTTGACAGAACCTATAATAGAATGGGAATTAGCTTCGATAAGATATATTATGAATCAAACACTTATTTACTAGGAAAAAGTCTAGTACAGCTTGGTCTAGAAAAGGGTGTGCTATACCAGAAAGAAGATAATTCAATTTGGTGTGATTTGACAGAAGATGGCTTAGACCATAAGCTACTATTAAGACCTGATGGTACTTCTGTATATATGACTCAGGACCTAGGTACAGCAGTGCAGAGATTTGAAGAATATAATTTTAAAGAGCATATTTATGTAGTTGGAAATGAGCAAAATTATCACTTTCAAGTACTAGTGCTTATTCTAAAAAAATTAGGATACGATTGGGCTGACTATATCTACCATTTATCATACGGAATGGTTGAATTACCAGAAGGTAAAATGAAGTCAAGAGAAGGAACAGTTGTAGACGCTGATGACCTATTAGATAGAATGTATAATACTGCGAAGGAAACATCACTTGAATTAGGGAAATTAGCTGGAATGGAAGATGAGCAAAAGGAAGACTTATACAATATGATAAGTCTTGGAGCTTTAAAATACTTTATTCTGAAGGTTGATCCGAAAAAAACTATGCTATTTGACCCAAAAGAGTCAATAGATTTTAACGGAAATACGGGTCCATTTATTCAATATACTCACGCGAGAATAAAGTCAATATTAAGAAAGGCGCAAGAGTTAGGATATGAAGGAGGTCTAGATTTGAATGATGCCCTACATAATAAGGAATTATCCATTATCAAGACATTAAGTACTTTCCCAAAGAAGGTAGCTGAGGCAGGTGAGGAGCATTCACCAGCTCTAATAGCAAATTATACTTATGAACTTGCTAAAGAGTTTAATCAGTTCTACGGAGAACTAAGTATAATGAGGGAAGAAAACGAAAGTTTAAGATCAAGACGTATTGCTTTAATAAGTGTTGTAGCCCAAGTTTTATCTAAAGCTATGGGTATACTAGGAATAAATTTACCAGAGAAAATGTAGAATGAAAGATGATAAGGTCTATATGTTTCCTACTTCGCCTAAAGAGCTAAAAGCTCTGGAGTGGGACTATATTGATGTTATTATCTTTACTGGGGATGCTTTTATAGACCATCCCTCGTTCGGGACAGCTGTAATAGCTAGGCTTTTACAAAGAGCCGGTTATAGAGTCGCTATAGTACCTCAGCCAAATTGGCGAGATGATTTAAGAGATTTTAAGAAGTTTGGTAAACCTCGCTTATTTTTTGCAGTTAATTCAGGGTCTATGGATTCGATGGTTAATCATTATACTGCAAATAAAAGATTGCGTAGTGATGATGCTTATACGCCAGAAGGCAAGGCTGGATATAGACCAGACTATGCTGTAGAGGTATATTCACAGATATTGAAAGAACTATACCCCGATACATTATTAGTTGTAGGAGGGATAGAGGCTTCATTAAGAAGATTAACACATTACGATTATTGGAAGGATTCATTACTCCCATCTATTTTAGTTACATCAAAGGCTGATTTTTTGATATACGGAATGGGAGAGAAGGCAATATTAGATTTAGCTTTAGCTGTTGAGAGACAGAAAACGATATATCAGCTCAGAGGTATTCCTCAGCTGGCATACTTAAGTGACGAGAATATCGAAAAATTACAAAAAAATGCCTCTACAATAGTACTAGATTCCTATGAGAATTGTTTGAAGTCTAAAATGTCCTATGCGAAGAATTTTAATCAAATAGAGGAGCAAGCTAATGCTTATACGCCAAAACGCTTAGCTGAAGGATATGCAAATAAAGTCGTAGTAGTAAACCCACCTTACCCACCAAATACCGAAAAGGAAATAGATTCATACTACGAACTACCATATACAAAGATGCCACATCCAAGGTATAAAGATAAGCGTATCCCTGCCTTTGAGATGATAAAAAATTCTATCACTATTCATCGTGGATGTTTTGGAGGATGTGCATTTTGTACAATTGCTGCACATCAGGGGAGATTCATTCAGTCAAGATCCAAGAACTCTGTAATTAATGAAATCAAAAATCTAGTTAAGCACCCTGAGTTCAAGGGCGTAATATCTGACATAGGAGCTCCAACTGCTAATATGTATACAATGAAAGGAAAGAACATAGATTTATGTAGTAAATGCACTAGAAAGTCTTGTTTATTTCCTAATAGATGTTCAAATTTGAATACATCTCATACGAATTTACTTGAGTTATACTCTATGATTGAAAATGTTCCGGGTGTAAAAAATGCTTATATAGGTAGCGGAATACGTTATGATTTATTCCTGGATGAAAAGGGATTTTTAGATGATGATGCCTATGCTTATTTTAAGAGAGTAGTTCTAAAGCATACTTCAGGTAGGTTCAAAGTAGCGCCCGAGCATACAGAGCCTATTGTTTTGAACAATATGAGAAAGCCATCCTTTAAACTCTTTATAAAACTAAAGGAGCAGTTCTATTCCTTTATAAAAAAAGAAGGAAAAAATTTTCAGTTGATTCCATATTTTATATCCTCTCATCCGGGCTGTAAGATCGATGATATGAAAAAACTTGCAGATAACCCTCACTTACGTGGAATTCTAACCCAACAGGTTCAAGATTTCACCCCTACGCCTATGACTGCAGCAAGTGCAATGTTTTATACAGGTCTTGATTTGAAAACTTACAAACCAATATTTGTAGAACATAATCAAGAGAAGAAAAAGAAGCAAAAATCATATTTCTTTCAGAAAAGGTAATACTTAAAAGAGTTAAAAATGCGCACATTTATTGTCATCTGTTTATTTCTTTTTCTGCTTAAGCCTACTACTTACGCACAGGATCAAATTAATCCTAACGTAATACCTGATTCCTTGATACGATTATCAAGAATAGAAGGTGCAAATATGATATATTATACTATATATTCTGATAATATAGTTAATGATAAGGAAAAGGCAGTAAAGTATGCAGAAATGTTCCTACAGGGAATAGATACTTCTGCGGTATATTCAGAAATAGCATCTATCCACGATTTTCTAGCTACATATTACTCAGAAGAGAAATATATGTATACAAAAGCAATAGATCACCTTCTATCAGTTGCACATATTCAAAGAAGTTTAAACTTCCAATCGAAATTAGCAAGTACAAATATTAAATTGGCAGCTCACTATCTGAATAAGGGACAGTATCATAAGACACTAACGCATACTATTGATGCTATGAGCTATTATGATGGTATCGATTCAGAAATATATGATACTTCAGAAGTATTAGAGTGCTATAATCTACTGGGAATAGTTTACAGTATATGTGGCGATATCGCTACATCTGAGTCATATTTCGATAAGTACTTACTTGGAGCAAAACAACAGAAAGATAGTTTAAAAATCATAAATGCTTTACATAATAGGTTAATAGCTAATCCATACGACACAGTTGCAAGTAATTTATTGACAGATGAGGCTCTAAAAATTAGCAATGAACTTCAGGATACAGTTGCCTTGATACAGAATTACTTAGGAGTAGCAAGGTATGCTATTGTTTTAGGGAAGAAAGCAGATGCTTTAGAAGTTCTGAATGAAGTAAAACCATATTTAAGTACCATGAGTGAGATGGGTACTTATCACATGCTCCTTGGCGATATTTATTTAGCGTCAGAGCAGCAAGATAAAGCAATATTTCATTTAGAGGAAGCCCTACGGTGGTATGGAGATGGTGAATTTGGGAGCGAAAAACAGTTTTGTTTAAATTCGCTTCAAAGGATATATGCTCAAAATCATAAGTATAAGGATGCCTTCATTAAATTAAAAGAGTATAACGATATCGAGAGCTCTAAGAATTCGGAACAGGTATTTTTAGAATTATTTAAAACGCAATATAATATACGGAAGTTAGCACAAGAAAAGGATATCCAATCAAGAAAGCTAACATTACTAATCTCTATAATTGTATCAATCCTCTCTATTATTATCATAAGTTTAGCAGTATTATTATCATTAAAAAAGAAATCTGCTGGCTTAAAAGTTAAAGAGATGAAGATTAAAGATAGAAATGAAGTCTTAGAAATAAAACAGTTACAACAGTATCATTTAAGTCAGTTAACAGACGAAATTATTCGAAAGATTCACGAAGTTTCCGCTGATACAGTAGATGTAGCTACAAAAAAAAGACTAGAAAGTATATGTAACGACTTATTGTCAACAAAAGAAGGCGATAGCTGGAAGAATATAAACACCTTTGTGCCGGAATTTAATACCGATTTCTTTCAACGTCTAATACATGATCATCCTGAGCTTACAGTAAATGAAAGAAGGCTATGTTCTTTGTTAAATTTAAACCTTTCAACTAAAGAAATCTCAGAAATTACGCGACAGTCTCCTAAAAGTATTAATGTTGCTCGCTCTAGATTAAGAACAAAATTGAAAATTTCTGGAGATCATATTTCTATTCAAGAGTACTTGTCAAAATTTAATTCATAAGTTATAATAAAACAATATAATGTAAGATGTTTATTCTAAGCGTCTTAATTTCGTGTGTAGTCATAATGTAGTACTATATAAATATCGATGTAGAAATATTGTAGCGTTCAATATTGGTGAAAAATATACCTAAGAAGTAAATTTGTAGTAAAGAAAACTGATATGTAGTGCATAAGCATTAATATAGTTTTTTTTAAACTTCAATTAGTAAGTGTACTAATAAAATTAAACTTAAAATTATCTACTTATAGAATATATAGTAATTTAGAATTGTTTTTATTGTTGTATCCGCCATTATTCTCTTATATTTGTATGAGTGTAATGGCGGATATTTTTTCGCTGTAAATTTTAAATAACAAATCTAATGAAATTTATAATATCTAAAATCCTGCTAGTGGTAGGGATTCTAAACTTTATCTCGTGTCAAAAAGATCTATCACCTTCTCCTCTCTACATATTAGAAGAGATAACTTTAAATATAGCCTCAGCTGAGATGGAAGTAGGTGAGAGAATGCAGCTGTTTGCTCAATGTTCACCAATGAATTTGGAGCTTGTATTGACTTGGTCTAGTTCTGCGCCAAATATAGTCAGTGTAAATAATTCAGGAGCAATTGAGGCGCTAGCTCCTGGAAACGCAAAAATTACAGTATCAGCATTAGGCCAGAAAGCAGAGTGCCAGATAGTTGTAGAAGAGCCTCTTGCGCCAGTAAAACAATCTGAGTATACATTAATGTTATACGGATGTGCAGGAGGTAATCTAGACCAATTTATTATGGATAACCTAAAGAATGCAGCCGAACATGGATCCACCGATAAGGTGAAGATGACAGCATTATTGAAATATTCTAAGCATGTAAGTAGTAAACCAAATACTATTTTCTATGATTTACAAGGAAACGAGTTTGTAGAAACAAACTATGCAGATAAGAAATTTGATATGTCACTTCCAGAGAATGTTACAAATTTCATTAAAGAGTCAATGGAGCTCTATCCTGCAAAGAAGTACATTTTTATTACAACAAATCATGGAAGCGAGTGGGATTCAGAGTATGATAAACCCCAAAATGCAATGATATTTGATGATAATACTAACACAGCACTATCTATTTATAGCTTAGCAGAAGGTATCAAGAATTCAGGTGTTAAAATGGATATAGTCTATCCGGATATCTGCTTATTCTCTATGTTGGAGTTTATTAATGAATTAGATGGGATAACGAACTATGTGTTGTCTTCTTCAAATTTAGTACCAGGTGTTGGAGGAGATTATTATGATTTGCTAAGAATTCTAGATTCTAAAGAAGACACTAAGGCAGCTATGATAGAGTATTGCGAGGAGGTAATATCATTTTGGAATAAAGATCTAGGCTTTTATAAGTCGCCAATTGACATAAATTTTGTAGATCCTTCAAAGATAAATCAATTGTATGACCCTATTATTCAATTCAAAGAGAGATTTTTACAGTTAAAAAATGACAGTGAATCTCAAAGTATTTATCAAAAAGCAGTAAATGCACAAAAGCTAATGTATTACTTTGATGGCTCAGACTATGAGAATTCGGATTACTTCTCTAGTACTGATGTAGTCGATGCTTTCAAAAGAATATCAGATGCTACAGGCGATATGGCATTTAATAGGGCCTATAGTAATTTATTAAAAGCGATAGATGAATTTTGTATAATCTCAAAATCGGATCACTATAGTGAGTACTTGTCAAATGAAGATGGATTCACCTTTGGTATTCAATGGAGTCGAAACAATGCATACGTTAAACAAGGTTTTGCAGAAGGCTACGAGGAATCAAAATTTGATAAAGCCACAAAGTGGAATGAGTTCTTACGTGCAAATGTTGATTAAATTTATTTGTGATAAGGTAAAATGAAGCTATTATTAGTATCTGACGCTACTAACGTACATACGAAAAGATGGGCCTCTGCACTTAGTGCAAGAGGCCTTAAAGTCTTTTTACTTACAATGTTTCCCTATACTGAAGATGATTTTTATCTCGAGAATGGAGTCGAATTATTTAACTTCGATTTATTCTATTATAAATCAAGTAAATCTTCAATAATAGAACCTTTAAAGGCTCATATTAAGGCTCTAGTATATTTAAGGTCATTAATTAAACGATTAAATCCAGACATCCTCCATGCTCATTATTTAACAAGTAATACATATTTAGCTGCCTTATCAGGCTTTAAGCCTTTAGTCCTGTCAGCTTGGGGAACGGATGTTTATGAGTTTCCTAAAGAATCATGGTTCAAATCGATGGCTCTTAGGTTATTATTAAAAAGAGCAAATATGCTTCTGTCAACAAGTAATTGTATGGCGAAGGAGTTGTCAAAGTACACGAATAAATACATTGAAATACTTCCCTTTGGTATAGATACGGAGAGGTTTAGGAAATTAAATAAAGAGCGAGATTTATCTACTTGTGTAATAGGGAATGTGAAGACATTAGCTCCGAGATATGGAGTAGATGTTTTAATAAAGGCCTTTAAGATTCTATGTGATAGAAATGAAACTAAAAAATTATATTTAGAGATACTTGGTAGAGGCCCACAAAGGGAAGAGTTAGAACAATTAGTCAGAGAACTTGAGCTAGAAGACAGAGTCACTTTTGTTGGTTTTATTCCGAATCATGAATTGCCAAAATATTATGATCGTTTCTCAGTTGCAGTATTCCTCTCAAACGCTGAGAGTTTTGGAGTCTCTGCTATCGAAGCTATGTCCTGTGAATGCCCAATTGTAGTTTCAGATGCCGAAGGATTCTGTGAAATAGTTGATGACGGAATAAATGGTTGTATCGTTTCTAGACAAAATCCGGATGATACAGCGAGTGCAATAGAATATTTATTGAAAAATTATGAACTGGCTCAAAAATATGCAAGAGCAGGCAGAGAAAAGGTTAAATTCCTGTATCAGTGGGAGAAGTGTGTTGACAAAATGTTGGAATTATATACTAATCTGATTAAACAATAAAAAAACTATTTTTTTTTTTTTCGTTTAAAAAAAATCAACTAATATTGCATTAGAATAATATTTAGAAATAATCAAGCCAATGACAAATAATCGAGTACCAAAGAGAAGAATTGCAATTAAATTTGAAAATCTAACTGAAGATTTAAAAACTGAATTTAACCAGAAATACCCACGTGGTTATTCTGATTATATGATAGATTTATTTACTGTAGATAAGCCTGACGGTACTTCCTTTCATGCTATATCGTTGGAGTCAGAAGATGCAATTTATCTTGTTAAGATGAATGTTAAGGTTGATAGCTATAAGGATATCGAAAAGGATTTCTTTGAGAATGATGAATTAGATGAACAAGAAGAGAATCCTATCGAAAATGAGGTCACAGAGATGAGCTCAGAAGATGACGAATAATTTGGAAGCAGATAGTAATATAATTAAAGCACTTAAACGAAGTTTTACTAAGGCTGTCCTTTTTCTAAAAGGATTGCCAGAAGGGAGAATGCTGTTAATTCTAGCTTTTATAGTAGGTCTAGGAAGTGGATTAGCTGCAGTTATCTTAAAAAAATTAGTCTATCTAATATCAGGAACGTTAATTAGTTGGTTTGATTCCACATCTGATAATATATTATACCTAGTCTATCCAGGAGTAGGTATGTTATTGACAATGTTGATTGTCAGGTATATCATTCGCGATGATATAGGTCATGGTGTGACAAAGGTATTAAAATCTATCTCAAAGAATAATTCCAAAATAAAATCACATAATACTTGGTCGTCTGTACTAAGTAGTTCTATAACAATAGGCTTTGGAGGTTCTGTAGGAGCGGAGGCGCCAATAGTCTATACAGGCTCAGCTATAGGTTCAAACATAGGACGAGCTCTAGGTTTATCATATAAGCATATAACTATCTTGCTAGCTTGTGGCGCTGCAAGCGCAGTCGCAGGTATATTTAAGGCTCCATTAGCAGGTATTTTATTTACATTGGAGATATTGTTGCTAAATATCTCTATGACCTCTATACTACCTTTATTAGTGGCCTCAGTAACAGCAACAGTAGTTTCTTATTTTATGCTGGGAAATGAAGTAGCACTAGCAAATGATATAGTCAGTTTTTCTATGTCAAATTTGCCTTACTATATACTATTGGGAATATTCTGTGCTTTTGTCTCCCTCTATTTTACAAGGATGACACTAAGGCTTGAAGATAGTATTAAAAAGATCATTAATCCTTATAAACGATGGTTAATATCAGCACTATTTTTAGGTGTTCTGATATTTATCTTTCCTCCTCTTTACGGGGAAGGTTTTAATTCTCTAGGAAACTTATTAAATCATAATCCTTTAGCTGGTTTAGATGACACTATCTTTGGGAATTTATTTGCTTGGGAATGGTTCGTACCTATTTTTTTCTTCCTAGTAATAATATTCAAGGTGTTCGCCACTTCATTTACTAATGCTGGAGGTGGAGTTGGTGGCACATTCGGTCCTACCTTAATACTTGGAGGTATAGCAGGATTTGTTTTAGCTAGAGTAATCAATATATTAGGCTTTCATACGCTTCCAGAAACTAACTATGTATTAGTAGGTATGGCAGGGCTTATGGCAGGTGTAATGCAGGCCCCTATGACAGCAATATTCCTAATCGCCGAAATTACTGGAGGATATGAGTTACTAATTCCTCTAATCATAACTTCTACTATCTCCTTTGCAACAATTAGAGGTCTTGAACCATACTCTATTTATACAAAACGAATAGCTAAGTCAGGAGAACTTCTCACGCACGACAGTGATAAGGCAGTACTCACCTTGTTGAAAGTAAATTCGTTTGTAGAGAAGGACTTTATCGAAATAAGTGCAGAAGATTCCTTAGGAGAAATGGTGAAAAAAGTAGCCTTATCAAAACGTAATCTATTTCCTGTAATCGACGATAATGGATATTTTCAAGGATATATATCATTAGATGATATTAGGCCATATATGTTCAACCAAGACCTATATGAAGCCTTATATGTGTACAATATAATGAAAGATGCTCCAGATACGGTTTATGAAGATGATAGAATGGAAGAGGTAATGAAGAAGTTTGAGAGTACCTCAGCTTGGAATTTGCCAGTTTTGAATAAAGATATGAAGTACTTAGGCTTTGTTTCAAAATCTAAAATTTTCTCATCTTATAGAGACCAATTAAAGGAAGTGTCTCACGGGTAAACTATGAATAAGCTATATGTAAAGAATATTTCTCAAAGCTTGTCTTTGAAGGAATGGCAAGTAGAACATTGTATCGAATTATTAGAGCAGGGCTCAACGATCCCATTTATCTCAAGATATCGTAAGGAAAGAACAGGTAATTTAGATGAATCTCAAATAGCTGAGATTAAATATAATTATCAGAAATTTAATACTTTAGAAGAGAGAAAGCAAACTATATTACAAACAATTGATCTTCAGGGCGCCCTTACTCCAGATCTCAAAACACAAATAACTAATACCTTAGATGCTCAAGAATTAGAGGACTTGTACTTGCCCTACAAGCCAAAGCGTAGAACAAGAGCAACTATTGCTAAAGAAAAGGGCTTGCAGCCACTAGCAGAAGCAATTTATAGCGGATCAGCAATGAATCCATATCAGTTAGCACAAGGATATTTAAATAATGATGTTGAAACAGTGCAAGAAGCAATATCGGGTGCAAAGGATATCATCGCAGAAAAAATATCAGAAATATCCTCGATAAGGGTCGCACTTAGAACTCAGATATTAAAATACGGCTCATTAAACTCCAAGATAGCAAGGGGTAAGGATCCTGAGTCTGAAGAGGCTCAGTTATATAAAAATTATTTCAAGTATCAAGAGCCAATATATAAGGTCGCAGCACATAGGACACTTGCAGTTCTTCGTGGAGAAAGCAGTGGAGTGCTATCTGTTGGAATAGACGCTGATGATCAGCGCTATATAGATAATATATATTACGAAAATTTTAGAAATCTAGCTAAATCTAGAGACTTAGTTACGATATTTAAAGGATGTTCAGAGGACGCATATAAACGCCTGATATTTCCTTCTATTCAAAAGGAGGTATTAAATACTATAAAAGAAAAAGCTGATATACAATCCATCAGACTTTTTGGTGAAAACCTACGTCAACTATTAATGGCTCCACCATTAGGCGGACGAAGGGTATTAGCCATAGATCCAGGGTTTAGAACGGGATGTAAAGTAGTTTGTTTAGACTCGCAAGGAGCCTTATTACATAATGATACTATATATCCTCACCCTCCTGCAAATGAAAGAACAATGGCTATGAAAAAGATCTCAAATATGATAGAGGTCTATAATATAGAGATAGTAGCTATCGGTAATGGAACAGCTGGAAGAGAGACAGAGGCCTTTATAAAGAGAATGGCTTTGCCAGCAGGCTTAAAAGTATATTCGGTAAGCGAGGATGGAGCATCAGTCTATTCTGCTTCTGCTATAGCACGAAAAGAATTTCCAGATTACGATGTCACAGTGCGTGGTGCTGTATCTATAGGAAGGCGAATTATGGATCCACTAGCAGAGCTAGTAAAAATAGATCCTAAGTCGATAGGAGTGGGGCAGTATCAACATGATGTTGACCAAGTTCTTCTTAAACAAAACCTAGATAATGTTGTAGAGAGCTGCGTTAATACAGTAGGGGTCAATCTTAATACTGCTAGTGCCTACCTACTTAGCTATGTCTCAGGGATAGGTCCTACATTAGCAGAAAATATAATAGAATACAGAAATGAAAATGGACCTTTCAAAAGACGAAAGGACTTATTAAAAGTAAAAAGATTAGGAGAGAAGGTTTTTGAACAGTGTGCGGGCTTCTTGAGAATTCCTGACTCAACAAATCCTCTTGACAATACAGCTGTGCACCCAGAGTCATATTCGATAGTAGAGCAGATGGCAAAGGATAAAAATGTAAAGGTTGATATGTTGATATCTGATTCACAGCTTCGATCGGCTATTAATCTATCAGATTATACTTCTGGTGATGTGGGAATGGTTACACTTGAGGATATAATTCAGGAACTTTCAAAACCAGGAAGAGATCCTAGATCTCAAATAAAGGTTTTTGAATTCTCAGATGAGATTAGAACTATTGAGGACCTACAAGTATCAATGGAGCTAGGGGGAATAATTAATAATATTACAAACTTTGGAGCCTTTGTCGATCTAGGAATTAAGCAAAAAGGGTTAATCCATATATCACAACTTTCAGATGAATTTGTAAGCGATCCTATGACGGTCGTAAAGATAAATCAACACGTAAAGGTAAAGGTAATAGACCTAGATATTAAGCGCCAGCGAATAGGCTTGAAACTTATATCGAATTAGTTTTTTTATTAACTTTTCTTTGGGTGATAATTACCCCTGCTACCACTAGTAGTATACTTACAAACTGTATAAGCGATATCTGCTCGACTCCCATAAGCATAGCAGCTCCAGACGAAATAATAGGTGTAAGAGATGTAAAAATGCAAGCTCTAGTCATTCCAAGTGCTTTGATTGATTCAACATATAAGAAGAATGCTAGTGCTGAGCAAAGTACTGCTAGTGAAATCAAAGGATAAAGGACATCAAACTGTAATATTGATTCAAAAGAGAATGTTTTAGCGTCCTTTATCAAGAATATAGGAAAGAAAAATATAGTAGCTGAGACAAACTGATAGGTATTTACAGTCTGGGTGTTGTATTTTCTTGTTAGTTGTTTTGCCATACTACTGTAGACAACTGCACTAATTACTGCCATAAACAATAAACCTATTCCCCACCAATATTCCACGCTAAAACTACCTTTTATCAGCACAAAATTAATAATACCTATAATGCTAAGAATCACTCCGAGCTTATTCCAAATATTTAAGCGATTTTTAAAGAATATCATTTCTGAGAGCATTACAAAGGCAGGTATCGTAGCTATTACCACAGCTGTAAGTATAGGAGACTGAGTCACCTCCAGTCCGTATGTCTCTCCAAGAAAATATAAAAAAGGATCACAAATAAGTAGGGGGACAAGATATTTAAAATCTTTAAACTCTATTCGTTGTAGTTTCTTTGTAACGTTAGTGACGATTAATAGTATCGTTGCCGCAATTAACATCCTAAAGAATAGAAATGTAGTAACAGGTATTCCTAATTCAATTAATTGATTTGTCCATAGAAAGGAAAATCCCCACATGGTAACGGCAATAGATATATATAAATATCTTGATCCTAAATTTTTCATTTGTTATCTGTTAAATTCTAACCTTTTGGCGTTTTTTTCGCCTGTCAATTTAGAGTCTTTTACGACTATTGTTCCATTAATAATAGTATAGTCTACAGCGTAACTTAGTTTCTCCCCCTCGAGTGGAGACCATTCGCACTTATATGCTATATTTTCTTTACTAACGACTTCAGGAGAAGTCGCAATGTCTTTCAAGATCACTAAGTCTGCATAATAACCTTCTTTGATAAAACCTCGCTTGTCAATATTGAAAATTTCAGCAGGTGAATTACACATAAGTTTTACAACTTGCTCAAGACTAATTAATCCTTTTCTGTGAATCTCTAGCATCATTCTAAGAGAATGTTGAACAAGTGGAAGTCCTGATGGCGCTGATAAATATCCTTCTTGTTTTTCACTAAAAAGGTGAGGAGCGTGATCAGTAGCTAGCACTTGGATTAGATTTTTACTACACGCCTCGATTATAGCTTGCATATCAGCCTCAGACTTAATAGCTGGATTACACTTTACTTTACTACCCATTGTTTGGTAGTCTTTATCATTAAACCATAGATAATGAACGCAAACCTCTCCACTGATATTAGGATGGCTAAGTCGTGCCTCCTGTATGGCTTCTAGCTCTTCTTTAGTACTAATGTGAAGTAAGTGTAGTTTTGTTCCGTACTTTTTGGCTAGTTCGAGTGCATAACTACTTGATTTAATGCAAGCTTGACGGCTCCTAATGTTAGGATGTTCGCTAAAGGGGATATCTTCTCCGTATTTATCCTTCGCTTCTTGCAAGGCTGCAACGATAAGCTCTTCTTGTTCGCAGTGTGTTGCGATAAGGATAGGAGAGTATTGAAAGATATTTTCAAGAGCCTCCCCCTTATCCACGAGCATATTACCTGTAGATGAACCCATAAATACCTTAACTCCGCATACTCGCTTAGGGTCAACAGCCTTTATTTGATCTATATTCTCATTATTTGCTCCTAGATAAAATGAATAGTTAGCATACGATGATTCTTTAGCTAGTGAAAATTTATCTTCCAAAGAAGATAGTGTGCATACAGGAGGATTATTATTCGGCATATCCATAAATGAGCATACGCCTCCAAGTACGGCTGCTGCACTTTCAGTTTCGATATTGCCTTTGTGCGTAGCACCAGGCTCTCTAAAATGTACTTGATCATCTATAACACCAGGAATAAGAATTTTTCCTGTCGCATCAATGAACTCTTGAACTCCTGAAGCATCCTTTTGATAATCAGAGAGATTTTCAGTGATAATTTTGGAAATAATATTGTTTTCGATTAGTAAGTTGGCCAAATAGGAACTTCCTTGATCTACGATTTTAGCATTGTAAATGAAAATTGACATTTTTTTAGTTTTAAATTATACTCAAAGATAAATAAAAATAACTAATTTAGCAGGAAATTTACAACTATGCTAAAAAGATTATTATTACTTGTAGCCCTTGCTACATTAAGTTCTTCTGTATTTTCTCAACAAATAATTTATGATATAGACTATGATGTTAGATTCGACAATCAAGAGTATTCAGGTATAGGAATAGCACCATCTCAAACCCTTTTTGGGAATGTGCTCTCTGGAACCATAGGCCTGTCCTTTGAAGAGCACTCTTTACATTTTGGAGGAGTTTATAAAAGGGAGTTTGGAAGCTATAGAAATGACTATCATATAGATCAAATATTTTACTATTCCTTTAATGATCATAATACAACATTGAATGCGGGTGTAATACCTTTTGAAGTGGTTCAAGGTAATTATATTTCTGCAATTTTTGGAAGCGACCACTATTATAATACCCAATTAATCCAAGGTTTTCATTTAGCAAAGGCTAATCATATCATGAGAGCAGAGTTGATCTTTGATTGGTTAGGAAAGGTTAGTAGTTATGAACCAGAGGTTAGGGAAAGGTTTAGAATAACTTCTTCTATGGAGTTTGATCCTGCCTTTCTTGTATTTGGATATAATTTTAATATGCTTCATTTAGCTGCAAGTAAAGAGGTAGGCGGAGTAGTGGATAATATATTAATATATCCTTATATAGGAATCGATTTTGCAAAGTATACTAGTGATGTCGATTTAGAATTTCGCATAGGATGGTTGAGTAGTTATCAAAATAACAGAATAGATGGAAATGGATATGTAAACCCACGTGGCGTAATTTACGATTTCAAAGTTGAGTATTATGGCCTAGGTTTAAAAAATACTCTATTTATAGGTGATAATATTATGCCATTTTATGATTTTGAAGATGCAAATGGAGATATTTATGGAAGTTTATTATATAGTGGAGAAAGGTTTTTTGCTACCGAATCAGGTATGTATAATCGTTTTGAAATGTATTGGAACGTATTTAATCGAGGAGTTGTAGATTTCTCATTGAGTATGGTGTTTCATCGCGATGGGCATGGTAATATGGGCTGGCAACAAAAAGCAACACTTAAAGTGGATATAAACAATAATATGATTACTAGGCTCTTTGAAAAGAATTAGATTATTCTTTTGCCAAAATAAAAACTCTTTATTAACTTTGCGAGGTTATAAGTAAAAATTAAACAAATGAGTACTGAAAATGTAATAATGAGTTTGAAGCGTAAGATTGAAATCTTGATGGGAAGATATGAAACTTTACGTGTAGATAATTCAAAACTTGCAAATGAAGTAGCTACTTATAAACAAACGATAGAGATTAATAATAATAAAATTAAGGAACTACAACAAAAAATAGATAATTTACAATTTGCTGCGGCCTTTAAGCATGCTGATGACGGTAATACGAATGAGGCCAAAAGAAAGATAGCAAAATTGGTAAAAGAGATAGATAAGTGTATCGCACTGCTCAACGAATAATATGGAAGATACTAAGCTACATAAAATAAGTATTAAAATAGGTGATAAAACCTATAATTTTAATGCGACATCTGATGAAGAAGTTATTCTGAGAATGGCAGCGCAAGAGGTTAATGATGGAATATTAGAGACAAAAAAGAAGTATCAAGGTTGCACAACAGTAGATGCGTTGTCAATAATAGCATTCACAGCTAATGTGCATTTAAAGAAGCTTAGCAAAAACGAAGAATTAAACACTCTCGTTAGGCAGATACAAGATCTCGACAGCCAATTAGCTGCTTATTTAGATACAAATTAAAATCTTAGCCATCAAGTTACTCTTTGCTTAAATCAACACTAAAAATTAAAAAGAGAATACTCGAAGGATGAAGACAGGCCTAGGTGACTTTCTGAAATAGTGAAAGGATTCCATTTATGGGACGTTGGAAGTTTGATTCCACAATCGGAACTCAAATCTTATTATTTAAGATTTATGATAAACAGAACTTGGTGGCTTTTCTATTATTGTTAAATTCCTAATTTACTTAACAAATTTATTTAACGAATATGGAGATATATATTTACATTGGCATCGTAGCCATAACATCTTTCGTTACTATTATAGCATACACTCAATTTGCTAAGGTAACGGGGAAGAACAAGGGATTACAAATTATTGAAAATGCGAAGAAAGAAGGCGAAAGCATAAAAAAAGATAAGATTTTTCAAGCAAAAGAGAAATTTTTACAACTTAAGTCTGAGCATGAACAATATATTTCGGATAAGAATTCTCAAATTCAACAAGCAGAAAACAAGTTGAAGCAAAAAGAAATGCAGATTAACCAGCAAAATTCAGAGCTAGTTAAAAAGCAAAAAGAGAATGATAGTATTAAGGAGAATCTTAAGCAACAGTTAGAACTGTTAAATACAAAGTCATCTGAGTATGACAAGCTAAGAGAAGAAGCGATAACAAAGATTGAGAATATCGCTGGAATGACGGCAGATCAAGCAAAGGAGCAGTTAGTTGAAAGTATGAAGGCAGAGGCAAGAACTCAAGCTATGTCTTATATTAATGATGTAATGGACGAGGCTAGATTAAATGCAAGCAAGGAAGCCAAAAGAATAGTGATCAGTACTATTCAGAGAACAGCACCTGAAACAGCGATCGAAAATTCAGTAACAGTATTTAATATCGATAATGACGAAGTAAAAGGACGAATAATAGGAAGGGAAGGCCGTAATATTAGAGCTCTAGAAGCAGCAACTGGTGTAGAGATCGTAGTAGATGATACTCCAGAGGCGATATTACTTTCTGCTTTCGATCCTGTACGTCGCGAGGTAGCTAGATTAGCCCTTCACCAATTAATCACGGATGGTCGTATTCACCCAGCCCGTATTGAAGAGGTCGTAGCAAAGGTTCAAAAACAACTTGATGAGGAGATACTAGAAACAGGAAAGAGAACTTGTATTGACTTAGGAATTCACGGAATGAATTTAGAGTTAATTAAGTTAATAGGTAGAATGAAGTACCGTTCTTCATACGGACAAAACTTATTACAACACTCGCGAGAGGTAGCAAATATTTGTGCTATTATGGCATCTGAGCTAGGACTTAATCCAAAGGTCGCAAAGAGAGCAGGTTTACTTCACGACATCGGAAAGGTTTCTGAGGAAGAGACAGAGTTACCACACGCAATCCTAGGTATGAAGTTAGCTGAAAGGTATAAGGAGAAGCCAGAGGTATGTAATGCTATCGGGGCTCACCACGAAGAGATAGAGATGAATTCATTAATTTCACCTCTAGTATTAGTGGGGGATGCTATATCTAGTGCAAGACCAGGTGCAAGACGAGAAGTAATAGAGTCTTATATCAAGAGGTTAAAGGATATGGAAAATATAGCTTTATCTCATCACGGAGTAGTTAAGACTTATGCTATCCAAGCAGGACGTGAGCTTAGAGTAATAGTAGGTGCAGAACAAGTAACAGATGCAGATGCAGAATTACTATCAAGTGATATAGCAAGAAAGATTCAAGAGGAGATGGTTTACCCTGGACAGGTTAAAATCACTGTAATTAGAGAAACTCGCTCTGTATCTATCGCAAAATAAATAAAAATAATATTTATGAATACATCAAAGGCTGTCTATAAGATAGCCTTTCTGTATATAATGTATTGGAGAAAGTGAAGGATTTAAAAAATATTAATAGCTTGAAATCACATTATCGTGATATTTTAAAATTAGGAATACCTATAGTTGTAGGACAGCTTGGAATAATACTGGTTGGAGTCGTTGATAATGTAATGGTAGGAAGGTATGCTACCCCTGATTTAGCCACTGCCTCTTTTGTTTTAAGTATTTTTAATATTTCAATTTTCTTCGGACTAGGCTTTGCCTATGGACTGACACCACTTGTGGGGCAAACCTTCGGTAGAAATGAGAGTGATAGGGCAGGAGAGCTACTAAAGAATAGTATATTAACGAACTTCTCCATCGGAATCATAATGTTTATAGCTATGGGGGCTCTTTGGTTTTATGTCGATAAACTCAATCCTCCAACAGAATTATTACCCTTGATTAAGGGCTATTACTTACTCCATCTTTTTTCATTGCCATTTATTATGGTATTTAACTCATTCAAGCAGTTCTCAGATGGAGTAAATGATACAAAGACACCTATGTATATTATGTTGATTTCAAATCTTATAAATATACTAGGAAACTTTATATTTATTTATGGCTTTGCAGGCATACCTGCAATGGGAGTCATAGGTGCAGGTATCTCAACATTTGCAGCTAGAGTTTTCACTGTTATAGCTTTTTTATTCGTATTCTTTAGAACAGATGTTTATAAAGTTTATAGGATAGCCTTTTCTAAGGCGAAAATTAGTTTCAATACTATAAAGAGGCTCTTTGATATGGGAATAATGGTAGCACTTCAAATGGGTATGGAAACGGCCTTATTTAGTATCTCGGTGGTAATGATAGGGTGGATAGGTAAGGTCGAGTTAGCTGCTCAACAAGTATTGACTACGATTTCCACATTTGGATTTATGATATATTATGGTCTAGGAGCGGCACTATCTATAAAGGTAAGTAATTACTGTGGTCGTGAAGATTACCTATCTATGAAAAGGGTAATTAGAGCAGGTTTTCATATAATTATATGTGCGGCCTTGGTCACCTCTACTGCATACTATCTGTTAAAGAATCAGGTAGCTACTTTTTTTACATCAGATTTGGAGGTAATAAAGACAGTTACAGGACTAGTAGGTATGTTGATATTGTATCAATTTGGAGATGCACTGCAGATAACTTATGCTAATGCACTTAGGGGGATGTCGGATGTAAAGGCTATGGCTTTAATCTCCTTCGTAGGTTATTTTATTATAGCATTGCCATTAAGCTATATCTGTGGTTTTGTCTTTGATTTAGGCTTGATAGGAGTGTGGGTTGGATATCCAGCTGGTTTGACTTTAACTGGAATAATGATGCGACTTAGGGTCGCTAGTATGAAACGAAAACTAAAATAATCCCTTCAGAGTAATTCTCATAAAGGGATTATTCTATAGTTATTGAATCTTTGAGAGGAACTTTTCGATATTGACAATATATCTAGTATGCATTCCTTCACCTATTTTCCCTTTTGAATCGTGGGCTTCAACCTCAAAGGTTAATGCTCTGCCTTCTATTTTTACTAAAGTTGCTTTAGCAGATATTGCTTCACCGATAGGTGATGCCTTTAAGTGCTTAATATTTAGATCTGTTCCAACAGTTGATTCTTCATCGGAAATAGAGTTCTCTACAGCCAAGTATGCTGCTTTTTCCATTAGTGCTATCATAGCAGGTGTTGAAAATACTTCAAGTGTGCCTGATGCGACAGCAGATGCGACATTTGTATTGTCTACGGTCGTAGTACTGGTATGGGTTAATCCTTCTTTCATGGTAAAAAAACGCTGCCTAAATCCATTAAGTTTATGTTTTAGACAGCGTAGTTAGATTATATTTGTGTTATTACTTAACTTCGTTAACGACCTCGATTAATTCCATTCCTAATGAAATAGCTTGTTCATTCATAGGGATTAACTTGTGATGACGAGGTGGAAGAGATTTCTTTAAACCTGCGATAACATTATCCATAGATACGATAGGCTTAACTTTTAGGTATGAGCCAAAAACGATCATATTGTATGCTTTTGCATTTCCTAAAGTAGCTGCTCCTTCAACGGCTGCTATTTTATAGATATTGATATCTTTTCTCTCTGGATGGCGAATAATACCATTTGGATCATAGATTAAAACTCCACCTGGCTTAACTGCTTCCTCGAATTTGTCAAGTGACTGCTGATTTAGTATAATTGCAGAATCAAACTTACTTAATATAGGAGAACTAATCTTCGTATCACTAAGAATAACAGAAACGTTAGCTGTACCACCACGCATCTCTGGACCGTAAGATGGCATCCAAGTAACTTCTTTATCTTGCATTATTCCTGAGTATGCAAGGATTTTTCCCATAGAAAGGACTCCTTGTCCACCAAAACCTGCTATAATTATTTCTTCTTTCATATTTTTACTATTAATTATTTACTACTACCTATCTTTAATATCACCAAGTGGATAGAAAGGAAGCATATTTTCTTTTAACCACTCATAAGCATTAACTGGAGAAAGTTTCCAACCAGAGTTACAGTTACATACGATCTCAACAAGAGATGTACCTTTCTTCTGAGCTGAATTCTCGAAAGCCTTGCGAATCGCTTTCTTAGTCTTACGAACATCACCAGGAGTTAAAACTGTTTGGCGAGTGATGTAACAAGTACCCTCAAGCTGAGCTAACATTTCAGAAATCCTCATAGGATATCCGTTAAGCTCAGGAACTCTACCATAAGGAGAAGTTGAAGTTACCTGACCGATAAGAGTAGTAGGGGCCATTTGACCTCCAGTCATACCGTAGATAGCGTTGTTGATAAAGAATACAACGATATTCTCACCTCTTGCACAAGCGTGAAGAATTTCAGCTGTACCGATAGAAGCCATATCTCCGTCACCTTGGTAAGTAAATACATATTTCTCTGGCATAAGTCTTTTTATAGCTGTAGCTAGTGCTGGAGCACGTCCGTGAGCAGCTTGTTGCCAGTCGATATCTAGGTAGTTATATGCAAATACAGAACATCCTACAGGAGAAACTCCGATAGTCTCTTCTTGAATATTCATTTCCTCTATAACTTCTGCTATTAATTTATGTACTGTACCATGAGAACAACCAGGACAGTAATGTAGTACATTATCAGTAAGTACAGGTGTTTTTCCGTAAACCTTATTTTCAGGTTTAATTATATCTTTTATATCCATTTTGCCTGATTATTTGATTGTTTTAATAAATGCTTCATAAACTTCTTCTGGAGAAGGGATATTACCACCTTGGCGACCGTAGAAACTTACAGGAACTCTACCATTTGCAACAAGTCTAACATCTTCAACCATCTGACCTGCACTAAGCTCAACTGACATCATAGATTTTAGTTGTGGAACTAGAGCGTCGATTTGCTTGTTAGGGAAAGGGAAAAGAGTGATTGGACGAAGAAGTCCTAATTTAACTCCATTCTCACGAGCGATGTCTACAACGTTCTCAGCGATACGAGACATACAACCGTAAGCTACGATTAGGTGCTCAGCATCATCTGCTTTGTATGTAGAATATCTTACTTCGTTCTCTTCGATTTCAGCATATTTCTTTTGAAGTTTGATGTTGAATCTTTCCTGAACGTCAGCCTCTAAAGAAAGAGAAGTAATAGTGTTACCTTTTCTGTGCTCACCTTTACCTGTAGTAGCCCATGAGTCAGTAAGTTCCTTAACTTGCTCAGTAGACCATCTAGCTATAGGAGCGTGTGTTTCAACTGCTTCCATCATCTGACCGATAACACCGTCACCAAGAATCATAGCTGGGTTACGATATTTGAAAGCTAAGTCGAAGGCTTCGCCAACGAAGTCATACATATCTTGCGCTGAAGCAGGAGCTAGTACAATCATCTTGTAGTCTCCGTGTCCACCACCTTTAACTGCCTGAAAATAGTCAGCCTGGCTTGGTTGGATAGTACCTAGACCAGGACCACCACGCATAATGTTAACGATAACACAAGGTAGTTCAGCACCAGCAAGGTAAGTTAAACCCTCACACATAAGACTCACTCCAGGACTTGAAGAAGAAGTCATTACTTTTTTACCGCAAGCGGCACCACCATATACCATATTTATAGATGAAGTCTCACTTTCAGCTTGAAGTACTACCATACCTGTAGTTTCCCATGGTTTTTCAACCATTAACGTCTCCATCACTTCCGATTGAGGCGTAATAGGGTATCCGAAGTATCCGTCACATCCACAGTCAATAGCTCCGAATGCGATGGCCTCATTACCCTTCATTAGAATTTTTTCTGCCATATTTCTTTGTTTTTTATTAAATCTTTGTACGATAAACTGTAATTACTGTATCAGGACATACTATTGCACAGTTTGTGCAACCTGTACAAGATTCAGGGTCAGTCATGATTACAAAATTATAACCTTTACTGTTCACTTCATTAGACAAGCCTATTGTCTTAGTAGGACAGTTTGAAATGCAAACTGAACATCCTTTGCATTTTTCAGTATCTACTACTATTGCTCCGCGTACTGCCATAATTGTATTATTTATTATTAATGTTAAAAATTTATTTTTCGCCTGAAAAGCTATCAAGAATAAAGTCCCATCTTAAAATAATTCCTATAACGAGGATAACAATTATTATTAAATATCCTTTTACGTTAGGACTTTGGGAATTAAACCATCCTATAAGCTTTTTAAACATGTTATTCTTTTTCTATTCTAATTCTTGCATCTACAGCGATAACTTGCTTTTCATTACCTAGTAGAGGGTTGATATCCATTTCAAATATCTCTGGTGCTACTTCGCAAAGAGCAGATACCCTTCTGATAGCCTCATTGAAAAGAGGGATATTTACACCTTCCTGTCCCCTTGTTCCTTGCATTAGCTTGATGCTACGAAGAGAGTCAATCATCTCTTGTGCTTCTAGCTTAGATACCGGAGATAGAGCAGAGTTAATATCATTGAATACCTCAATATATATGCCACCAAGTCCTGCCATAATTAAGTGTCCGAATTTCTCATCTCTTTTTGCGCCTGCGAAAATTTGAGTTCCACTAAGCATAGGTTGAAGAAGGATACCAGTAGTATCTTTGATTTTCATCATCCTGTTGAATTCATTAACTACAGTCTCATCGTCTTTAACATTAAGAACAACACCCCCGACATCAGACTTATGAACTGGACCTACTACTTTCATAACAAGAGGATAGCCAAGCTCTTTAGCAGCAGAGATAACATCATCAATATTATCGACAACAAGCTCTTTTGCGCGAGAGATTCCAGCTGCATCAAGAAGTAGCTGAACCTTTTCAGGTGCTAAATAACCATTTTCACTCTCGTCTATAATCTTTCTGATAAGTATTTTATCTACAGGAGGTAATTCTAAATCAGTAGGTACTGCTGAACGATTAGCTATTTTTGCGATAGCTGCACCTAGCGCTACTTCATCAGGGAAACTTACTCCACCTTTTTCTTGGAATACTCTGATCTCATCAGCAACATTTACTATAGATGGGAATACAGGGTATATAGGCTTTTTACAAGTTTTGATTTTTTCAAGTATTAGATCATATACATCGTATACTGTTGTTAATCCAGGGCTACCAAAGATAATAGTCATAGCATCAACATCGAAATCGTTTTCGCAAGCATCAATGATAGCGGATAAATGCTCTGCTGTACCTGTTGCTAAAAAGTCAATAGGGTTAGCTACTGATGATCCTGGATAAAGTTTCTCTAATAGAGCATCTGCTTTAGGTCCAGAAATATGAGGTATATCTATTCCGTTTGATGATAAAACATCTGTTTGCATAACTGCAGGTCCTCCCGCATGTGTGATAACCGCTATTTTATTTCCAATTAATTCTGGGTAAGTCATAGCTGCTGCAACAGTAACTAACTCAGTTCTTCCATAACAACGTATTATTCCAGCTTTTCTGAATAAAGCGTCTACTGCTTTGTCTGGAGAGGCTAGGGCACCTGTATGAGAAGATGCTGCTCTACTACCTGCTTCACTATATCCTGATTTAATAGCTGCTATGCGAGCTCCTTTTCTTATTAGGGATGCAGCGTGCTTGTATAGCTTATCTGGTTTGTTAATACTCTCAATATAAAGCATTATCACCTTTGGCTTATCAGTAGGGACAAAGGTTTGATCCATATATTCTAGTACTTCTTCAACTCCGATTTGTGCACAGTTTCCAACAGAGTAAACGCTGTTGAACTGTAAACCTAGTTGAACTGCCATTTCAAGAATAAATACAGCTGTAGCTCCAGAACCAGTGATAATATCTATTCCACTAGGTGTTAGTACTGGTATAGGTTGAACAAACACTCCAGTGAAGTCAGGAGTCATCACCCCTACACAGTTAGGGCCAATAAGTGCTGTGCCAGTAGAGTTACAGATTTCAACAATCTGGCGCTCTAGTTCAGCTCCTTCTTCGCTATCCTCGTGAAATCCAGCAGATAAAATGATTATACCCTTACACGATTTTTTATTACATAGGGTCTCAACTGCTTGTACGCAAAATTTAGCTGAGATAGCTAAAACTGCACAGTCAACACTCGGTAGTTCGTTTACATCTTTATATGACTTAACTCCTTGAACTTCTTCAGCTTTAGGATTTACAACATATAAATCTCCTTTAAAACCATTATTAATTATGTTTCTAAGCGTAGCTCCTCCAGGCTTTTGGACATCATCCGAGCCACCTACCACTACAACGCTTTTTGGTGAAATTAATTCTTTTGTTATCATATTTCTCTTAATATTTACATATATTCATTAGGACGCAAATATAGTCATAAAGATACATTTTTTTTATAAATTTTCAAAAATCTTTGATATTTCTTACTTTTGTGCAAAATTATTCTGAAAAAAAATAAAAACACATAATATGTGCGAGAAAATAGATAAAATAAATTCAGCATTCAACTACCTAAAAAATATACTTCCAAATAGGCCTGTAGTTGGGATTGTTTTAGGAAGTGGATTAGGAAAGTTAGCTGAGATGATAAGTGATCCAGTAGTGATAAATTATTCGGACGTCCCAAACTTCCCACTGTCTACAGCTATGGGACATAGGGGGGCCTTCATCGCAGGAGAATTAGGAGGAAAATATGTAATAGCCATGCAAGGTAGATTTCATTACTATGAGGGTTATACTATGGATCAAGTCACTCTTCCGATAAGAGTGATGGTGAAGTTAGGAATAGAATATTTACTTGTTTCGAATGCTGCAGGTGGAGTAAACTTTGACTTTAAATTAGGAGATTTGATGATAATTAAAGATCATATTAATAAGTTACCTAATCCACTAATCGGGCAGAACTTAGATGAATTTGGGCCACGCTTCCCGGATATGACAAGACCTTATGAGCCTAAATTAATAAAGTTAGCACAGGAGGTAGCCTCTGATCTTAATATTGAACTAAAAAAAGGCGTATATTTAGCCGGTACGGGGCCTTCTTACGAGACACCGAGTGAGTATAAATATTTCAGAATGATAGGAGGAGATGCGATAGGAATGTCTACTATCCCTGAGGTAATAGTTGCAAGGCATTCATCGATTCCAGTATTCGGAATATCAGTAATAACAAATGAGGCACATGATGACTATGCTGAAGATTTTGAAAATAGTGGAGAAGATGTAGTAGCTGCAGCTAATGCAGCCGCAGATAGAATGTCTAGGATTTTTATCGAACTTATTACTCGCTTATAGTAAATATTTATGATAAAAAACATAGTATTTGACTTAGGAGGAGTAATTATACCATTAAATCGAATCGCCTGTATTAGAGCTTTTGATGAAATCATTGGTTATAAAGAGGCTGCAAAGTTCCTTAGTTCTTATAGAAATATGGGATTTTTTGAAAAATTTGACATCGGAGAAATTAATGCAAGGCAGTTTCGACAGATAGTAAGAGCTAATTCTACAACTATCGAGAATGGAAGAGCTAAAGGTCCCACTGATAGTGAGATAGATTATTCGATGAATAGATACTTATGCGATATTCCACAAGATAAAATAGAGACCCTACTTTTTTATAAGCATGATTATAATTTGTATATGCTTAGTAATACTAATCCAATCTGTATAGAAAAATCAAGAGAGTTTTTTTTAGATAAGGGTTATAAAATGGAGGAGTTATTTGTAAAATGCTACCTCTCTTTTGAACTTGGATACGCTAAACCAGACCGAGCAATTTTCGACAAAATGCTAAAAAAAGCTAAGATTAAACCTGAGGAGACACTCTTTATAGATGACTTTCCAGCTAACATCGAGATGGCCTCTGGTCTTGGATTTAAAACAATACTTTATAACCCAAAAGATAGTTTATATGACTGTATTTCAGAGTTTTTTGAGCGGGAGTAGCGGTAATTGTTATTACATAGGCAATAACGATATCGCAATATTGATAGATATGGGAGTCTCGTTAAGAACTCTAAAAGCTATTTCGTTGCAAAGTAAATTCTCACTAACAAATATTGCAGCGATCTTAGTGACTCACGATCACATGGATCATATCAAACACTTAGGAACAGTTGCAAAAAAACTTTCAGTACCTGTATTTGCGACAGCAAAGCTTCATACTGCACTGGAGACTCATCCTTGCACTGTAAACTGTTTAACGGGGTGTAGAAGATCTATTTTAAAGGATCAAGTGATGGAACATCGAGGAATAAAGTTTACTGCTTTTGAAGTGCCACATGATGCAACACAAACACTAGGCTATTTTTTAGATTTTTTTGGCGAGAAATTTGTATTTTTAACTGATATAGGATCAGTGTCTCAAGAGGTGATAGATTATTGTAAGAAAGCGAATCATTTGATAATTGAGGCAAATTATGACAGAGAAATGTTAATAAAGGGACCTTATATGACAGATTTAAAGAATAGAATAATGTCTGGTTATGGGCATTTAAGCAACTCTGAATGTGCTGATACCTTAAAAAAAGCCTATCATTCTGAGTTAAAATCTATATATCTGTGCCACATTAGTGATAATAATAATACACCTTCCTTAGCTTATGATTCTGCATTTCAAGCACTTAACTCTTTAGGGCTTAAAATAGGTGGTGATATTCAGTTGCATTGTTTGCCGAGAAAAGAAAAATCTGCTATATTTGCAATTAATTCGTAAAATTACGAACAAAAGACATTAATATTATATTTATATGAAGACAAAATTATTTTTATTTGCAGCTTTGCTTATGTTCGGACTTCAAGCAAACGCACAAAATTTTCCAAGTGTAACCCTAGAAACTGAAAAAGGTGTATCATTTAATACAGCAGATTTAGTAGATGGCAAGACTCCTTTCGTAGTATCTTTTTGGTCTATCACATGTAAGCCATGTATTATGGAGTTAGACGCGATAAGTGAACAATTTATGGATTGGAGCGAAGAAGTAGATTTTAGAGTAGTTGCTGTATCTACAGATGATGCAAGAGGGATTACAAGAGCTAAATCACTTGCTCAAGGTCGCGGATGGACAGATTTCACATTGTTATTTGACACTAACCAAGATTTTAAGCGTGCACTTAATGTAATCGTAACTCCTCAAATTTTTGTTTTCGATAAGGATGGAAACATGATTTATAAGCACACAGGATATTCACCTGGTGGAGAAGCTGAAGTATTAGATGTATTATTAGAGAATGCAGAGAACTAAAATGAGAATATCAAGATATTTATTATTATTTTCTGCAGTATCTATTCTTTCTTCTCAAATAGTGTTTGCTGATAATACTGAAAAGCCAACGGATATTTCAGTAGAATCAACAGAGCAATCAAAGGATAAAGAGCCAAAGAAGCAGAAAAATTCTGGAACTCTAACAGGTAGTTTTGAGACAAATTCTATCTTCTATGTTGAAGATGCAAGTGTTCCAAATTATCAAGTTCCTCCAGGAAATTATGGTTCAAATAACTTTTTGAAGCTTGAATATAGAAATGGAAACTGGGTAGCTGGTTTACAAGCTGAATATTATCCACAAGCACTAATGGGTTATGAAAAAACCATTAATGGTTTATCATTACCTATGAAGTATGTATCATATAATGGAAAGAACTTTAGCGTAACTCTTGGAGACTTCTATGAGCAGCTAGGAAGTGGTTTACTATATAGAAGTTACGAAGATAGATTCCTAGGAATTAATAATTCAGTCGGTGGAGCTAGATTTACTCTAAATGCTACTGATTACTTACAGTTCAAAGCCTTCTATGGTGTTCCTAGAAATTATATGGGTTATAGTAGAAGTTTTGATCCAAATGGTCAAGTTCAGGTTCCTAGTGGACTAGACTTTTTCGATACTAATGAGTTTAACGGTTTAACCTTATTAGCAGGAGGAGATGTAAGTTTTGATTTATCTACTTTATTAAATCTATACGAGCATAGAATAGTTCTTGAAGGTAGTATTTTGCATAAGACCGAAACTATGCTAGATCCTCTTTTGCCTACAACTGTAGACGGAAAAGATATTCCTATGTCGAATATTTCATACTCTGCACGAGCTATATACGAGTGGGATCGTATAGCTTTCAAGGCTGAATATGTAGGAAGACAAGCAGATTTATACTTTAATAACAAAACAGGACAGGCTGAGTTAAGACCTGGTAATGCACAGTTAATAGAGATGAACTATTCTGATGGTCCATTGTCAGTTATGGGAACATTCCGTAGACTAGATAATATGCAGACTAATCTTTATAGAACAACGAATTTATACCCAAGTAACTCTTTAAATTATATTCCAGCTCTTTCTATGCAGCAGGGATATTCTCTAGCTCTTATGAAGCCACTTTCAGCTTATGCTAATGGAGAAGTAGGAGGTCAATTAGACGTATTCTATAATTTCAAAAGAGGGACTACCTTAGGAGGTAAAAGAGGTATGAAGGTTCATGCTAATGCTTCTTATGTCCACTCACTTGAGAAAGCTAATAAGCAAGATTTCAGCCCTCTAGTTTATAGAGATATCACTATGGACGTAGAGAAATGGTGGAATAAAAACTTGAAGACAGTATTTTTAGTAACTATCCAAGAAATCTCAGAAGATGGAGGAAAAGGAAATATGGGAACAACTATCGCAAATAATGTATTTGTAGCAGATGTGACATATAAATTTACAAGAAAGACCTCTATGAGAGCTGAAGTTCAATATTTATACTCTCAAGAATATCAAGGAGACTGGGTTTCTGCATTATTAGAACTTAATGTTGCACCAAAATGGAGCTTCTATGTTAGCGATATGTATAATATAGGTCGCAAAGTTGACGGAGTAATGTTAGGGGATCAATTACATTATTATAGTGTAGGTACAAGTTTTACTCATAAGAACCTAAGGGTAGCTTTAAACTATGGAAGAAATAGAGAAGGTTATGTATGTTCCGGTGGCGTATGTCGTGTACAGCCAGCATATACAGGACTTAATCTAATGATGAGTTTAATTTTCTAAAATATTATTGAAATGAAAGTAATTAAATATTTAGCATTGGCGATTTTAGCCCTTACGTTTTTCTCTTCTTGTGTAGGAAATCACCTTGGTTACGTTACAGTATCTGAAGATATTGTCTTCACTGTGGATAAGAAATTATTACAAGAAGGAGATGTAGCTACCTTCCGTGTACAATATAAAGGAACACCTGTATTATCTGATACATACACCTTAACAGTTGTAACAAATGGTGTGAGTTCAGAGATATTAGATAACAAATTCATTGGTAATGAAGTCGGAAAGCATGAGTTTTCAGTATCATATATAAATGAAGAGGGAGAAGAATTCTTATCAGATGTGATAGAAGTAGAAGTTCGTACTCCAGCTCCAGGAGCAGCTCTGTTGAAAGGAAATACCATTCTTTACGTTACAGGTCTATGGTGTACCAACTGCCCAGAAGCGGCAAAATTAATTAAGGAAGCCTCTTATCAAAACCCAAGAGAGATTCATACTGTTGCA
Organism: uncultured Muribaculaceae bacterium; assembly: GCA_964369605.1. Taxonomy (GTDB): domain Bacteria; phylum Bacteroidota; class Bacteroidia; order Bacteroidales; family UBA932; genus CAYJFD01. The sequence goes on along the minus strand of CAYJFD010000004.1, from coordinate 15,210 downwards.
ATACATTATAATGACATCTTAACATCTCAGGGACGTGTTCACGAGAAGCCATTTGATGATTACCTAAATACTCTAGCTTGGCCAACAGTAAATGCGAATTTTGTGAAATCTACAACTATCACAACCATTACAGAATCTGTATTGGGAGGTATCCTTGATCAGCAATTTGCTATTCCCGCTAAGACAGGAATCTTGATCAATACTACACTTGAGGGGTCTACACTGAATGCTGATGTAGAAGTAAACTTTGTTGAAGCTGGAAATTATAGATTATTAGTTCTACTAATTGAAGATGAGAAGATCGTTAAAAATAATGCGCAAATCGGCTCACCTTTAAAAGATATGTACATTCATCAGAATATCTTAAGAAGTACTTTATCACAGGAAGGAGCTATAGGTGATGTAATAGGACAAGTCGGTGCAGGTACAGGCTTTTCAAAATCATATACATTAGAAATAGATCCTAAATATACAGCAGAGAACTGTAGGGTATTAGCTGTAGTTTTAGAAGATAATGGTAACGGTGAATACTATTCTACAAATGCAAACACAGTACCAGTAGGATATAACACTCCAGTTCAATACGTACTAGAGTAATTTTAAAATTTATAAAATGAGTCACAAATCCTCTCTGTAGCGATTTGTGACTTTTTTATTTACCTATACTATTGTTAATTGAATGAGCTACTACATAGCCAGTAGTCCAGGCAGCTTGAAGATTAAAGCCACCAGTTATACCATCTACATCGAGAACTTCTCCAGCAAAGTATAGATTAGGATGATCTTTAGCTTCGAGATTTGCTGCTTTGATAGATTGTAGGGAAACTCCACCGCAGGTGACAAATTCCTCTTTGTGAGAAGCACGTCCACATATATCATAGGTGTCATTAATCAAAGTATTAACCAATTTATTAATTGTTTTACTCCCGATTTCGCTACATCTTTTTCCAGTCTCTATCCCAGCTCTTCTAAGGATATGGGCCCAAACTCTAGAACTTAATTTGAAGCATTTGATCGATTGAATTTGCTTTTTTTGAGCTTCAGAGATTTCTTTCTTAAGTTTCTGCGAAACAATATCATAATTCTTCTCCCCGCACCAGTTGATGCTGAAGGCAGAATTATACTTAGCCTCGCTAAGCTCTTTTGATGCGTATGAGGATAGTTTTAAAACAGCTGGTCCACTAAGGCCCCAGTGAGTAATAAGTAGATCTCCCTCGGACTTTATTCCAGTGCCTTGTAATGATAATATTGTATTTGGAACCACTATACCGCTTAGTTCAGTAATAGAGTTCTCTACCTTGAATCCAAAAAGAGAGGGAGAGGGAGGGTTAAGCTCAAGAGATAAATTCTTCAAAAAGCTAAGCCCTTTTATCGAAGGGGAGCCTCCTGTGCTCACTAGTACATAATCAAATGGATATTCCTCTCCGTTTTTTGTGCTAATTAAGTAGGATGTTTCTTGCTGTTTGATATCTGTAATCTTTGTGGAGAGGACGAGCCTAATGTTATTGCTTCTTGCAAAGTCTGTAAACATGTCTATTATTTCCTGAGAGGATTCGGACCTTGGGAATACGCATTCTTCGTCATTAGTGTACAGCCTGATGCCTCTATCCTCGAACCATTCATAAGCATCCCTATGGTTGAAAGACTTAAATAGTCTCTTCATAAGCTGATTTCCTCTAGGATATGCACTTGCAATACCCTCTATGTTCTCAAAGGAGTTAGTAAGATTACATCGCCCGCCACCAGACACCTTCACTTTTCTAAGTGCCAGTTCTGCACTGTCAAATATAACTATATCAATAGATTTATTAAGGATTCTAAGCTCTGTTGCACAGAAAAATCCTGCCGCTCCGGCCCCGATGATTGCAAGTTTCATAGGGGCTAATGTAGGCATTAATTATGTATTTTACAATTTTGGTCCAGCGTCAACTAATGCTTTACCGGCATCGTTTCCGCAGAATTTTTCAAAGTTCTTAATGAAGCGCTCAGATAAATCCTTAGCTTTCACGTCCCATTCATTAGGGTTATTATAGCTATTTCTTGGATCTAAAATTGAAGAATCGACATTAGGAAGTTCCTTCGGAATACTAAGGTTAAAATATGGAATATCACTAAAGGATGTCTTTTCTATAGAGCCATCTAGGATACTATCAATGATTCCTCTTGTATCTTTTATCGAGATGCGTTTTCCACTACCGTTCCAGCCAGTGTTTACAAGATAAGCCTGTGCACCTGCCTTTTCCATCTTTCGCACTAATTCTTGTCCATATATTGTCGGGTGAAGACTCAAAAATGCCGCCCCAAAACAAGCGGAGAAAGTAGGCTTAGGTTCTGTAATACCTCTCTCGGTTCCAGCCACCTTTGCAGTAAAGCCACTAAGGAAATAGTATTGTGTTTGTTCAGGGCTAAGCTTAGAAACTGGAGGAAGCACACCAAAGGCGTCAGCACTTAGGAAAATAACCTTTGTTGCATGCCCTGCTTTCGACCCTTGCTTAATGTTTTTTATATGATTTATGGGGTAGGATACCCTAGTATTCTCAGTTATGCTTTTATCACTGAAGTTCACTTTTCCTCTCTCGTCTAAAGTTACATTCTCCAGAAGAGCATTCTTCTTTATCGCATTGTAGATGTCAGGTTCATTCTCCTTAGATAGGTCAATAACCTTAGCATAACACCCGCCTTCAAGGTTGAATATACCATCGTCGTCCCATCCATGTTCGTCATCTCCAATAAGTTGCCTTTTAGGATCGGTTGAAAGAGTAGTTTTTCCAGTTCCAGACAAACCGAAGAATATGGCTGTATTATCGTTATGGCCAACGTTTGCAGAGCAATGCATAGAGGCTATTCCCTTTAGAGGAAGGCAGTAGTTCATATATGAGAACATACCCTTTTTCATCTCACCTCCATACCAGGTGTTAATTATCACTTGCATTTTTTCGCTGAGACTAAAAACGATAGCGGTAGGTGAGTTTAGACCGAGTTCATTATAATTATCAACCTTTGCTTTAGATGCATTTAATATAACAAAATCAGGTTCTCCATAATTTTCCAATTCTTCTTCAGTTGGACGAATGAACATATTTTTTACAAAGTGCGCTTGCCAGGCCACCTCAGTAATAAACCTAAATTTCTTACGGCTACTTAGGTTAGCTCCGCTAAATGTATCCATAACATAGAGCTTTTTGCCTGAAAGCTGATTCTGAGCTATCTTTTTTACTTCAACCCACGATTCCTTGCTCAAAGGTTTATTGTCATTCTTATATTCTGGTGACGTCCACCATATAGTGTCATCGCTTATTTCATCTTTTACAAAGAATTTATCTTTTGGAGATCTACCAGTATATATACCTGTCATTACGTTTACAGCTCCAAGTTCGCTAAGACTACCTTTTTCGTAACCCTGTAGGTTCGTATTTAGTTCATCCTTTGCAAGTTCTTCATAGGAAGTGTTATATGAGATTTCAGGCACGTTGACTATGCCGTATTGTTCGAGGTTCAGCTTCATAAGTATAGTTTCTATTAGTTGTATTAGCAAACAATGTTAATTATTTATTTAGTAATAACGAAAAAAAAGTTAATAAATATTCCCTAGACCTGCATTGGACACATAAAAAGGAAAATCTATAGTCATATTTCTTGTTGGTAATATGAATGTGAAAATTGTAAATGATTACAATAAATAGAAGAGTAATAGATGCAAATAAATATAGTTTCTTTTTTCTAGCAAGTGTTAGTATTTAGAAAATCTAGTGTATCTTTGTCTATGTATTAATGAAGAGCATATATGATTAGAGAGATTTTGAAGAGGTACTGGGGGTATGATTCTTTTCGCCCAAAACAAGAAGATATAATTACTTCTGCGCTAGATAAAAAGGATACCCTAGCTATTCTTCCTACGGGAGGTGGGAAATCTATTTGTTTCCAAGTGCCAAGTATGGCAACAGAGGGTATTGCGCTAGTAGTAACTCCTCTAATTTCCTTGATGAAGGATCAAGTTCAGAATCTAAAAGCTAGAGGCATAAGTGCGCTATGCATAAATTCTTCAATGACAGCGCGTGAAATAGACATTACTCTAGACAATGCTATTTATGGTGAATATAAATTCCTATATCTTTCACCTGAAAGGTTAAGGACAAGAATATTCAAGACAAGGGTCGAAAAAATGAATGTAAACTACATCGTTGTAGACGAGGCTCATTGTATCTCGCAGTGGGGCTATGATTTTAGACCTGAATACTTACAAATATCTAAGCTTAGAGAACAATTACCAGATGTGCCAGTTATAGCCCTGACTGCTACAGCAACAGAAAAAGTATCACAGGACATTCAGGAAAAACTCGGATTTAAAGAAAGTAATAAAATACTATCCACTTTTTTTAGGTCAAATCTAGTCTATATAGTTAGAAAAATTGAGGATAAGTATGGTCGCTTAATTCAAATATGTAATTCAGTACCTGGTTCAGGTATAGTTTATGTAAGAAAACGTGCTAAAGCAGAAGAATTAGTAGCATTCCTTGCATCTATGGGGATAGAGGCTGACTTTTACCATGCTGGACTAAGTTCAAATATGAGATCCGATAAACAAGATCGATGGAAAAAAGGAGAGCTTAGAATAATGGTAGCTACTAATGCCTTTGGAATGGGAATAGATAAACCAGATGTAAGATTTGTATGTCACTTTGATATGCCAGAGTCGATAGAGGCATATTATCAGGAAGCTGGAAGGGCAGGAAGAGATGGAAATAAATCCTATGCGGTTCTACTATGGAATGACTCTGATATAAAAAGGCTTAAGCAGGTACATAATGTGAATTTTCCTGAAATAGATTTCATAAAGGATATTTACCAAAAGGTATTTATGTATCTATCCATAGCTTACGAAGATGGAAAAGGTTCTACCTATAAATTTAGTTTAGAAGATTTTGCAAAAAAATACCAACTACATACAGCAAGAGCATATTATGCAATAAAATATATCGAAATATGTAATTACTGGATTTTTACAGAGGAAATAGATAATCCAAGTAGAATGACATTCAGTGTAAATAGGGATGAGTTATATAAAATACAATTAAATAACCCAGACTTAGACACCTTAATTAAGGGTGTAATGAGGATATACCCTGCACTTTTTTCTAATTATGTGTCAATCGATGAAACTTTTATAGCGAGGGCATTGAGAGATTCTCAAGCGGCGGTAGAACATAAACTAAAAACTCTCGCAAAGATGAAAATAATTAAATATATACCTAGGTCTCATTCGCCGTTAATTTCCTTTATAAATGAACGCTTAGTCCCAGGAAATCTGTATATTTCAAAAAAAGACTATGATCATAGAGAGCAACGCTACCTTGAAAAGATGAACGCTATAATCTCTTATGCAAGCACTGAGCAGGATTTAAACTCTCCGATGTGCAGAAGCCAGCGTTTATTATTATACTTTGGAGAAACAACAGGTCTTCCTTGCAAAATATGTGACTTATGTACAGCAAAATAAAGATTATGATTAAATATATATTTATTACGGCATTATTCTTACTATTTAACACAGCTTGTCAAAAAGACAAGAATGGTGAATTTGGACAATATATTGAACGAATAGAGGTAGAGTACCTAGATGGGGAAATCGAAAAATTCCAACTTAATTACGATAGTAAGAACAGACTAGTATGGGTGGCCTCTACAAGAAATACCTCAAAGAGAATGTCTGTTATCTACTCAGAAGATAGTATCCTAATTTCTAGTCTAAGTCATTCAGAGCAAAGTGATAATCTTCACTGTATATTAGGGGAGAACAACAAGGTTAAAAGTGAGTATTCAAAAAGAATAGAAGTACTTAATTCTGATGAGTTTATATTTGAAATCACTCGTGAGTATTTTTACAATTCTGAACAGAAACTAGAAAGGAGTAATATGCAAAGTACTAATGTAGGTAAGGAGAGTACTAGCTCCGATGATACATATACTTGGGACGAAGATAATTTAGTACAAATTATAAACAGAACGCATACTCCTTCACAAGTAGATGCAAATATCTTTACCACAAATTTTACCTACAGTGAAATAGAAAATAATTATAATTTAGATATAAATGCTATAATAACTGTAGGAGATCAGGAGCGTTTTGATTTTGCTAATCTAATCAAGAAAAAGGGGAGTCAGAGCTCAAACATTATTTCTCTTCTAAGCATTGAAGAAAAATCTCATTCTGGTTTTTGGAATAGGTTAAATAAACGCTATGAGGCAGAATATGATTCTGAAAGCATGGTTTGGAAAATTAGTAAGTATACAAGTTTTACTTACGATGGTCAAAGTCCAGATAGCGTCCAGCCTGAGAGATTGGAAACCGTTTACTATATTTATATTGCGAATAGAAACTAGTCTAAGTATAACGTGGAAGTAAACGAGAAGATAGAACTAGCCAGGGAGTATATTAACTGTACTTCTAGAAATGTCTTTCTAACTGGAAGGGCAGGAACAGGGAAGACAACATTTCTAAGAGAAATAGTCAAAACATCCCCAAAGAGATTAGTCGTATTAGCCCCAACAGGTATCGCTGCGATAAATGCTGGCGGACTTACACTTCATTCATTCTTTCAATTACCTTTTGGTGTATGTTTGCCAGATTATGAACATACTCAGGCCTTTATGCCTAATGGAGGACAGAAACTACGAAAAACTAAACTAAAGATAATACGTTCATTAGAATTAATTATTATCGATGAGGTTAGTATGCTTAGAGCAGATCTATTAGATCAAATAGATTCTCTACTAAAAAGGGTGAGAAAGAGTCCTTTACCGTTTGGAGGGGTGCAAGTATTGATGATCGGAGATGTTCATCAGTTACCTCCAGTTGTAAGAGAACAAGAGTGGGACATGCTAAGAAGTCATTATGCTTCTCCATATTTTTTTGATAGTAAGGTTCTGACGAATAATCCCTACATAAGTATTGAATTAGACAAAATATATAGACAAAGTGACTCTGAATTCATTAACTTATTAGAAGCTGTACGTGACAATAAGATGACAACGGCCTTGAGAGAAAAGTTAAATTCTCGTTATAAAAAGAACCTAGAGCCTAGTGATTATCAAAATAGTATTGTTCTTACAACTCATAATAGGATAGCAGATTCTATTAATGAGAAAAAACTAGCTGAGCTTGAGGGCGAAAATTATATATTTAAAGCAAAGATCGTAGATAATTTCCCTGAATATTTGTATCCCCAAGATCCCATATTAAATCTTAAATGCGGAGCGCAGGTAATGTTCACAAAGAATGATCTAAAGCCTGAGCGTGATTATGTGAATGGAACATTAGGTACAGTCGAGGAAATAGATCAGGACTATATTTTAGTTCGAACTCAAGACGGAAAAGAGGTTACGGTAGAAATAGATTTTTGGGAAAATTTAAAATATACGATAGATGAAAACACTAAATCAATTATTTCTGATATCGAGGGCTTATTCTATCAATATCCTCTTAAATTAGCTTGGGCTATAACCATCCATAAAAGTCAAGGTCTAACATTTGATAATGTAATAATCGACGCACAAGCCTCTTTTAGTCATGGCCAGGTATATGTAGCTCTAAGTCGCTGCAGGAGCCTAGAGGGAATAATTCTTAGATCTCCCATAGGGCCAAGTTCCATAATTAGTGATTCTTTGGTTTCTGGATTTTCTGGGCAGGTACGAGAGGCTTTACCTTCAGATGCTCATTTAGATGATGATAAGAATGAATTCTGCAAGCAGTTACTTGTTGATGTCTTTGATTTGAGTGTGCTAAAAATATACTATGAGTCTCTTTATTTTTTGTTTAAAGATTCAGTAACTGAGCTCCCAGATACAGTATTCTCTGAGTTCTCATCGTTAAAACAAATTTTACACGATGAGATTTTCACTGTTTCAAATACATTTAATAGAACTCTTGTAAAGCTAGTAAAAAAGGGGAATCAGGAAGATACATATTTAAAAGAAAGACTCTTAAAAGCCTCAAATTACTTCAGTTCTAAGCTAAATGAGTCAATAGTTCCAGTGCTCCATAAATTTACCTCTCTTAGTTTTGACTCACAAGTTAAATCAAAAAGGTATAAGGAAAACATTACTGTCTTTTTGTCAGAACTAGCACTAAAACTAAAGCTTTGGGCCTATATTGCGGAGAATGGCTTTGAAATGCAAGCCTTTCTTGAGAATAAGGCAAAAATAATTTTAGAAACTATGGATGCCAGAAAGGAAAAGTTATTCCCTAAGGCAGCAAAACCTAAAAATAGAATTACTTCAGAAGACGAGGTGGATGTGTCTACGAATATTGATATTTATGAGGAGCTAAGAGCTTGGCGCAGTAAGCAGTCTAAGCACCTAGGAATACCAGCATATTGTATAACACATAGTAAAACCTTGATAGCTATAAGTAATACTCTACCACTTAATCTTGACGATTTAGCATCTATTAAAGGGGTGGGTGAGGTATTTATTGAGAAGTATGGCCAGGAAGTACTAGATATCTGTAGAAAGAAGGATAGTTCTAAATAGGGTATTAATCGATCTTTGCTCTTTTAGGGACTCTATAGGAAAACCTAGAACAAATATAGTCACATCGTCAGTTTGATTCTTTACCCCTGCACTAATTCCTGTGTCTGGATACTCCAGAATAGTTTCTCCGTCTTGAAGAGCAGAATCAAATCCACTTGGTGACTCAATAAAATATATAGCCTCATTTGGCTTAGTGTAGAAAGAAAAAGAAGTGCTAGGATCTAGAGATGATATCACCTTGCCTTCGGAAGAAGCCCATTCTTTCATATCGTTTATTAGTAAAGTGCTATGTAGGAAATCTTCATTGTTTTCACTAATATATTCACCAGATATTAAAAAGTTATCACACTTAGAAATAAGATTGGTTATTTCGTTTTCTGGAATATCTAATTCTTTGCCTAGTATCAAATCTATAAGTGTATACTCATTTTTATTTTCTGCTCCGATACTACTAGATGCTACGTTATATCCAAGTAGGGCCAATGCTCTAGCGTGGAGGACAGGATAATCCATAGTGTTTCCAGCTATTACTTTAGTTTCGTATTCACTACTGCTAGCACCATAACCGGGATCGTCATCGCTTCTCCAAGGTATATTCGTATTGTATTCATATTGCTCTCCTATCAATGAGGTACTGTAGCCATATTGCACACCTGCATCAAAGTCACTTCTAAAACCTGCCATATTATTCTCAAATGACATAAAGGATTCAGGTGCATCAAGGCGTGTGAAAGCGTTAACTATTAGTGCTGTTTTTTTAGTGTTCTCAGGAGAAATATAGGCACAAAGAGTTTCACTAGGGAAGCTATGACCACCCTTATTTACTGCTACTACTTTATATGAGTAGATTACACCGGGACTAAGAGCAAGAGTAAGCTTATTGTCCTTACATAGTATTCCTTGGTCAAAACTATTTAGAGGAGTTAAGCTGTCTTTGGGGTCTGACTTACGGGTGTAGACAATGTAATGAGACGGTTTGGCACTCTTTTCTAGAGGATCTAGTACTTCATCCCAACTAAGAATAGCATTTGCTTGATTGTTCTTATCTTTTATATCTAGCTCAATACTAAAGTTTTCAACAGGAAGTGGCTGAACAACATATTTTTCATCCTCACTATAGGCTAGGAACTTAAGGACTCCTTTATAGATAGCGCGAGATATTACAAATTTGAATTTAGGATCGTGTCCGAGCTTCATATCTGCTAGGTTTTGATGCGAAAGCATTTCAACTAGTATCGCAGGAACTTTTGGTATTCTAGTCTCTAAGTAGCGCCTATCCCATAGGCCTCTGCGTGTCCAGTCCACATCGAAATTTGCCTCCACATCTTTTATTATTTGTGTCTGCACTATATCTGCAAATTCTCTAGCAATATCCCTTGATACCCCATTGATATATTCACTTTCTTCTTCGTAGGATAAGGAAGAGTACATAGCAAGAGTACCTACAATAGTGTCAGACTGCTTTACACCTGCATCTGTATGGATCGCAAGAGAAAGGTCAATAGGAATATTATAGTCTTCTATCAAGGAGTTTACCCAGTGTCCCCTTGAAGTGTAATCGTCTATATAGTCACTCTTATTACCGGTAGGAGAGTAGACACTAGTGTCAAGTCCTGACCATTGAAGATAGTAGCGGGAAGCCTCAGCAAAACGAGGGTAGCCACTCACTTTGTCCTCATAGCCTCTAGCTATATTTCCCATACCTCCTCCAAAACGAGCAGCATCTGCGCTTACAACGCTACCTTTAACGTGCTTGTGCTTTTTAGGAGTAGAGTTGAATAGAATCAATCCTTGACCAGTTTTACCTTTATCGAAAGGATAGTGACCTAAATATACCCAAGTCGATCCTCCCATCGTTTGATCTATGATAAATGTCTTTTCACCTCCTGAATAGTTCAAAATATATTCTGCGCACTTACTGCTATTTTCTAGGCTTTGATAACTAATATATACTCCATAAGTCCCACTCTCTGGTATGTCCGGATACCAGAAATACGAGCTGATATTTGAAATATTCTTTACTTCTCGTTTGTATGGAACAGTTTCTCTATAGAAGGCAGTACCCATAGTAAAAGGATTTTCTCCAAAAACATAATATTCCTTTGTGTCAGCGAATCCAGGGTATTCGCTTTTTTTCCAGCCAGTAGCGACTTCATCCACTATTACCTCTTCAGTTCGTGTGTCCCTTTCTCTAGGTATTATCACTCTAGCTCCAGCGTTTTCTAGCATAGGGGCAATATATGGCAGCACAAAACTTTGAGTGAAGAGATCCTCTACAGTTAGCATCAGTCTAGCTCTTTGCCACTCCCAACGAGTTTCATCTTGTTCCCAGTAGTAACCGTGAGAGTGCCACAAGGCAATATGCTTGTCGTTAAGGCCCTTGCTAATCTTATATACTTGATCTGCTTCTTCAATCCAGTTATCATCTTCTTCATACTTATGTTTGAATCTTGTATCTTTATGGTTCGAGAAATAATCAGAGGAAAGAATATTAATGTCTTTATTAATACATTTAAGAATCAAGGTATATTTTTCAAATTTTTCAGGTATGTATGCCTCAGCTATATCATAGATCATCTTTATATCTGCATCTCTTAGTGGATACTCAGAAAGACTACGTGAGAAAGTTAATTCCAATCTTTTTTTTGTGAAAATCCTAGCTTCAATTATTCTTATGGGGTCTTTTACCACAGCACTATGTCTAAGATAGGAGTGAGTGTATTCCTGGATATCTTTAAATTGGCCTGGGTCTATGACTCTGCTAACCTCTTGTTCTTGAGCAAAAAGTTGTAAACTAAAAAGTGTAAAAATAGATAGTATTAATTTTAGATATATTGAGCGTTTCATTCTTCTATGTATATATATTGTATACAAAGATATATAAATTATCTTTGTGCTTACAAAAGTATTAAAAATGGACATAATTCAAACGAATATAAAAGACTTGTATCTTATTGAACCTAAAATTTTTAGGGATGACAGGGGGTATTTTTACGAATCATTTTCTCAAAGAGAGTTTGATGAAAAAATTGGTAAGATCCATTTCGTTCAGGAGAATCAATCTAAATCTAAATACGGAGTGATAAGAGGACTGCACTTTCAACTCAACTCAAAGGCACAGAGTAAATTAGTTCGCTGTGTTCAGGGGAGAATATTAGATGTTGCGGTAGATTTAAGGGAGGATTCTCCCACATTTTTACAATACTTCAGTGTTGAATTAAGCGAAGAAAATAATAAACAGCTATTTATACCAAAGGGTTTTGCCCATGGATTTAGTACACTTAGTGACACAGCTATCTTACAGTATAAATGTGACGAATTTTATGCTCCTGGTCACGAAGGGGCGATATTGTGGTCCGACCCTAAGCTAGCTATAAATTGGGGTTTAAGTGCTGAGGATACTGTTGTTTCCCCAAAGGATGGTATTGCTCCAAGTTTGGAGCAATATCTTAAAACTAGAGCCTTCTAAATTCCGAGCACACGATAGAGCATGCTATGGCTACATTCAGTGATTCTGATGATTGACTTCCGATAGGAAAACACGGAATAAGAAGACGCTGATTAATTATCGAGTCAAGTTCAGAGCTTATACCACGACTTTCATTACCCATAATAATCAAAGATTTTTCGCTACTCAGCTCTTTTTTATAAATGTTCTCTCCATCTAGGAAAGTTCCATATACCTGAGCATCATTCTTTAGGTAAAAGTTTACTAGGTCCTCAAGAGAAGTGTAAATGACTTCCTTTCGGAAAATCGCTCCCATAGAAGCTTGGCTAACCTTTGAATTATACACATCTACTGTGTCTTTTGATGCATAGATTCTGTCTATGCCAAACCAGTCAGCTATGCGAATGATAGTTCCAAGGTTACCTGGATCACGGATTGAATCAAGCGCAAGTGATAATCCAGAACACTTATATTCAATATCTTTTCTTTGAGGTTTCTTAATAACAGCTAGAATAGGAGATGGGGTGCTAAGGTGACTGATTTTTTTCATATTCTCTTCTCCGATATCCTCTATCTTGAAAATATGCTTAATCTCTTGCTTGCTACTGATAGCCTCATTAACAAGTTTTTCTCCTTCTACAACAAAAAGTCCGTTCGCATCCCTATATTTCTTTTGGTTTAACGAACGAACTAATGATATTTCTGACTTAGAGATCATTTTAGTATCCTAAGATTTTTAACATAGATTTGTATGTTTGCTCTTTACTGAAAAGCTTAGTGTAGTACTCTCCATTCTCATCTCTGTTTATGATGATATGTTTTGGAGCAGGCATAAGACAGTGCTGTATTCCTCCGTAGCCTCCTACTGATTCCTGATAAGCACCAGTGTGGAAGAAACCTAAATATAGTGGTTCCTCTTCGTCTCTTTTTATGCTTGGAAGGAAGATGGCATTGGCGTGAGCCTCTGCATTATAATAATCCTGACTATCACAAGTAAGTCCTCCTAAGAATACTCTTTGGTACTCGTTCTCCCATTTGTTAATAGGGAGCAGGATGAAGCGTTGCTTTAGACCCCAAGTATCAGGTAGGGTAGTCATAAATGAGCTATCTATCATATACCAGCGTTCCCTGTCATTTTGCTGCTTAACATCTAGAATAGAGAAGATAGTCGCACCGCTTTCGCCAACTGTGTATGAGCCAAACTCCGTGAAGATATCTGGTTCTTCAACACCACGTTGTTGACAAATACTTTTAATTTGGCTAACTATCTCTTCTGCCATATATTCATATTCATAATCACTAACAAGTGAGTTTCTAATAGGGAAACCTCCACCGATATTCATTGAATCTAGTTCAGGACAAATAGCTTTAAGGTCACAATATACATTAACACACTTTCTTAACTCATTCCAGTAGTAGGCGTTATCCCTTATTCCTGTATTGATAAAGAAATGAAGCATTTTAAGAGATAATTTATCACTCTTACTGATCTTATTTCTATAGAAAGGAACGATATCCGAATACCTTATACCAAGACGAGAAGTATAGAATTCAAACTTCGGCTCTTCCTCGGATGCGATTCTTAAGCCAATTCTGGCTGGCTGTTCTACCTTGGAATCAAGCGTTTCAAACTCAGACATATTGTCAAGAACTGGAATAGTGTTTTTCCAGCCATTGTTGATATGGTCAGCGATGTTCTCGATATATGTACTCTTCTTATACCCATTACAAATAATGAATAAGTCCTTATCTACCTTGCCATCCTCATAAAGTGCATCTATAAGGTTAAAGTCAAAAGCAGATGAAGTTTCAATGTGAATTCCATTTTTAAGGGCCTCTTCTAATACAAAAGAGAAGTGTGAACTTTTTGTGCAGTAGCAATAATGATATTCACCTTGATAATCTACCTTGGCCATAGCCACATTGAACATTCTTTTTGCTCTCTGTATCTGAGACGAAATCTTAGGAAGATAGCTAATTTTTAATGGAGTACCGTATTGCTCAATAACATCCATAATAGGAATCTCATTAAAGAGTAGACTCCCATCTTCAATCTTAAACTCCTCTTGTGGGAATTCAAAAGTTTGCTCTATTAGATCGATATACTTATTCTTCATTTTGAGTAATGTAAGTTAGTTACTTTAATTTAAAATCTACAATCTAAGTGTGTCGGATTTTTTATACTGCAAATATAGCTTACTTTTTTAATATTGCATTTCTTTTTCCTATTTTTGTAAAATTATTTTAGATAGCATAACAACTATGCGAGTTATAACTCATTGTTTATACATATTAATTTCTGCTTTGTTCATCTACTCTTGTAGTTCGACAAGGGTCATCCCAGAGGGTGAATACCGCTTATTGGACAACAAGGTTAGGTTTTCAAATATTGAGCAAAATCCTGAGTATAATGCCTCAGAGATAGAATCTTATATATATCAAAAACCTAATTCTTACATAATAGGAACGTGGAATCCTTTTATAAACGTGTATAACTGGAGTAATGGAAAGGGTAAGTCTTGGGATAAGCTTGTTCAAAAAGTCGGTATTGCACCAGTAGTATTAGATTCCTTGAAACTTGAAGATAGTGAAGTTAATATGCAGAAACATTTGGAATACCAAGGCTATTTTAACTCAACAGTTAGTGATTCTCTAGTTTTAGCAAATAAAAAAGCAATGGTGTATTATAATGTGACTTTAGGAAGACGTTATCCTATAAAGAAAATAAACTACACTATTGCTGATAAGGTGCTAGACAGTATATATAAGGAGAACCTTGCTGCTAGTTTAGTAAAGCCAGGGGATTATCTTTCAGAATCAGCACTTGAACAAGAGTCTGAGCGTATGACAAGTATATTTAGAGAGGAAGGATTTTATTCATTTTCAAAAAATTACTTTTTCTTTAGTGCGGATACTACGATAGTTAGGGACTCAGCTATACTAGATGTTGAGATAAGAAATTATACTAGGAATGAATCTTCGCAAGTATATAGGCCGCACACGCGCTATACGATAGGTGATATATATGTACAGCCTGTTTCTGATATCCTAAGATATAGGGTAGCTCTTAATAATAATCTAAACCCAGTAGTAGATACCATACGTTATAATGATATAAATATTCTCTCAGATGGGCATTTGTTAGTCAGAAAAAGCACCTTAGATAATATGAATGTGCTGCAGACAGGAACTATGTATTCTGAGAATATGGTTAACCTCACTTATCAACGATT
>CAYJFD010000003.1:0-85777 GCA_964369605.1 uncultured Muribaculaceae bacterium | reverse complement strand
CCTCTGAGTTTATTTCTTCTATAACTTCTTCTGTAAGCTCTCCTAAATTTAGCGATGAATAATAATATGGACTAGTATAGGTAGTTATAGTTCCCTCCATTTCAGATAGTATATCCTGCTCGGCCTCGTCTCTAGGAAAAGCTATTACTATGTAATTAGTAGGTTCTAATTTATATCCTTGTTTGAAGACCTTTCCATCTTCAGATTCTAGGTCTATTACATCCAATTCTCCGCTTGCAATTAAATCGTAGGCCTTTTGGAAATTAGATAATGAGTATGGATCTCCTACATATTGATAATATAGAAAATCTGGAGAAGAACTTTCTTTATACACATATTCTGGAAACCACCTTTCATCTAGAGGTGCATTCTGCTTCATTGACCTATAATCAAAAGGAATTTGTAAGTCGCATGCACTAAACAAAGCACAAACAGCGAATAAAATTAAAATTTTTTTCATATTTATTTTGTTTAATAGTTTCCGTAAATTTACTAAAGTAATTTTAATAATACAAGTCGAAGTGCGATTACATATAGAATAAAAAAAGCTACTAACAATCGAATGTTAGTAGCTCTATAGTTTAAACTATTCTAATTACTTAGAAAGCTTGTGTATAGTAATACCTGAACGAAGCTTAGGCTCGAACCAAGTAGTCTTAGGAGGCATGATATTGTTAGTGTCAGAGATATTAATTAACTGACGCATAGATACTGGGTAAAGAGCGAAAGCTGCAGCCATCTCACCTGAGTCTACTCTACGAGAAAGTTCACCTAGTCCACGAATACCACCTACGAAGTCGATTCTCTTATCAGTTCTTAAGTCTTTCATTCCTAATAACTTGTCGAAGATTAGGTTAGAGCATACTGTAACGTCAAGGATTCCGATAGGATCGTTGTCATCATAAGTTCCTTCCTTAGCAGTAAGTGAGTACCACTTACCATCGATGTACATAGCAAAATTATGAAGAGCGTTAGGAGTGTAGATTTCAGTTCCTTTTTCTTCTACGTTAAAATCGTTAGAAAGAGCTGCGATGAACTGCTCCTTTGACATACCGTTAAGATCTTTAACTACGCGATTATAGTCAATAATCTTAAGTTGGCTCTCAGGGAATACTACAGATAGGAAGAAATTATACTCCTCATCTCCTGTGTGGTTAGGATTAGCTTTACGCTTCTCTTCCCCTACAAGAGCAGCAGCTGCTGTTCTGTGGTGTCCATCAGCTACATAGAAAGCTGGTGTTTGAGCGAAAAGTTCAGTGATACGAGCGATATCAGCATCGTTATCAATAATCCAAAGGTGGTGACCGAAACCGTCCTCAGCTACGAAATCGTACTCAGGAGTTCCTGCTACATAACGGCTAACGATAGCGTCTATTTCGCTATTATCAGGGTATGCAAAAAATACAGGCTCGATATTAGCATCTTGAATACGAACGTGAATCATTCTATCCTCTTCCTTATCTGGACGAGTTAGCTCGTGCTTCTTGATGTTACCTTCCATATAGTCTTGAGTATTAGCACAAAGTGCAATACCGTACTGAGTTCTTCCGTCCATTGTTTGAGCGTAAACATAGTAGCACTCTTTCTGGTCTTGAACTAACCATCCTTTCTCTTGCCATAGCTTGAAGTTCTCAACCGCTTTATCGTAAGCCTCTTGTGAGTGCTCATCAATAATTGGTTTGAAATCGATCTCAGGCTTGATAATGTGAAGAAGAGATTTTTCGCCAGCTTCTGCTTGAGCTTCAGCTGAGTTAAGAACGTCATAAGGACGCGAAGCAACTTCTTTTGCAATTGCTTTTGGAGGGCGTACCGCCGCAAATGGTTTAACTTTTACCATGATATATTATTTTACTTATTTACTTGGAATTTCTTGTTACCGTTCTTGATGAAATCAACGATTTGGTTAGCTGCAGCTAGACCAGCGTTTACATTAGCCTCGCTAGTTTGAGCACCCATTTTCTTAGAAGTAGCGAATACTCTTAGACCGAATTTCTCTTGTAGCTCCTCGATGTTTGCTGGTGCAATATCAGTAGCATATTTAAGATCTGTTCTTTCAGCAAGTGCCTTAACCATTTCTTCTTCGTTAATAACTTCTTTTCTAGCTGTGTTTACTAGACACGCTCCCTTAGGCATAGATGTAAGTAGATCATAACCTATAGAACCTTTAGTTTCAGCTGTAGCTGGAATGTGCAGTGATAGGTAATCAGAGCTAGCGTATAGCTCTTTTACATCTTTAGCTACGATAATACCTTCTGCCTCCATAGCCTCAGTAGCTACGAATGGATCAAAAGCCATAATCTTCATACCAAAACCTCTAGCGATATTAGCAACTAGACGACCTACGTTACCATAAGCATGTATACCTAATGTCTTACCACAAAGCTCAGATCCTGTAGCAGGAGTGAACTGAGTACGAGCCATAAATACCATCATACCAAGTGCTAACTCTGCTACTGCATTTGAGTTCTGACCTGGAGTGTTCATAGCTACTATACCTCTTTCTGTACAAGCCTCTAGGTCTAGGTTATCAAAACCAGCACCTGCTCTAACAACGATTTTAAGGTTCTTTGCAGCGTCGATTACTTCTCTTGTAACCTTGTCAGAACGTACGATAAGTGCGTCTACATCTGCAACAGCTTCAAAAACTTGAGCTTGTTCAGTATATTTTTCTAAGGCAGCGAATTCAAATCCTGCAGCCTCAACTATTTCACGGATGCCATCTACTGCTACCTTTGAGAAAGGTTTATCCGTTAATACTAATACTTTCATTTTATCTATTCTATGTATTTCGGTGGAATTAAAATTAACGGTCTCAGTTCCAGATTTAGGTACTTGACGCTGTAGTATATTTAGTTCCATTTTTTTTCGTTTATTTGTGTTTTTGCTCGAATTCTTGCATACAAGCCACTAAAGCCTCAATAGCCTCAACAGGACAAGCATTATAAGTAGAAGCTCTGAAACCACCTACTGAACGGTGACCTTTAATTCCTACCATACCTCTTTCCTTAGCGAATGCGAAGAACTCATCTTGAAGATCTTCTCTTCCTTCTGCCATAATGAAACAGATGTTCATAAGTGAACGATCTTCAACAGCTGCAGTACCTCTAAATAGGCTGTTTCTGTCGATCTCATTGTAAAGGATAGCTGCCTTCTTCTTGTTGTGCTCGTACATAGCCTCTAGACCACCCATTTCTTTTACCCACTTAAGAGTTTCGTTCATAACGAAGATAGGGAATACTGGAGGAGTATTGAACATAGAATCACCTTCGATGTGAGTTCTGTAGTCAAGCATAGTAGGGATGTAACGAGTTACTTTTCCTAATACGTCGTTACGTACGATAACAAATACAGTACCAGCTGGACCTACATTCTTCTGAGCTCCACCATAGATAAGAGCGTATTTTGATACGTCTACAGGACGGCTCATAATATCTGATGACATATCAGCTACTAAGTTTACTGGACAATCCATATCCTCATGGATTTCAGTTCCGTAGATAGTATTATTTGTTGTAATATGGAAATAATCAAGGTCAGAAGGTATTTCGTAACCCTTTGGGATGTAGTTATAAGTTTTATCTGCTGAAGATGCTATTGCGTAAGCATTACCAAGACCTTTAGCCTCTTTAAGTGCTTTCTTAGCCCAAACTCCTGTCTCTAAATAAGCTGCCTTGTTCTCAAGAAGGTTCATAGCAACATAAAGGAATTGAAGTGAAGCTCCACCACCCATAAATAATACGCTGTAGTTATCAGGAATGTTAAGAAGATCTTTCCATAATTGGCGACACTCTTCCATAGTTGCTTCCCACTCTTTACATCTGTGAGACTGTTCAATAACCGATATACCAGTACCTTTAAAGTCTTTTAAAGCCTCGATAGCTGCGTCAACTGCTGTTCTTGGAAGAACGCAAGGACCTGCATTAAAATTATAAGCTGTTTTCATTTTTTATATATTATTTTTTTTATATTTGATTAGTCTTTATCGGGGCAAAGTTATAAAATTTTATAATATTTCAGTTATTTTTTCACAATAGCGACAAATGAGTTTAATTTTATTCTTTCCTTTAGCTGTAGTGAACTGAGTCTCAATCGCTTCATGATTTGTGATGCAGGATGGATTAACGCATTTTACGATGGCTGAAACTTTTTCTGGTAATCTTAATATTTTCTTTTGTACTACTTCAAAATTTTCAATGATATTCATACATGCATTTGGTGCATAAAGAGCGATCATATTTATCTCATCTTCTCTAAATAGCCTTTCTGAGATCTTGATAATGCCTTTTTTGCCCATAGACTTACTGTCGTAGTTAAATCCAAAAGTTACAGGCTCTTGGTAGTCCTTTAGGTCAAGAACGTTAAGAACATTGAAAAGTTGGTTTGAAGGGATATGATCAAGTACAGTACCATTCTTAATGGCACTTACTTTGAGTTGTTTTTCTGAATTCATAATCTGAGTTCTTTTTTATCGTTTACCTAATAAATATGAAATGATGGCCATTCTAACGTATACTCCGTTTTCAGCCTGCTTAAAGTAGTGTGCAAATTTTGTTTCGTCGACATCGGTAGCTATCTCTTGTACTCTAGGAAGTGGATGAAGTATCTTTAAATTATCCTTTACTCCAGTTAACATAGAGGCACAAAGGTTATATACATTCTTAACTTTTTCATACTCCATTACGTCTGTGAAGCGCTCTCCTTGTATTCTAGTCATATATAGAATATCACTTTCGTTTAAGTATTCTTCTATATCTGTAGTCTTTCTATATGGTATACCCCTTGCTTTAAGAAAATCTCGATATTCCTTAGGCATTCTAAGTTCATGAGGAGAGGTAAATGTGAAGCTTGGAGAAAAATGCGAAAGAGCCTGAAGAAGAGAGTGAACAGTTCTTCCGTATTTTAAGTCGCCTACTAGGTTGATATTTATATTCTCTAATGTGCCTTGAGTCTCAAGAATTGAGTAGAGGTCTAGGAGAGTCTGAGTAGGATGTTGGTTTGCGCCGTCCCCAGCGTTAACAACGGGTACACTAGCTACTTCAGAAGCATATCTTGCACTTCCTTCAAGAGGATGTCTCATAACTATCAAGTCAGCATAATTTGACAACATTTTAATAGTGTCATTAAGACTTTCTCCTTTTTTTACACTAGTGTTAGTCGCATCAGAAAAGCCTATAACTTTTGCTCCCAATCTATTTGCAGCAGTTTCAAAACTAAGTCTAGTGCGCGTAGAGGGCTCAAAAAAGATACTGGCTATCACTGTGTTTTTAAGAATGTCCTGGTTCTTATTCTTCTCAAAATCAGCGGCCACTTTTAGGATGTGGATTATTTCATCTTTAGTGAAATCGTGAATTGAAATTAGACTCTTAGGCATAAGTTTATATTTTAAATAGTTATATTAATCGTTTGTTCTTTGATAATGTCAATAAATCTTTGAGTATCACTTAGGCGAACTCTTAAATCTATCTCACAGATATTGTCAAAATTTTGTGAGATGGGTGCTAATCCAAAGTCTTTTAGTACTTTCATAACCCCATTCATATTTTCGTAAGAGTACTGGACTCTAATATTATTACATGCGATTTTCTCGATGATAGCCGCATTGTTGATGGCATCTTCTGCACCAGCCTTATATGCTTTAATTAATCCAGGAACCCCTAATTTCGTACCTCCAAAGTAGCGTACTACCACTATTAAAATGTCGCTTAGATTATTAGATAGTAGCTGTCCATAGATAGGCTTTCCAGCAGTTGAGGACGGTTCTCCATCATCATTGAATCTCCAAGTATCGCCAAGATGTCCAAGTCTATATGCATAGCAGTGATGTCTAGCATCGTAATATTCCTTTTTAAGGTGAGAAATGAGAGTTTTTATCTCCTCTTCGCTTTCTACTGGGTAAGCGAAAGATAGAAATTTACTGCCTTTGTCTTTATATATACCCTCTGACGGAGATTTGATACTTTGGTAGCAGTCTGGTAGTGCTGAGTTTTTACTTTCCATTTCTATTAAGCAAAGTTAATAAGTTTTCTTAACTTTGCATATATATATAGTAACAAAAATGAAAGAAAATTGTGCAAAACTAGTGCAGCTAGGAAAGAAAATAGAAAGATGGCTCTTGTCTCCTAATGAATACTCGTGGGAAGATCTAGAAAATGCTATTATTCTAGGTTCAGAACTGAACCCATTTTTTACTCCGAAGATGCAAAGGTTTGCGCTCGAAAATATAGTAAAAAATTATCTTTCTGAGCAGGCCCTAATAAACGTAGTGGAGAGTTATAGCCTAGAAAATGGCACTTCAAAAATGGCGCATAGAGTCGGAATAGTAATGGCGGGAAACCTTCCTCTGGTAGGAATCGCAGATTTAATAATATGCATTATAACAGGAAATACACCGATAATAAAATTATCATCAAAAGATCCCTACTTACTACCTGTTTTCTTCCCCGAATTAAGCTATGTCTCGTCGCAGGAGCTGGAGAATACGGACTTGGATGCCTTAGTCACGATGGGAAGTAATCAAGCGGCGGATTATTTCAAACTCAGCTTTCCATCTTTACCTAAGCTTCTAAGAGCATCTAGGACTAGCTATGCTGTTCTAAAAGGTGATGAAACAGATAATGAGCTTAAAGCTTTAGCTGAAGATATCTTAATGTATTATGGAATGGGATGTCGAAGTGTTTCTAAAATATTCGTTCCAGAAAATTATGATTTCTCCCAGCTATCTACTTATATTAACGCTGTGCTAGATAATCATCCTTTGGGTCTGTTCTCAAAGCTGTACTTAAAGAATAGGGCACTTTTTAAAATGCGAGGAGAGAACTATGTAGATACAGGAAAGTTTCTGTTTCTAAATACAGATAATCTTGACCTACCACTAGGGATATGTTCTTTTGTTAACTATAAAGATATAACAGAACCAGGCGAATTTTTCAAAAGAAACCATAACCATATACAGAAAGTATATACTGAGTTTGGAGGGGCGCAGGCTCCACTATTAACAGATTATCCAGATGGAGTAGATCTTATACTTTGGCTAAGGAACTTGGACGGGCATTCTTGTCCTTAAACCACTTATTGATAGGTATATCAAATCCTACTCCCTGCATATAATTATAAATGGAGTTTTTCAGAGCAGCGTCTACTTTGTTATAATTAATCTTCGAGCTAGAGGGGTCTTCAAAGTCAAGAGCATTATTGGCAAATGGAGCGTAGTTCTGATAAACTGAAATCGGCTTTATCTTAAATAGTTCCGGATTTTGCCCCACGGGACTGTGAAGAGTTAGAGCAAAGCGGTGCCAAAAGCCAGAGTGAATCAGACCCATTTCAAAAAATTGTCTAACTACCTCCAAAGAGTCAATAGTTTCTTGGTAACTTTGTGTTGGGAATCCATACATAAGGTAGGCGTGCACAAGGATTCCATTAGATGAAAAGTTGCTTAAAACAAATTTTGCATCTTTTAGGCTAATTCCTTTGTTGATTAGTTTTAGCACTCTCTCTGAGGCTACCTCTAGTCCTCCAGATACGGCTATACAGCCTGCCTGAGCTAATAAACTACAGTGCTCATCGCTATAATAAGTGTCAAAACGAACATTTCCCCAAAAAGAGATAATTAGCTTTCTCTCTATAACTTTCTCAGCGAAACGAATAAGGAGTTTGGGAGGAAGGGCCTCGTCTATAAAATGAAAAGCGCGTATACCAGTTTCTTTTATTATGAGCTCGATCTTATCTAATAGGAAGTCTACATCCTGAGTTTCAAAACGCTTGATATAGTCTAGTGTAGTGTCGCAAAAAGCGCATTTTGCCCAGTAGCATCCATGGGCAAAGGTGAGTTTTATCCATTTACCATCGCTCCATAACCTGTGCATAGGGTTTGTCATATCCATAGTAGAGATGTATTTCTCCCACTGAATATCATCAAAAACAGGAGCTGGAAGCTGCTTAAAAGGAATGTTGTCTTCTGAGTTTAGCTGCTCGGCGATAACTAAGCTGCCATCTGATTCCTCGCAGTAGATCGTTCTAACTAAATCACTCCTATCACATTTACCCTCTATAAATTCACAAAGGCGAAGAAGGGGGAGTTCTCCGTCATCGAAACAGATGTAGTCAGTGTACTTGAAAATACTAGTATCAGATAACTGTCTGAGTTCGGTGTTAATATAGCCCCCGCCGAAGACTATTTTTATATCTGGATGTTGCTCCTTAATATACTTAGCCATCAATAGGCTAGAAGCTAGTGTTCCAGGGAAGGGAATACTAAAGCCTATCAAATTAGGAAGGGATCCTTGGCAACTATCTAGTCTTTCTTTTAATATTTCTAAAAGAAGGAGTTCTATCATATTTCGCTCTTCGTGTAGCATCTCCTCTAACTCCTCGAAGTTTGGGGCAAAAAGTGCTATCTGTTCAGCATATTTTATCATTCCGAAATCAGGAGAGACAAGCTCTGAAATGAAATCGCTCAGGTCCTCAAGATATAGTGTAGCTAGATACTTTGCCTTATCTTGAATTCCAACATTTCCAAAGTTCCAATCTAGATTATCTTGGTCTATTGTTCTAAATCGTGGCCCCTCAGGTAAAAAATCCCTAGATGCTATGCGAAGGGCTAGGGTGTCGTCTCGGCCCTGGAGAAACCTAATTACTACCTCTATAGTTGACAGATATCTGTCTTTGTTAATAGCTATAGCTGCTACCTTATCCGACAATTCCTCGCAATCATAGGCAGCTGCGAATATAGGGCTAAGAAAGTCCCTCGTGAAAATGCGATTGATGAGCTCTATCGCAATATCGTATTGAGCGACCTCGTAGTCGTGGCTGCGTAGAAAAGAACATAGACCGCTTATCGCTTGATAAGGAGTGTTAAGCTGGACTAGGGGAGGATTAATTAGTAGGATGTTCATTTTTTCAAATGTGTTATTTTGCTTGAGTTTGGAGCTCTCTCCACCAAGATATCTGTTTCTTTGCGAAATGACGAGTGTTTCTCTTGATAAGCTCTATGGCCTTTTCCATAGAGTGCTTTCCTTCGAAGTGCTCAAAAAGCTCTCTATATCCAACAGTGTTTAGCGAAGGGAGATTTCTAAAAGGGAGTAAATCTTTAGCCTCGCTGACAAGACCATTATCTATCATTATATCCACTCTTCTATTTATTCTATCGTATAATTCTTCTCTAGGCCTTTCTATAAGGATCTTAGTGATCTTGAAAGGTCGCTCCTTGACAGAGTTAGTTTTAAAATCTGAAAATTTTGTACCAGTTTGATAGAAAACCTCTAGTGCTCGCACGACCCTTCTTGCATTTGCTAAATCTATTACTTGGTAAGTCTCTGGATCGCATTTTTTGAGCTCAAATCTTAGTGATTCAAGTCCTTCGAGTTCAAGTCTGTTATTTAATTTTTCTCTTAGTGCAAGATCTGCATCAGGAAAGGCGTCTAGACCGTAGCAGAGCGCGTCAATATATAGTGCAGAGCCGCCGCACATAATAAGCGTATCGTGTTCTTTGAAAAGAGTGTCTAATACCTCAAGGGCGTCAAGCTCATAGCGGCCAGCCGTATAGTGATCTGTAATAGTGTGTGATGCTATAAAATAGTGCTTTACCTCTGCTAGCTGTTCAGGTGAAGGAGGGGCAGAGCCTATTTTTAATTCCTTGTATATCTGCCTCGAGTCACAGGATATTATGGGTGAGTGGTACTCCTTTGCTAGTTTAATACTATAGTCTGTTTTCCCAACTGCAGTAGGGCCAAGTACGATTTTTAGTTCTTTTTGCATAGAGAAGTGCGCTAGTTAGCTAGCTCAGAAAAGAATTTGATACGCACAAGTCTCACTTCTTCCTCAGTGAAACTAGAACCTAATTCCTCCATCGCTTCTGATAGAGAATCACTATTGGCATCATTTCTAAAGTAGTCATATATGTCGTCTACCTTGTCATCATCTACTGCCTGGTCAAGGTAGTAGTCAATATTTAGTTTTGTTCCTGAGTTAACGATGGCCTCGATCTCTTCTATTACTTGAATAAGGTCCATATCCTTCGCATCAGCGATGTCTTCAAGGGTAATTTTTCTATCAATATTCTGAATGATATATACTTTATTTGCAGACTTATTTACAACAGATTTTACAACGAAATCAGTAGGTCTATCTATCTCATTTTCCTGGACATATCTGTCAATTAATTCAAGAAACTCCTTGCCGTACTTACGCGCCTTGCCTTCACCTACACCTGGGCAGTTTTTTAGCTCATCTATGGTAATAGGGTATTGCGTAGCCATATCTTCAAGGGATGGGTCTGTAAATAATACAAAAGGCGGCAGATTTAGTTTCTTTGATAGAGACTTGCGAAGATCCTTTAGCATATTGAATAGGGTAGGGTCACCCGCTCCATTAGCCTGAACTCTTGTGTTCGGAACTATAATATCATCAGCATCATCGTCTTCGTAGTCTGTAAACTCCCTATCTTCTGTTAGCATAATAGGGTAAGGCTTATTGAAAAATTCATTACCCTTATCAGTTACAGATATCAGCCCGTAAAGTTCAATATCTTTATCGAATAGGTGGAGGATAAGCCCTTGGCGTAGAATAGCAAGGTAGAACTTTAGCCCCTTCTTTGCTCCTATCCCAAAAAGTTCATGCTTATCGTGGTTATATGACTTAATAATAGAGTTAGACTGTCCTACGAGAATGTTCGCAAGGTGTTCGATCTTGAACTTCTCTTCCATAGAATTAACCAGTTTTATGGCTTGGAGCATATATTCTTGTCCGTCAAACTGAGCTTTAGGATTTAGACAGTTGTCACAGGCTCCACAGTTTGTTTCGCGGTATTCTTCTCCAAAATAGTTTAGAAGAAGTATTCTGCGGCATCTATTTGATTCTGCATAAGAAACAGTTTCCATAAGAAGCTGTTTTCCTATTTCTTGTTCAGAAACAGGCTTACCCTGCATGAATTTTTCTAATTTTTGAATATCTTTATAGCTATAAAATGTGATACATTGACCCTCATTTCCATCTCTACCTGCTCGACCAGTTTCTTGGTAGTAGCCCTCAAGACTCTTCGGGATGTCGTAGTGAATTACAAATCTAACATCTGGTTTATCTATACCCATACCAAAAGCTATGGTTGCCACTATTACTTCGATGTCTTCCATTAGAAAGGCATCTTGAGTTTTTGCACGAGTAGCGGCGTCCATCCCTGCGTGGTAAGGCAGCGCTTTAATGCCGTTAACATTTAGTAGTTCTGCGATGTCTTCTACTTTTTTGCGGCTTAGGCAGTATATAATTCCCGACTTGCCAGCATTTTGTTTTATAAACTTTATTAACTCCTTCTTGACCTCCCCCTTATCTCTCATCTCGTAGTAAAGATTTTTACGATTAAAGGAGTCTTTAAAGGATCTCGCTTCACTCATCTGCAAGTTTTTTTGAATATCGGACTGAACCTTTGGAGTCGCCGTAGCAGTTAGTGCGATTATAGGTGCATCCCCTAATTCTTTCACAATAGAGTGTATCCTTCTGTACTCTGGTCTAAAGTCGTGTCCCCACTCTGATATACAGTGAGCCTCGTCTATGGCATAGAAGGAAATATTAAGCTGTTTTAGAAAATCTATGTTTTCTTGTTTTGTTAGGGACTCAGGGGCTAAGTAAAGCAGTTTAGTGGTACCTGCTAGTAAATCTCTTTTTACAATGTTTAATTGGCTTTTGTTCAGAGAGGAATTCATAAAGTGCGCAATACCCTCTTTGTTTTCCACAAATCCACGAATCGCGTCTACTTGGTTCTTCATCAACGCTATAAGCGGTGATATAATTATAGCTGTACCTTCCATTATTAATGCAGGTAGCTGGTAGCATAATGATTTGCCACCTCCTGTAGGCATTAAAACAAACACGTTGTTTCCAGAGATAAGGTGTTGTATTATCTCTTCTTGTCTGCCTTTAAAAGAGTCAAAGCCAAAAAACTCTTTTAATTTACTGTGTAATTCTTCTGAATTAGTATACATATTTTATTACCTTTGTGCCCCGAAGTTTATAATTCGCGTTATTAATTACAAATATAATAAAAAATAAAACAATAGCTTAATAATTTTATGGAAAATTTTAATCCAAATTTAATAGGTATTGCAAATGGGAATTATTTTGCCCTACCAGTTGAAACTTGCGACGCAGAGTTAGTCTTATTACAAGCACCTTGGGATGCGACTGTTTCTTATGGTCAGGGTACAGCGCAGGGGCCAGAGGCAATAATGGATGCCTCGCTGCAAGTAGATTTATTTGACTCAAGTTTGGAGAATGCTTGGGAGATGAAGATGGCTACTAAACTTGCGCCAGAGTATATTCAAGCAGAAAATGTAGAGGCGAGGAAGATGGTGGAGCACGTAATAGCTGAGTTGGAGAATGGAGAAGATCCAAAGAGTCTAGAAGCTATATGTGAGCAAGTGAATCAGAGCTCACAAAAAATAAATGATTATATATATCAAGAATCGAAATCCCTACTTGATGAAGGAAAAATGGTTGCCGTAGTAGGAGGTGAGCATAGTGTTCCTTTTGGCCTAATAAAGGCTCTCTCTGAGAAGTATGATAGCTTTGGTATATTACATATAGATGCTCATGCCGATCTGAGGGATGCTTATGAAGGTTTTCAGTACTCACATGCCTCTATTATGAATAATGTTTTAGAGCAGGTAAAGCAGGTAACGGCATTAACTCAGGTAGCTATAAGAGATTACTGTGAGCAGGAAAATGAAATAATGCAAAACGATTTAAGAGTAAGATCATTTACGGATAAAGAAATTAAGGACGAACTTTATAATGGAAAGTGTTGGAGAGAGATCTGTGATCAGATAATATCAACCCTTCCAGAAAATGTATATGTAAGTTTTGATATAGATGGTCTTAGCCCAGAGTACTGCCCTAATACTGGTACACCAGTGCCGGGGGGTATGGATTTCTCCCAGGCAGATTATCTTCTATCACGTTTGGCAGCTTCTGGTAGGAGAATTATAGGTTTTGACCTGTGTGAGGTCGCTCCTTCGCCTGAATCGGAATGGGACGCAAATGTAGGAGCTAGGATGTTATTTAAGTTAGCAGTTTGTACGAATATTTCAAATAGTAAATAGTTGAAAGATGATAGATAGAGCGAGAATAATAAGAAATATGGAATTAAGGTCATTCTTTAATGCCTTCTTTCATAGTCAGTCAGCAGGGGGTTTAATATTGCTTTTCTTTGCAGTAATCGCAGTGTTAGCCGCTAATATCCCAGGACTTAGTCCACTTCATGAAATGTGGGAGCAAGAAGGCGGGATTTCTATAGGAGATTTCTCCTTGAATATGAGTATGAGGCAGTGGGTGAATGATGGACTAATGGCTATATTCTTTTTTGTTGTTGGACTGGAGATAAAAAGGGAGGTGCTAGTAGGAGAGTTATCCGATATTAAACACGCGACTTTACCTATATTCGCAGCTGTGGGTGGTATGTTAGTGCCGGCCTTGATCTTTGCATTTTTTAACCATGGAACACCGACGGAAGCAGGATGGGGAATACCTATGGCGACCGATATTGCTTTTGCAGTAGGTATAATATCTCTGCTAGGAAAGCGCTGTCCTTTAGGAATAAAGGTCTTTTTAATAGCACTTGCCATAGTCGATGACTTAGGCTCTATTTTTATTCTTGCTATTTTTTATCCTTCTCACGAAATTCATTTTGTTTACTTTATATATATAGCACTATTATTAGGAGTGTTGGTAGTAGTTAATAGATTAAACTTAAAGAATCAGCTATTTTATATTATTCCAGGTATTCTAGTGTGGTATTTTGTTCTTCAGTCTGGTGTACATTCTACTATCGCCGGAGTTTTATTGGCCATTACAGTGCCTGCGAGGACTTCTATTAATGAGCTTAGATTCTATGTTAGGGGAAAGAGTCTGATGGAGAAGTTTAAACAGCATAGTAATAGCGAAATAAAGGTGTTGGCTAATTTTGAGCAGCATGAGATTATTCATAAGTTGAAATCGCAAGTGGATGCTATTAATCCTATGATGCACCGTTTTGAGGCAGGAATGCATCCTTGGGTGAACTATGTAATTATACCGCTCTTTGCCTTAGCGAACGCCGGAGTAGTGCTTGACAGTTCTTTACTGGAAATGAATACGATTCCACCATTAGCGATGGGAATATCCTTGGGATTATTAGTCGGTAAGCCTTTAGGAATTTGCCTTTTCAGTTATATTTCTGTGAAATTAAAATTGGCAGAACTGCCGCTAGGGGCTAAATGGAGGCAAATTTTCGCACTGGGTGTGATCGCAGGAATCGGATTTACCATGTCTATATTTATAAATGGAATGGCCTTTGATGATTCTTCGAGTGTGAATTTAGGTAAGGCCACTATTTTAATGACTTCTATAGTCTCTGCTTTGTTAGGTTTGTTTTTTTTACATATCTTTACGGCGCCAGAGAAAAAAGGGCATAGAAAAAGAATTAAAAGAGAAATTATTAATAATTAAAAATAAAAAAAATGAAAACATTAAAATTAATCTCAGTTGCTGCATTTACAGCAGTGTTATTAAGTTCTTGTTATTATGACAAGGGAAACAAGTCGCCAGAAGTTTCTGACGCTCAGGTAGATTCGTTAAGTTATGCTATCGGTATGTATTTAGGTAAGAATATCGTGATGTCAGACTTTGGTGAGATCAACCTTTGTGAAATGAAGAAAGGTTTCAATGATATCTTAAATGAAGAAAAAACATTATTTGATGATAAGGCAGCTATGGACTTTCTTAACAAGTATATGTTAGAGAGACAGAGATATGTAGATAATAAGAGACTAGAGGATGCAGAGGCATTATTAGAAGAGAACAAGTCTAATCCAGATATCGTAGTATTAGAGAGTGGTCTTCAGTACGAAATTCTTGAGGAAGGTGATGGTATCTCTCCAACAGGTGTTGATACAGTTGAGGTTCACTATAAAGGAACTTTTGTAGATGGAAAAGAGTTTGATTCTTCGTACGGAAGAGGTCAGACAGCTACTTTCCCACTAGAGAATGTTGTAAAAGGATTTACTGAAGGTCTTCAATATGTTAAAGAAGGTGGTAAGATCAGATTATATGTTCCTTATGACTTAGGTTATGGTGAGCATGGTGGTGGTCCAATCCCTCCAAAGGCTACTCTTATCTTTGAGGTAGAGCTTTTCAAAGTTATGAAGGCTAACCCAGAAGTAGAAGCAGCACCAGCAACAGAAGCAAAGAAGATGCCAGCAGCTAGTACTGTACAAGCAAAAGGTTCGGCAGATATAAAAGTTGCTAAAAAATAATTATGAATTTAGAGCTCGTTGCAAAACTAGAAAGGCACTTGCCAGTACAGAGTGGAAAAAGTGCTAGAGGAGATTGGAGTAAACAAGAATTTGTGGTTGAAACACAAGATACATATCCTAAGAAAATATGTATGAATGTTTGGGGGGAAGATAAGATCAAAGAGCTTCAGAATTATAATGAGGGAGAGTTATTAAGAATCTCATTTAATTTAGAGTCAAGAGAATTTAATGGTAGATGGTATACTGATATTAGAGCTTGGAAACTTGAGAGAGCTAATAATCAGACATCTTCTATCCCTTCAGATGGATTTGAGCCTGTAATCGATCATTCGATGGGAATGACAGCAGGAATAGATATGGCTGAAGGCGATGAGAATGATGATCTTCCATTCTAAAAATTCTTAAGATAAATAGTAAAAAGGCTGTAAGTCCTACCAATGGGTGGATTTGCAGCCTTTTTTAAGATATCTTAGAGTAGTCTTTGGCGGTGTTAGTATTTACTCCTCTCAAGAGACTATTTTCTGGGAGCTGGAGAAGCGGGTCCTTCTCTAGGATTTTACTTGCTACTTCTCTAGCGTGGCTTAGTAGTTGAGAATCCTTGCTAAGGTTGGCCAAGTGAAGGTCAAATGCTAATCCGCTTTGTTGAGTACCTTCTATGTCTCCAGGGCCTCTCATTTTCATGTCGGCCTCGGCTAGTTCGAATCCATCATTTGTTCTACACATAAGTTCTATCCTTTGTTTAGCCTCAGTGCTAAGTTTATAGTTTGTCATGAGTATACAGTATGCCCTGTCAGAGCCTCTACCAACTCTTCCTCTTAACTGGTGTAGCTGTGATAGTCCAAATCGTTCCGCACTCTCAATAAGCATTACAGATGCATTTGGAACGTCGACACCTACTTCTATAACTGATGTGGCAACAAGAATATGAGCCCTTCCATCTGCGAATAGTTTCATATCATAGGCTTTGTCTTCTGCTTTTTGTTTTCCATGAACAACTGCTGTTATATATTTCGGTGCAGGAAATTCTCTAGTTATAAGTTCATAACCTTCTTCTAGATTCTTGTAGTCAAGTGTCTGAGATTCTTTTATTAGGGGGTAGACTATAAATACTTGCCTGCCTTGTTCTATTTCTTGCTTTAAGAAGTGAAAGACTTTGTCTCTACCACTTTCTGTTGCGTGAGTTGTTAGAACAGGTTTTCTACTAGGAGGTAGTTCGTCGATTATAGAAACCTCAAGGTCTCCAAATACTGTCATAGCAAGGGTTCTAGGGATAGGGGTTGCAGTCATAACTAGAATATGTGGCACTATCTCTGATTTGAATCTTAGTTTAGCTCTTTGTTCTACGCCAAAGCGATGCTGCTCGTCTATCACAACGAAGCCTAGTTTTTGAAATACTACGCTATCTTCTATGACGGCGTGAGTTCCGATAAGTATCTTTATTTCGCCATTGCGAAGCTCCTGATCGATTTGACGTCTTTCCTTTGTTTTTGTATTTCCTGTAAGTAGCGCAGTTTTGACTCCGATATTGTCACATAGTGACGAAATAC
This sequence comes from uncultured Muribaculaceae bacterium, assembly GCA_964369605.1. Lineage (GTDB taxonomy): Bacteria > Bacteroidota > Bacteroidia > Bacteroidales > UBA932 > CAYJFD01. The sequence continues at coordinate 68,952 of CAYJFD010000003.1, read as the reverse complement.
TTTTAAAGTGTTGACTAGCAAGAACTTCAGTCGGAACCATAAGGACGCTTTGGTAGCCATTATCAGCTGCGATTAAGCAACAAAGCAGGGCTACGAGGGTTTTACCACTACCCACATCTCCTTGTAGGAGTCTATTCATCTGAAATCCGCTTCTCATATCATTACGGATCTCCTTAATCACTCTTTTTTGCGCCGATGTGAGTTCGAAAGGGAGTTGTTTGTAACAGTTATTGAAGTGATCACTTACGTGCTCAAAGATTAGACCATTACTCTCTTTAATACGGATATGTTTTTGTTTAAGCAGTGAGAGCTGAAGCAGGAAAAGTTCTTCGAATTTAAGGCGGAACTGAGCATGTTTAAGCGCATCGGGACTGCTTGGGAAGTGGATGTTTTTAAGAGCGAACTGAAGAGGACAAAGGCGTTGTTCCTTTATTAAATATTCAGGAAGGGTCTCTTTTATGGAGCTAAGGCATTTTTGAAGAAGTGTCATCTGTAGCTGAGAAAAAGCCTTGATACCCAATCCATTATTTCTTAGTAACTCTGTTGAGGAATATATTCCAGTCATGTAGTTTCCAGAACTTGTATTGTCGCTAGGACTTTCTATCTCTGGGTGAACCATATTAAGGCTGGAATTAAACGCACTTACTTTACCAAAGGCTATGAGTTCGCTTCCTAGTCGTACTTTTTCTTTTACCCAGCTTATGCCCTGAAAAAATATCAAATCGATTTTGCCTGTAGAATCGCTAAGGGTCACAATTAGTCGTTTCCCTTTTCGTTCGCCTAAGGTATTTATCATACTTACCTTTCCCCTGATCTGTATATGGGCAGAGGAGCTAGTGAGCTCATTGATAGCGTATATCTTTGTACGGTCGTGGTAGCGAAAGGGAAAGGTGTAGATTAGGTCACGATAAGAAAAAATATTTAATTCTTTCTTAAGTAATTCAGCCCTTTTGGGTCCGACTCCTTTTAGGTATATTATTTCATTATCGAGAATGTCTAACATACTACAAATATAATAATTTATTCTTATCTTGCGAAGAATTTTAACGTTACAATTATGGCTCAAAAAATAATAATAGGAATAACCCAGGGGGATATGAACGGTGTCGGATATGAGGTGATAATTAAGGCTTTATCGGATGCAAGAATTTTAGATTTATGTATCCCGATTGTCTATGGATCGTCAAAAGCCTTGGGATTTTATAAAAAACATCTTGAAGATCTTGAAAATATAAATACAAATATTATTAATACTGCGAAGGATTATCATCCTAAAAGGGTTAATATAATTAATTGTGTTCCAGATACTATGAGAATCGAACCTGGTCAGCCTACACAAGATGGAGCTCAGTCGGCAATTATAGCTCTAGAGAGAGCAGTCGCTGATATCAAGGATGGCTTAATAGATGCTATCGTCACTGCACCTTTTAATAAGAAGGGTGTTTCTGGAGATAATTTTAAATTTTCAGGACATACGGAATATCTTATAGACCAGTTTGGAGTAAAGGACGGTTTAATGTTCCTTTGCTCAGATAAGATGAGAGTAGGAGTCCTAACAAATCACCTACCTATCTCAAAGGTTACCCAGTCTTTAAGTGTAGAGAAGATTCTAACTAAATTAAAATTAATGGATGACTCTCTTAAAAAGGACTTCAATATAGTAAAACCAAAGATCGCTGTTCTAGGCTTAAATCCACATGCTGGAGATCAAGGACTACTAGGCGATGAAGAAATAAACATAATCGAACCTGCTGTAAATAAGGCAAAAGAAGATGGAATTCTAGCCTTCGGACCTTATTCCCCAGATGGATTCTTCAGTAACCATCTTCAGTATGAGTTTGATGGAGTAATGGCTATGTATCACGATCAAGGATTAATTCCTTTTAAGGCCTTAGCATTCGATACAGGTGTTAACTTTACAGCCGGTCTGCCAATAGTCAGAACTTCTCCAGACCACGGAACAGCTTATGGCTTAGCAGGAAAAAATGCAGCAAGTGCAATGCCTATGCTTTCGGCGATATACGCAGCTATAGACATCGTAAGAAATAGAAGAAACTACGCTGAGATGACAAGTAATCCATTAAAAGTGGAACTTGAGAAAGGAAGTGGAGAAAGAGGGCCAGTATAGTAGATGAGTGCACCAATTTATTTGTTTACTGATGGAGCCTGTAAAGGAAATCCAGGTCCAGGTGGCTATGGTATAGTGTTGAAGTCAGGAGTGCACTACAAAGAGATGTCAGGCGGGGAGAGAGCTACTACAAATAATAGAATGGAGCTCTTAGCTGTAATAGTGGGGCTAGAGGCTATTAAGAGAGAAAATGCTCAAGTAGTGGTATATAGTGATTCAAAATATGTAGTGGATGCAGTAGATAAGTCTTGGGTCTTTGGATGGGAAAAAAAAGGATTTGAAAAGAAGGCGAATCCAGATTTATGGATGCGCTTTCTTAGAATCTATAGAAAACATAAAGTGTCCTTTGTTTGGATTAAAGGTCATGCTGGTCATCCTGAGAATGAGAGGTGCGATCGCCTAGCGGTAGAGGCTGCGGAACGTAATTCTGGTCCCTTAACCAAGCTGTAAATCCTATACTTTTAATATGCTGCTCCATTTGTTGAGCATCCATCTTAAATCTAACACCTGTTGAGGCAACGACATTCTCTTCTATCATAATAGAACCTAAATCATCTGCTCCAGCTCTAAGTGCGCGAAGGGCTGTTTCTATACCTACTGTTAGCCAAGATGCCTGAATGTGCTGAATATTATTAAGAATTAATCTGCTGATAGCTACCGTTCTAATGTATTCATCAGCGATGGATAGAGAGTCTAGTACAGGAAGGTCATAGAGCTGAGAGAGTTGTGTATTTTGTGTCTGCATAGGCCAAGGAATAAAGGCCCTGAAACCAATGCTTGAACTAGGTTTTTGGCTCTGTATCTCCTTAAGAGTAAAGAGATGATCTATTCTTTCCTCTAATGTTTCAATAGATCCATATACCATCGTAGCAGTAGTGCTAATTCCCATAATATGAGCCTGTTTCATGACTTCTACCCATTCGGAAACTGAGGGCTTCTTAGGCGATAGAATATTGCGTACCCTAGAAGATAAAATCTCCGCTCCTGCGCCCGGTAGAGTATCTAATCCCGCTTCGTGAAGAAGCATAAGGGTCGTTCTTATACTGGTATTGCTAATCCTAGCAATATGTGCTATTTCTGGAGGACCAAGCGCATTTAGTTTTAAGCTGGGCTCATATTCTTTTAATGACCTAAATAATTTCTGAAAATATTCAAGATCGAGTAATGGGTGAAGTCCTCCCTGTAGTAGGAGTTGTTTCCCTCCCAGCATTTTGAGTTCATCGATCTTAGATTTATAATCGTCAAATTCTAGGACATAGGGCTTACTACCATTATGTTTACTGCAGTGAAAGTTGCAAAAGAGACAGCCGGCGACACAAACATTAGTGTAATTTACATTTCTATCTATCTGCCAGCTAACCTTATTACCAGGATTTAATTTATCTCTGAGTATATCAGCCATATCAGCTAAATCCTGCGTACTCGCATTTCTATAGAGTTCTATGGCATCCTTTCTATTCATCACGCAAGCAAAAGTAAGTATAATAATTGGATTTATCTTTTGATTATGGTACATTTGTGGGTTAAATAAAAAAAGTGATGGAAACGATATTAAATAACCCAAATCCCAAATTTTCGGTTCTAGGAGGTGGAAGCTGGGCAACAGCACTAGTCAAGATACTTACTGACAACGGGAATGAGGTCTCATGGTTCATGAGAGATAAAGGAAATATCAAATATATAAAGGAATTTAATCATAATCCTTCTTACCTACAGGCCGTAGAACTTAATTTAGAAAATATCTATTTGAGTGATGATATAAATGAAGTTATCGATAGGGGAGATATATTAATTGTTGCTATTCCCTCGGCCTATTTCCTAGATGCCTTTCAGGAATTAAAAGTCGAGCTAGAGGGTAAGTTCATACTTTCAGCAACAAAGGGTTTTGTAGGAAGTAAATACTATACCGTCGCTGAATACTTTAATAAGTACCATCGAATCACATTTGATTGTTTAGGCGTAATAGGTGGCCCTTGTCACGCAGAGGAGGTGGCTATGGAAAAACTATCATATATGACAGTAGCAGCGAAGGATCAAAATATGTCTGCCTATCTATGTAAGTTTTTCCAAAATAACTATGTAAATGCAGTAACTGGAACAGACATCTACGGTGTCGAACATGCAGCTGCACTAAAGAATATATATGCTATAGCAGTCGGGATATGTCATAACCTAGGCTACGGAGATAACTACCTAGCTGTCTTGGTGACCTGTGCCTTCCATGAAATGAAATTTTTCCTAAACCATTCTCACCCAGATAAGGATAGGCTTACTACCACATCAGCATACCTCGGTGATTTAATGGTAACTTGCTATTCTCAATTTAGTCGTAATAGAACATTTGGAGCTATGATAGGAAAGGGCTACTCAGTACTTTCAGCCCTGATGGAGATGGAACAAGTTACAGAAGGTTACTATGCCTCAAAAGCGATCCATAGCCTAAACAAAAAAATAGGAGCACAGATGCCTATTATGGATGCAGTATATGCAATATTATATGAAAATAAGAATGCAAGGCAGGAAGTAAACAAAATGAACAAGAACTTAAAATAAACAAGAAGCTAAATTAACCTATAATGATTACGCATCAAGGAGAATATCAATCGCGATATTTTGATAAGGCTCTAGAGGCCATGCAGCTAATAGAAGATAAATCAGGCAAAGGAGGAGACTTACTAGGATGGGTAGATTACCCCTCTAAAGTTGACAGCGCATTATTAGATCAAATCTATTCCCTGAAAGAGAAATGGGAAGATATGGGCGTAGACTTAGTCGTAGTCGTAGGTGTTGGAGGGTCATTTCTTGGAGCGAAATCTGTAATAAAAGCACTTTCTCCCTACTTCAGCGAGACAAACGAGCACGCAAAGCTTCAAATTATTTTTGCTGGATTTAATTTATCAGCAGACTACCTAAGTCAGCTAATAGAGGTGATGAAGCTGCGAAGCTGTGCAGCAGTAGTCATCTCTAAATCAGGAACAACACTGGAACCTACCATCACATTTGACTTTGTAAAAAAAATACTAGAAGAAAAATACACTCAAGAAGGTGCTTCTCAACGAATTTGCGCCATCACAGATGCGAAAGAGGGCTTATTAAGAGAAGAAGTAGACAAATACAACTATACAAGTTTCTCAGTGCCAAGTGATATGGGAGGAAGGTATTCCATCTTTAGTCCAGTTGGCCTACTCCCTATAGCATTAGCCGGATACGATATAAGGGAATTTATAGAAGGAGCTAAAGCAATATCGAAAGATTGTGTGCGCAGAGACAGGACTAATCCCGCTCTAAACTACGCTGCTTTTAGGAGCGAGCAATATTTTGAAAAGGAAAAAAAACTTGAGATACTCGTCAGCTATGAAACTAAGCTAGAATATATAGCAGACTGGTGGAAGCAGCTCTTTGGAGAATCAGAAGGGAAGCAGCACAGAGGCATCTATCCCTCAAAACTAAGTTTTACACGAGACCTACACTCTGTTGGTCAATATATACAAGAAGGAGAGAGAATAATATTTGAGACCATACTGTCCGTGAAACAGCCACCTCAGGATCTAGTACTCGATGGACCTACATTTGAGACAGAAGAGTTTAAGTTTCTTTACGGAAAGACACTAAATGAGTGTAACAAGTTTGCAGAAGTAGGAGTAACGATCGCCCATAGAGAGGGTGGCGTACCAATATATAAAATAGAGATAGAGTCAATAAATGAATATAACCTAGGAGAATTATTTTATATGTTCGAATATGCTTGTGCGATATCAGCATATATACTAGATGTAAATCCATTTGATCAACCAGGAGTAGAAGAATACAAAAAGAATATATATAGATTATTAAAATGAAAAAAGAATTTTTACGTCAAGTAGCAGAAGTATATATCCAAAAACACGAAGATTCGTTAAGGGATTTTATTTTTGTTTTCCCTAATCGTAGATCTTCTGTTTTCTTTCAGAGATACTTGGGTCTTTCTTCTACCAAACCCATCTTCGCTCCAGAGATAAGCACTATAAATAATCTATTCTCCTCACTTTCGGGCCTATTGCTCGGAGAGCAGTTACAAATACTACACTATTTATACCAAGCCTATCAAGAAGTCATCCCTAACTTCAAAGAAACATTTGATGAATTTCTATTTTGGGGAGATACGATACTAAATGACTTTGACGATATCGACAAATACCTTGTTGACTCAAAAAAGATATTTACAAATATCTCAGATCTAAGCGAGATAGATGAATATTACTCCTATCTAACAGAACAACAAAGAGAGGCTATTTCTAAATTTTGGGGGAATTTACTTCCGTACCAAGAAGGGGAAAAGGAGCAAAACTTCATAAATGTTTGGCGTTACCTCTTTGCGATATACACAAAGCTACATAAATCACTAGAAGAAAATGGAGTCGCCTATGAGGGAATGATCTATAGAAGTGTTGCGGAAAACCTCGAGGAAAGCTGTAAAAATCTATTTGCAAATAATAAAAAAATAGTTTTTGTAGGACTAAATGCATTGAATAAATGTGAAAAAGCCCTTCTTGATTACTTGAAAAAACAAGATAGAGCTCATTTCTACTGGGACTACTACGGAGAAATAATTAGGAATACGGAAAATAAATCCTCGTTCTTTATGGATGAAAATGTAAGGCGCTATAACATTTCTTATCCACTACAACACGAACTAGAAAATACCTCGCCACAGGAACAAGAGATAAATGTTATCTCCATCCCATCCATGGTAGGACAGGCAAAGCAATTACCTGATATATTAAAAAAACTAGGCTTAACAGAAGCGAACACCCAAGAACAAGCCTTTAGGACAGCAATCGTCCTACCAGATGAAAAACTATTACTGCCTGTTCTAAATTCGATACCATCAGAGATAGGACTTATCAATGTCACTATGGGATACTCCCTTTCAAATAGTAACTGTATGTCTTTTATGAGTTCTTATGCGGCTCTATATCAAGGAGTGTCAGAAAAAGAGGGACAAATAAGTTTCTACTACAAGAACGTAATTAAACTCTTGAACCATCCCTATATAGGTAATGTAAATCCGGAGTTAGTAAAAAAAATAAGAGAAGAAATAGTAAAGGCTAATATGATCTATGTGCCTTCTAACCTGCTAGTAGGATCAGTCCTATTGGAAAGAATATTCAAAGTCGAGGACTTTAGCAAAGTATTACTAGAAGAAGATTATGAAATAATAGCACAGGCCCAATATGATATATTAGATATACTAAAGACTGAATTACAAGACCTAGAAGCCGAATTTTTATACAGCTATCATAACGCTATAACAAAACTATGTAAACTAAAGCTCCCAATAAAGCCAGCAACCTACTTTAGACTCCTGAATGATTCCCTGAAGTTCAATCAAATACCATTTAAGGGTGAACCACTTTCAGGACTGCAAATTATGGGTAACCTAGAGATGCGAGCATTAGATTTTGAAAATTTAATAATTCTCTCGGTAAATGATGGTGTATTCCCTTCAAGGTCAGTGAGTAACTCCTTTATACCATATAGCATACGCCTTGGTTTTGATATGCCAAATTACGAGTACCAAGACGCCATCGCTGCCTACCATTTCTATCGAAGTATCTATAGAGCAAAAAAGGTTTATCTACTCTACGATTCACGAACAAGTGGCTTATCCTCAGGCGAAGTCAGTCGCTTTGTGATGCAGCTAAAATATCATCATAAGGTAAAAATAAATGAATACGTACTAAACCAGTCAGTCTACAGTAAGGAGAACGAAATTAAAGACTATGAGAAGACCCAAGAAGTTTTCTCGACACTAGACAATATGAGTTTCTCTCCCTCGTCTATCAATACCTATATTGACTGTCCAAGGAAATTCTATTTTCAATATGTATGTAAGCTCAGAGAACCACAAGAAGTAAGCGATGAGGTAGAAGCAAGTATGTTTGGCCTTCTCTATCACAAAATAATGCAGGAGATCTATACCCCCTATCTATTAAAAGATTTAGGAAAAAAGGAAATTCTCGGTTTAATGGCATCTGACGATGCAATACTAAAGGAAATATCGCTAGCCTTCAAGTCAGAAATGGGAGTGCAAGAGATAGTCGGAAGAAATAAGATAATAGAGGCACTGCTTTTGAAATTCATCAAGAAGACCTTGAAAATAGACTCCGAATTAGGAGTCCTACGATATGTTGGAGCAGAGCAGAAATGCTATCAGAACCTAGAGCTATTTGACGGGAAGAAAACAGTAAAGCTATTTGGAATCATAGATAGAGTTGACAAAGTAGACGGAATGCTTCGTGTAATAGACTACAAAACAGGACGCTCAGAAATAGACTATAAAGGAGACATAGTAAATATCTTTAGAGCAGATAACAAAACAAGACCAAGTACCGCGCTACAGTTACTATTCTATTTGGTGCTGCTAGAGAATAATACAGTGGATAATAAAAAACTTATTAACCCAGAAGAAACGACTATGTTAGTTTATTCTCTGAGTTCAATGTTCCAAGGAATAATGCCAGGCTTAAGTGTGACAAGGCACGAATATGAGCAGTACAGAAAAGGCCTAATCTCGGTACTTGAAGAAATTTATAACCCTGAGATAAAATTTACAGGGGCTCTAAATGCCGAAAAATGTAAATATTGTTACTTTAAATCCTTCTGTCGCAATGATTAATATATATAAAGCATCTGCAGGTTCAGGAAAAACCTATGCCCTGACAGGGAAATATCTTCTAATACTCTTTCAGAAATATTTTCAAGGAAATAGAAGCCCATACAAAAATATTTTAGCTGTAACCTTTACAAATAAGGCGACAGATCAGATGAAGCAAAGGATACTTAAGGAGCTATACATACTAAGTACCTCTCCTGATACATCCTCGTATGCGAGTGAAATAATGGCGCAGCTAGCAGGAAAGATAAATGATTCCTTTCACCTAAAAAATGTGGCTGAAAAAATATTATTCACATTACTAAATGATTACTCGGCCTTTAACATAAGTACTATAGATAGATTCTTTCAGCAGGTACTAAGGAGCTTTGCAAAAGAACTAGGCTATTATTCGTCCTATAGTGTAGAATTAGATCAAGAAGCTATCTTATCATTAGCTGTAGATGAGCTATTAAATAAATTAGAAGATAAGAAGGATCTCCTATCTTGGCTAATACTAATGTCTGAATCAGCAGTTGAGGAGGGGAAGAGTTGGAATATCCAGCCACAGATACTTGATTTAGGAAAAAATCTTTTCTCAGAAGAATTTAAACTAAAGAGTAAAGATCATAAGGACTTACTAAAAGACAGGAGCGCACTCCGAGAGTACCGCTCAAAGATGAGACAAATAATTAATGACTTTAAAGCAAAGGCCAAAGACTATGGCTGTCAAGGGGAGGAGCTGCTAAATAAATTCTCACTACAGCTAGAAGACTTCTCTTATGGTAAAAACTCAGCCTTCTCCTATTTTAATAAGTTAAAAGAGGGCTCATGTGAACCTCCAGGTGTAAGGTTCAGAGCTGCCGTAGACAGTCCTGACAAATGGACAAGTAAAACAGCAAAGGCAGAATTAAAGGCTACAGTGCTTGCTATGAGTGAGGATGGAATGAACTCGCTGATGGCAGAGGTACTAAGCTTCTTTACAGCTAAGGACTATGAAGAATTCACAACTGCACTTAAAATTACAGAGAGTCTTGATATATTAGGAGTGTTGTATGATATATCAGAATCAGTAGTTGACTACTGTAAAGAGAATAACCTACTACTCTTACCTGAGACCACAGAATTTTTAAACAAGATAATAGATGGGAGTGATACACCATTTGTATATGAGAAAATAGGCTCTAGAATAGAAAACTACCTCCTAGATGAATTTCAAGACACATCCACTATGCAGTGGTCTAACTTTTACCCACTCTTAAGAGACAGTGTAGATAGTAATAATGAAAACCTAATCGTCGGAGATGTCAAGCAAAGTATCTACCGCTGGAGAAACTCTGACTGGCGCTTACTAAATAGCCAAGTAGCCTTAGATTTTAAGGGAGCTATAAATGAGAAAGTTCTGGATACTAACTGGAGAAGTCGAGAGGGAATAATTAACTTTAATAATGCCTTTTTTAAGAGTGCTGTTGCTAAGGTTCAGTCGATATATAACGCTTTATCCGAGGATGAGACTAATACTAGCCTATTAAGTATTTATTCAGATGTGGCACAAAACACCCCAAAGACTCCAAAAAGTGGAGGAATAGTTAGCCTTAACTTCTTTACAGAAACTTCTAAGGATGGCGAAGATAAAGAGCTTCGCATACCAAATGATATCTTAGCACAGATTCAAAAATTACAGGCCCTAGGATATTCACTTAATGATATAGCCATCCTTGTTCAAAAAAATTCTCAAGGAGAAAAAATAGCAAGATTTTTAATAGACAACTCCTACAATGTAGTATCAGAGGATTCACTCTTTATATCTTCCTCTGTAGTCGTAAATAAGATAGTATCGCAGATTAGAAACCTAAGTGCTCAGTCCCATGACCCTATAGCCGATATACTATTCTCAAACGAGACTTTTGTTCCAACAGAAACAAGTCTATATAATATATGTGAAGAGATAATACGTTTATTAAGTCCAGATGAACTTAAAGAACAGGTCTTCATACAGGCCTTTCTTGATTTAGTTAGTGATTATGTTGCCAATAATACCTCAGATATATTAGGATTCCTTCAGTGGTGGGACGACTCAGGAGTTAAGAAGTCTATATCAGTGCCAGAGGGAGAGCAAGCCATAAGAATAATGACCATACACAAGTCCAAGGGACTAGATTTTAAAATAGTAATCATACCTTTTTTTGAGGCGAAACTTTATAAGGAAAAAGGAAAGCTCCTTTGGTGTACTCCAAAGAGGCCCCCATTTGATAATCTACCCCTTGTGCCTATAAAGACAGGCTCGTCACTAGTAAATACAATCTTTAAAGATGAATACATCGAGGAACTTAAATATTCGTATATAGATGCTTTAAATGTGAGCTATGTGGCTTTTACAAGGGCTGTAGATGCTATGTTCATTTATATGGACATACCAGAAAAGTTAAAAGAAGTAAAATCCATATCTGAAATGCTAGCCCAAGAATTTCTATCAGGGGATGATGTAGAAAGTGAAACCCTAGGTGACTATACTATAAATAGAGTAAGTTTTCCAAAAGAGGCAAAACTTGAGGCTATTATTAAATCTCAAGAAGAAATAAGCGCTTGTGAGTTAAAGAGTAGTGATACGTTCTACTCTCAATCTATAGATAAAAGACTGGAACTATCAACGAAGGCAGCTAACTATATCGAGGACGATAGTAGCAGGCTTAATGGTATTCTTATGCACGAGATACTCTCTAGAGTCCTAACAAAGGAAGACATAAGAGATTCCCTAGAAGATGCTCAAAAACAAGGTAAGTTTCTACCATCTACATATCAACAAACGTATGATCAATTAGTCGAAAAAATCGAAAGTGTCGAGCACTTAGGCTGGTATGACCGAGCTAGCGAAGTCTTGAATGAAGCCTCTATTATTAGCCCTACAGGTGATCTATATATACCTGATAGGGTAGTCATAAAGGATGGCGCAGTAAAGGTTATCGACTATAAATTTGGTAAACTCTTCTCCGCTAAATATAAGAAGCAAGTGCTAAGATATATGGCTCTACTAAAGGAAATGGGCTATGATGATGTAAGCGGCTTTATCTGGTATTTTCAATCAAACAAAGTCGAGGAGGTTTCTTAATTATATCTCAAAATTCAAAATTTAGATGATTATTTCTCTATGATATAGGAACCACAAGAGTATCCTCCACCAAAAACGACTGCTACGATCTTCTCTCCTTTTGAAAATTCATCCCATCTTTCGGAGATAGCTATAAGGTGACTTCCACAGCCAGTGTTGCCTACCTTATCAATATTGACTAGAAGCTGTTCTTCTCGAAGATTTAGGCTTTCAGCTGTATTAGATAGTATTCTTAAATTAGCTTGGTGTCCAGAAACATAATTAATATCTTCTAGCTTAGTATTATTGCGATCAACGATGAGCTGAATAGACTCTGTCATATATTTACAAGCGTGCACAAATACATCCTTTCCATAAGGCATAGAAATACCTTGCTTTCTAGGAAAGGCATTAACAGATATATTCGCTTTCCCTAAGTGCCCTAGAGATCTAGTATATATATCTATTATAGTAGAATCATTATCAGATAAGCGTTCTTTCGAAAGAAACATTGCAACAGCTCCATCCCCCCATAGATGTCCGTTCGTCTGATCTTCATCATTTGAGTATGAGCTATTGTGATCCGCAGCTATAAGCAAGGCCTTACTTGCTTTCCCAGAAGCAAAGTAACCTTCAATTATCTCTATTGCGTTAGCGACTGAGGAACAAGCTGTTGATACGTATAGAGCTTTAGCGTTAGGGATATTAAAGACTCTTTGGGCGTGATGCGACGGAGTGTGTACTAAGTCGTTTGGAGTGTAGGATGCTGAAACTACAAGATCGACCTCGCTTATCTCGTAAGGAAGCTTCTTGAGAGCATTTCTGACAGCCTTTTCTCCTAATATATTTGTATCCTCGCCTTCTAATGCGCGAGAACGTGTTTCTATGCCTGTCCTTTGTATTATCCACTCATTTGTTAAACCATTTAAAGGAAAAAAATAGTCATTGCCAATTCTAGTTTGTGGAATATAGTGACCTAAGGAGTTTATAAATAAATTCATAAAATTTTTCAATTCTAAAAAGTGGCACAAATATAATAAAAATACTTTTTTAGATATCTGAGTGCTGAAAAATGAACTGAAGTGTTAAAATTATTATCTTTGTAAACATAAAGATTAATAATAACTTAAAAACTATGCTATGAAGAAGATATTTTATTTGCTAGCCATAGTGCTAGTGTTTGTTAGTTGTAATAAAGGGAAAGATACTGACGACAATAACTCGAGTATTCCTAAGATAGATAAGGTAATAGTAACTAACAGTATATATGAACCTATGCCTCTCGTATTTACGTATGATGACAAAGGTAGGCTAATAGAAGTTTTTAGCAAAAGTGAAGACCCTGAGGAAAGTGGTCTAGATCCAGAAGGGATAGGTTTATATTCTAAATATCAACTTAAATATATAGACAATAATAACCTAGAGTTGCACTTCGAATATAGATATAAAGAGTTTCTCTATGGCGATGAAGCAAATGCGAAGTGGTATACACGTACCCTAATAGAGAAATATATTCTAGATGATGACGAGAAAATAATAGAATCATCATACACAGATGATGAACGGGGCGTAGAATATATAAGAGAATACAATTATAATGGTAGACAATTGGTAGAAATTACAGAAAAAACAGCTTCTACTGTACATAAGTTAGAGTATGAGTGGGAAGATGGAAATATTCTTAGTGTTACAAGCGATAATTTTATACTCGAATTAAAATATTCGACGCAAGAAATAAAGGAATCTAGTCAAGATTTAAGTGGGATACTCAGCCCTGCACATACATTTTCTATATTGGCTTCTAGAGAACAAATACCAGATGTCTTTCAGTGGTTATGTTATTTTGGAGATAGTAATAAGAATTATTTGTCTTCCATATTAATTAAAAATAACTATAGTACAGAGGAACAAAATATTTATTTCGATTATCAAACAAATGAGGATGGAAGTTTAAAAGAGATATATTCCACGACAGATGTATTTGAAGGATTTATTAAATTTACAATATACTACCAATAGATACCTTATGTCCTATTCCTATTTCCACTTAACAAAGGTATATGTGGCGCTAGCCCCAAGATAAATTGGATAAATCTAACTAAAATAACAAATGTTGACCCAGAAATAGCTACTCTTTTTAGCTAAAGGGGGCTTGGAGGTGAAAATTGCATATAAAAACAGCTAGAAAAATATCCTTAGCGGTGAATCATTAAGTCTTGTGTTTTTATTCGACAAATGTAGATTTTAAACTAATTTTATTAAATATTTATTATTATTATTATTATATTTGGGGCGAAAATTTATATATAGCTACAAATAACTTAAACTATGGTATCTATGTCTATTTTAAATAACAGGCTAAAAGCCTTAAAGCTTCACGATTTTCTTTCGTGTTCTGTCCTTTAGGTCAAGAGGGTAGACGTGAACCATATTTCAATTCTTTTACCCTTCACCTTTTACCCTTCACCTTTTAACTTTAACCTTTCTAACTTTATAAACAAATGAAAAAGAAAACATTATTTATTTCAGTGACAATCGCTTTATTATTAGTGGGCATAATAAAGGGAATATCTTCGAATATGCCTGCTTGGTTAGGATATCGTTGTCACTATGTAAATGAAACTGCCTATAATGTCACATTAGAAGGCTATTTTGGTGCTGAGCATGAGGGAGAGAAACAACATCTGTGGGAGATAGAATCACATACGGAATTAAAGATGTCTCACCACGCTCATGCTCACATAGACAGAGTCGTATTTTTTTGTGATTCTTTGAGAATAATCTTCAATGGAGAAAGGGAGTTATGGTTTAGGAGATGTGATAATTTAGATGCTAATATTCTAAAAGAGAAATTTGCAAAGCGAGAGAGAGTAAATAATCATGTGATTAGCTTTACTTATGAGATAACAGAGGATATGTATAATAAATCAACACCTATAAACTAAATTCACTATGAAAAATATATTTACAAAGATTTTTATCATAAGCGCTTTGCTTAGTTTTCTATTTAGTTGTACACCTACAGGTGGTACAGTTATATTGGAATATGATATGAAATCAACATATTTATACACAAATACGAGTGAGCATGATGTAGAGATTCATGCTTGGGGAATAAACTGGGCAGGTGATCGTGAATACTTTGAGCATACATGGAACCTTAAATCTTTAGACTCTCTTGAATTTCGCTATCGTTTGACCCTATCTGCCTATGAAGGCCCAGATGTATCACTAATACACGCAGACTCAGTAAAGATAGTTTTTCCGGATAAGAAAGAAGTATGGTATCGCCGCTGTGATGGACAAGAAAATAACATTATGACCCCATTACCAGATCAAATACGTCGCAAATACATCTATAACATAAGCCAAGAGCACTACGAAAATAGAAAGTAGGTAGCTGTATAAAAAAACTGCTTTAATCAGCTAAGAGATTAAAGCAGTTTTTTTTATGTTATAATCGTTTTTCGATTGATTATAATGTCCTTTTGATTTGTACGATAGCGTAAGCCTCGATAACGTCTCCTACTTTGATATCGTTGAATCCTTCTACGTTAAGACCACAGTCAAAACCATTAGATACTTCTTTAACATCATCCTTAAATCTCTTAAGAGAGCCAAGAAGACCAGTGTACACAACGATACCGTCTCTAATAACTCTAATTTGAGAGTTACGGTTGATCTTACCATCTTTAACCATACAACCTGCGATAGTACCAACCTTAGATATCTTGAATGTCTCTCTAACCTCTGCTGTTCCTACTACTTCTTCTTTTTCCTCTGGAGCAAGCATACCCTCGATACCACTTCTTACCTCGTTGATAGCGTCGTAGATAATAGAGTATAATCTGATTTCGATTTCTTCATTATCTGCTAACTTTCTAGCAGATGTAACAGGGCGAACCTGGAAACCGATGATAATAGCATTAGATGCAACGGCTAGAAGTACGTCAGACTCAGAGATCGCTCCTACTGCCTTATGTATAACATTAACGTGGATTTCTTCAGTTGAAAGCTTGATAAGTGAATCAGAAAGTGCCTCGATCGAACCGTCAACGTCTCCCTTGATGATAATATTAAGTTCTTGGAAGTTACCAACTGCGATACGACGTCCGATTTCCTCAAGAGTAATATGCTTCTGAGTTCTAAGTCCTTGAATACGTATAAGCTGTTCTCTCTTATTTGCTAGATCTTTAGCTTCCTTCTCATTAGCCATGATGTTGAATGTCTCACCAGCTGTAGGTGCTCCATTAAGACCTAATACAGAAACAGGAGAAGATGGGCCAGCCTCGTTTACCTTTTGACCACGCTCATTGTACATAGCCTTTACTTTTCCAGTATGACTACCTGTAAGCATAAAGTCACCAACCTTTAATGTTCCTGTCTCTACAAGAATCGTTGCAAGGTAACCACGTCCTTTGTCAAGAGAAGACTCGATAATCGATCCTTTTGCTCTCTTATTAGGGTTAGCCTTAAGCTCTAACATATCAGTCTCAAGAAGAACCTTCTCAAGAAGTAGGTCAATATTTGTTCCGTTCTTCGCAGAGATCTCTTGACATTGGTATTTACCACCCCAGTCCTCTACTAGAATATTCATAAGCGAGAGTTGTTCTCTGATTTTCTCAGCGTTAGCTCCCGGTTTATCCATTTTGTTAATAGCGAATACCATAGGTACTCCAGCAGCTTGTGCGTGGTTAATAGCCTCTACTGTTTGAGGCATTATCGCGTCGTCAGCAGCTACGATAATAATAGCTAAGTCAGTAACTTTTGCTCCCCTTGCACGCATCGCTGTAAAGGCTTCGTGACCTGGAGTATCAAGGAAGGTAATTCTTCTTCCACTTTCTAACTCTACGTTGTAAGCTCCGATGTGCTGAGTAATACCTCCAGCTTCACCAGCGATAACGTTAGCGCTACGAATATAGTCAAGTAATGAAGTCTTACCGTGGTCTACGTGACCCATTACAGTTACGATAGGAGGTCTTTCGATTAAATCCTCCTCTAGGTCTACATCCTCTTCGATAGCCTCTGTAATATCTGCTGTTACAAATTCAATTTTATATCCAAATTCCTCAGCTACTAGTACTAGCGCCTCAGCGTCAAGACGTTGGTTAATAGATACCATAAGACCAAGATTCATACAAGCCTCGATAACCTTTACTACCGCCGTGTCCATCATAATAGCTAGCTCGTTCACTGTTACGAACTCTGTAACTTTTAAGATGTTGCTAGTTAGCTCCTCCATCTCCATCTCTTCTTGGCGCTTCTGGCTTATTTGATCTCTTTTCTCCTTACGGTATTTAGAGCCTTTAGTTTTACCCTTACCCTCGGTCATACGAGCGTAAGTTTCCTTGATTTGCTTTTGGATTTGATCCTCATCTACCTCAGGCTGTACTGGTTTAGTAAAGCGATCCTTTTTATTACGACGAGAATTCGGATTAGCCTGAT
The DNA here is from genome assembly GCA_964369605.1 of uncultured Muribaculaceae bacterium. GTDB lineage: Bacteria > Bacteroidota > Bacteroidia > Bacteroidales > UBA932 > CAYJFD01. Next base: position 51,657 of record CAYJFD010000003.1, on the reverse strand, counting down.
TCTGTCTAGCTCTTTGAGCATTAGGATTGTTAGATGCGTTATTATTGTTTGGATTATTGCTATTATTGTTGTTGTTATTATTCGGATTATTAGTCCTCTGTTGAGGATTTCTACCACCAGGATTATTCTTCTTAGCAGCTTCCTTGTTAATATCAACTCTTTCGCGTCCTTGGTTACTAATTCTCTCTCTCTTCCCTTTCTTTTGATTCTTATTGTTATTAGAACTTGGCTTTTTCTCAAACTGAGATAGGTCGATAGTTCCACTAATAACAGGACCAGCTAGTTTATTTACCTTAGTCTCGATATGCTCGATAACGTCAGCTTTCTTTTCTTCCTTTTGTACTGGAGCAGCCTCTACCTTTTCAACCTTAGCAGGTGTTTGAGCCTTTAGAGCTTTTTCAGCTTTCTTTTGCTCAAGTCTAGCTTCTGCTTTATTTTCTTTCTTTAGTTCAGCTCGTGCTACTTTTGCAGGAATTTGCTGTTTGAAATCTAGGGGATTCTTTGTCTGTTCGCTCACTTTATTATTTTCTTCGATTACCTCAGTCTTAGATTCAGCCTTAGGCTCAACCTTAGCCGGTTTTGAGTCTAAATCTATCTTGCCTAAGATTTTAATCTCACCTGCTGCTGGAGTACTGCTCTCTTCCTTAGATGACTCACTAGCTACAGCTTCTTTATTCTCTTTAATAGGCTCAGCTACTGGTTCTTTTGTAGCCTCAGCGTTCACTTTAATATCTTTTTCTGGCGTAGAAACTGGCACAGTTTCAGACACAGCTTTAGAGTCAGTGGTGTTTTTCTCTGTCTCGTTTGTAACAGGGGCGATAGGTGCGCTATTAATATTTGATTTGATAATAACTTCCTGATCTATAGATTCCTCTGACTTATCTTCGTTATCTTGGGCTGTTATCTTCTTAACATTAAGGCTGATCTTTTCGGATTCCTGCTTAATCAAAAGATCCTTGCCAAATTCCTTAGCGATAAGATTGTAAGCATTAGAATCTAGTAGGGTATTTGGTTTAGCCTCTATCTCTATACCTTTCTTCGCAAGGAATTCGGTAACAGTCCCGATTCCAACATTAAATTCCTTCAAGACCTTATTTAGTCTTATGTTTTTGTTTTCTGCCATTTCTTTTCTTTTTTATTCAAATTCTGACTGGAGAATCTTCTGAATTTCTATTACGGTTTCTTCCTCTAAATCTGCTCTTTTTACTATCTCTTCAACTGATAGTGATAGTACACTCTTAGCAGTGTCACAGCCTATAGCCTTTAGTGCATCAAGTATCCATTGATCTATTTCGTCAGAGAAAGCTGGAAGAAGTACGTCCTCCTCCTCATCGTCGATTTCTCTAAATACATCTATTTCATACCCCGCTAATTGGCTGGCAAGTTTGATGTTGTTACCACCCTTACCTATAGCTAGCGATACCTCGCTAGGTTTTAGATAAACGATAATAGTCTTAGTGTCCTCATTTACCTTCATAGAAGATACTTTCGCAGGACTAAGAGTTCTTTGGATTAGAAGTTGAATATTTGATGTCCAGTTAATGATATCAATATTCTCATTTCTTAATTCTCTTACTATTCTATGTATTCTTGAACCCTTAACACCTACACAAGCTCCAACAGGGTCTATGCGCTCGTCGTAAGATTCAACAGACACCTTAGCTCTTTCTCCTGGAATACGAACAACTTTCTTAATCGTTATTAAGCCGTCAAATATCTCTGGTACCTCTTGCTCAAAAAGTCTCTCTAAGAATTCAGGCGCAGTTCTAGAAAGAGTGATAATAGGAGTGCTATTTCTCATCTCTACATTCTTAATAACTGCTTTAGCTGTATCTCCTTTTCTGAAAAAATCAGATGGGATTTGTTCAGTCTTAGGAAGTACTAACTCATTACCTTCTTCATCCATGATAAGCGTTTCTTTCTTCCAAACCTGGTATATCTCACCAACAAGGATCTCACCTATCTTGTTCTTGTATTTATTAAATAAATTAGCCTTCTCTATGTCCATTATCCTACTTGCAAGACTCTGTCTTAAATTTAAGATGCCTCGTCTTCCGAAGTCCGCAAATTTAATCTCCTCAGTAAAATCTTCACCGATTTCGTAGCTATCATCTATTTTATCAACCTCACTCTTAGCTATCTGTGTATTTGAGTCTTCCACAGTTTCAACAACCTCTCTATTTCTCCAGATCTCAAAGTCACCTTTATCAATATTGATAATGATATCAAAATTGTCAGCCGAACCATACATTCTTGTAAGTTGACCGCGAAAGATGTCCTCTAAGACGCTCATCATAGTAGGTCTATCAATGTTTTTAAGCTCTTTAAACTCAGCGAAAGTGCTAATTAAATTTGAATATTCCATATCTGTATTTGTAGTTTTTATTATTCTTGATTAATAGGCTTCTCAGCAGAGCTCACCATTAGAGAAAAATCCTCCTTCTCTCTATCTAATTTGCTCTCAATAAACCTACTTAGTTTCGAGCAATCATTAATTTCCACCTTTCTATCAGGTGCAGTAAAGAAAACCTTAATATTATTGGCTTTGTTTACTTTTACTTCTACTAGTTCTAAATTATTTTCCGCGATATACTCGCTTAGAAGATTTACAATTAGGTCCTTTTCTATCATATTGCCTATCTTATTAATAAATAAGGGGACTACTGTCCCCCTATGCTCATATCTAATTCTGTGCAAAAGTACGAACTTTTTGCCATATATACAAAAAATAACGTATTTTTGCATAAATTAAAGAAAAAAACATTCAAACTATGGATCTTACAATTAGAGAAATAGCTGACCACATATCTGGTAAGGTAGAAGGGAACGCAGATGCAAGAATTAGCAAAATTTCAAGAATAGAGAGTGGTAAGCCAGGAAGTATATCTTTTTTAGCTAACCCTAAATACGAAAAATACATATACACAAGTAAAGCTTCAGCAATAATTATAAACGACTCCTTTGAGTTACAAGGAGAAGTGAAGGCAACACTCATAAGAGTTAAAAATGCTTACGAATCCATAGCTGAGGTAATGACCCTTGTTCAAAACTCCAAGAAAAAGCGACTCATCCCAACAGGATTATGTTACAAACATCTTTTTACGAAAATAGGAAAGGGGACAACGATAGGAGTATATTCAGTAGTCTCGAAAACAGCAAAAATAGGGAAGAACTGTGATATTTACCCTCAGGTATATATTGGAAGTGGAGTTGAGATAGGAGATAACACAGTAATATATGCGGGCGTTAAAATATACGATGACTGCAAAATAGGAAGTAACTGTATTATCCATTCGAATGCGGTAATAGGTGCGGACGGTTTTGGCTTTGCCCCTATGCCTGACGGTTCTTATAAGAAAGTGCCCCAGTTGGGCAATGTCATAATCGAAGACGACTGCGAGATAGGAGCTAATACTACTATAGATAGAGGCTCAATAGGTCCTACTATCGTTAGGAAGGGTGTGAAGTTAGATAATTTAGTCCAGGTAGCGCATAACGTAGAGGTGGATGAGAATACAGTAATAGCTGCGCAATCAGGAATCGCTGGTTCTTCGAAAATAGGAAAAAACTGTGTCCTAGCAGGTCAAGTAGGGATATCAGGACACCTTTCTATCGCGGATAAGACAGTATTTGCAGCCCAAACAGGATTAACAAAAAGCATAAAAGAGTCAGGAAAGGTATTCATAGGCTCTCCTGCTTTAGAGCACAAAGTATTTGTAAAAGCTTTTCTGAATTTTAGAAATTCTGCAAAATAATACTATCTTTGCCGATTGAATATAAGAAGATAAGATGCGAGAATTACAAAAAACTTTAATTAAATCACATACTTTCCTAGGGAAGGGTCTTCATTCTGGCAAGGAAGTGACTATGACTATCCATCCTGCGCCAGTAAATACTGGAGTGCTAATAAGGAGAGAAACTGAAGAGGGAATAGTCGAATTCCCTGCAAACTCGGATTATGTGGTTAAAAGTGAGAGAAACACTACTTTATCTTTTGAAAAGGCAAGAGCCCTGACAATTGAACATATACTAGCTACATTTGTAGGACTTGGTGTTGATAATGCGATAATAGAATTATCAAGCGAAGAGGCTCCGATTATGGATGGTAGCAGTAGAAGTTTTGCTGAAGAGATATCTAAGGCAGGCTTACAAGAGCAAGACGAAGAAAGATACTATTACAAACCAACCCAAGAATTATATCATAAAGACGAACATACAGGTTCAGAAATTAGAATCATACCAGCTGATACATTTTCTGTAGAAGTGCGTATCGATTTTAATTCAAAGATATTAGGAGTGCAAGAGGCATACTATAACGAGGAGACGGATTTTAAAGAAGAAATAGCGCCGTGCCGTACCTTTGTATTCTTCCATGAATTAAAATATTTATTCCAGAATAATTTAATACGTGGAGGAGATGCAGAAAATGCAATCGTTGTAATAGAGAATCCAGTACCACAACAAGAACTAGATGAGATGACCTCTCTCTTTAATGTAGAAAAATTAGAAAGACTCTCAGAAGGATACTTAAACAACTTAGTATTAAGATATCCAAACGAGTGTGCTCGACACAAACTATTAGATGTACTTGGCGATCTAGCTCTAGCTGGATTTAGAATTAAGGCTAAAGTAATAGCCTATAAGCCAGGACATCAGCTTAATACTTGTATGGCGGGTATGCTAAGAGAGGCTCAAAAAAATATGAATAATGAATAAAATATCACCACAAGCTGTAGTTCATGCGAATGCAAAAATCGGGAAGAATGTTGAGATCGGACCATTTTGCTACATAGAAGAAAATGTAGAAATCGATGAAGGAACAGTAGTAGGCCCAAATGTAACAATTTATGCCTACACCAAAATAGGTAAAAACTGTAAAGTTTTCCCAGGAGCAGTTCTAGGTGCTGTACCTCAGGATCTAAAATATGATGGGGAGATAACGCACGTTGAAATAGGCGATTTCACAACGATTAGAGAGTGTGTGACTATAAACAGAGGAACAGCGGCAAGCGGAAAATATAAAACTGTAGTCGGAAGTCACTGTTTAGTTATGTCTTATGCACACGTTGCTCACGACTGTAAAGTTGGAAACCACGTAATCTTAGTTAGTTATGTAGGATTAGCAGGAGAGACAGAAGTAGATGACTGGGCGATTATAGGAGGAGCATCAGCTGCTCACCAATTCTCGAAGATAGGAATTCACGCTATGATCTCTGGTGGTTCAATGATAACAAAAGACGTTCCTCCATACGCATTAGCAGGTCATAGACCACTATCATACGTAGGAATAAATATAGTAGGACTTCGCAGAAGAGGATTTACAAATGAACAGATAGATAGAATCAAAGCGATATATAATGTTGTATATAACAGTGGTCTAAATCGTTCAGATGCTTGTAGAGAGATAGAAAAAGGATTTCCTGATACTGAGGAGAAAAATATCATCTTAAGCTTCATTAAGAATTCAAAAAGAGGAATTGTTAAGTTTACAGGCGATATAAGTATTGATGAGTAATATTATTCCAGTAGATACAGTTTTATCTACGGCATATTTCCCCCCAATAGACTATTTTGTAGCTATTGCAAAGTCTAAACTTGCTAAAGTAGAGACTTGCGAGAACTACCAAAAACAAACATATAGAAATAGGTGCAACATATCCACTCCAACGGGTGTGTTGTCCCTTTCTATACCTATAAAAAAAACAGAATCTAGCCTAATTTCAGATATCGAAATAGACTATTCAAAACCTTGGTTGCAGCAGCACCAGAGGGCTCTAGTGTCAGCCTATGCATCATCTCCTTTCTTTGAATATTATCAAGACGAGATATTTGCCATGCTAGAGTACAAAGAGAAATATCTTCTTGATCTAAATACAAATTTACTAAGAACCATTGTTCCACTTTGCGGCTTAAATAACGAGCTTCAGATGACATCCGTATACACTCCAAGTTATCCAGAAGAAGTAAAAGATTATAGAAGCCTAATAAGCCCCAAAAAGCCTAGCCCAATATTCGAGGGTGAAAATCCTATAAAAGAAAAACCTTACTATCAGGTATTTTCCCAACAGCAAGGTTATCTCTCTAACTTATCTATATTGGATCTTCTTTTCAACGAAGGGCCAAATGCTATCTCTTTCTTAATTTAGAAACGTGCTCCTACAGTAAGAGCTATCTTCCATGTCCTAGCAGTCGAATTGAATTCTGGAATATTTCCAGAACCTTCGTATGCATTATAAATATAAAGACTCTCGTCATTTGTGTTGCACTGTTGCTGGTATGCTAGATCGATAAAGAAGCCATCTCTATTCATATAACCAATACCGACTGAGGCTAGCTGCTTAGACATATCAAACTCCTCAATAGGACTAGAGATATAATTATATCCAGCTCTCAGTACAACATTCGAGTGAACTTTAAACTCAAATCCAGCTCTAAGGTAATGAGTAGCATTAAAATACTGACTCATAAAGCTGTTTTCTCCATCTAGGATGCCACTCGAATCGTGCTGACTGTATAGGTGAATATTAGAATAATTAATACTCTCATAATCGAAACTTAAAGTCGCAAGGTTACCTAATACATAAGCCGCTCCAATATTCCATATAAAAGGAGTATTAAGACCATATTCATAAAAACCTATAGGTGAGTATGCAAAATATTCTTTACCATCAGCATAGGTAGTTATGCCGCTCTCTAGATTCTCCTCAAGTGAGAACCAAGTAGGAGTAGAAATAGAAGCACCTAATCTTAATCCTCTAATAGGAAGGTAAATGATACCAGCCTTCATACTAAAACCTACCCCTGTAGTATTTACTACATTTTCATAAGTAAGGGACTGAAACTTAGTATCAAAATCATTTGGATTAACCGCAGACTCGCTATAACGTTCATATACATAATGATTAAGAGAGTGAATCGATAAATTTGCCCCAAAGAAGAATTTATCTGAAACATTTCCTCCTAAGTTAAACGTGAATTCCTGATTACTACCTGTTATCTCTTTAGTGTAACTCTGATTTAACGATCCTCCCAAATAAATATTCCCATTTGCATCTATATTCTCAGTGATTCCCACATAGCTACTACCTCCAGGGCTAATAGCATCGATAGCAAAAGTATTCCATGCTAAGATAGAGCTCCAAGGAGCAATACCCATTTCAAAAGGAGCCAAAGGATTTGATTCCGTCATCTCAAGATCACCCTGCCTATATCCTTCGCTGCCAGCTGCAATACTTGCTGCCCAACTATTTGCCGCGTTTACGCCACTTGCGCTCGTTCTATAGTTGAAGTTATTATTAGTAGTGCCAGAGATGGATAAATTAAGGTATCTTAATCCATACTTGTTACCTGTAACTAATACAGAACTTAGGTAGCCAATATTATTAAGGGTAACACGGGTGTTAATATTCTTTTTACTATTTCCTAAATAATTCGAATTAACTACACTTGAGTTAGTTGCAGGTGTTATAGAGAACTCAGAGTATCTAAATACTCCAGACGAAGCAGGATTAATGTGAAGTGCTCCCATATCCGCGCCCAGCGCAGTGAAAGCGTTACCCATAGCCATAGATCTCGCAGTTCCATCGTAGTTTCTCTCAGAAAACTTTAGAGCATCCCACGAATAAATCGGATTAAACTGAGCGAAGCTATATGTATAGCCCAACACAAAAAATATACTTACTAATATTAATTTTTTCATCGTTTATAAATTTTAGGGAAATATTTATCTACTAATTCTTGTACTTCCGCCAGAACTTCTAACACTACCTCCACCAGAGCTTCTTACAGTTCCTGAGCTTCTACTAGTAGTACCTGAACTTCTAACTGTACTCGATCTACTTGTGCTCTTAGAAGAGTTTGAAGAACGTGAGATGCTAGATTTAGATGTTCTCTCTTCTTGTGAACTTTGGTATGATCTATTAACAGAATTCGAATTACCACTATTATTTCTTGAGGAAGTAGAGAAACTAGAATTGGAGTTATTAGCCCTGCTTGCATTAGTTACGCTAGTTGCACTTGTCGCACTTGTCGCTCTATTTGCACTGTTAGTGCTTCTACGGTATTTTGCGTTACTGTTAGACTCAAAGGAGCTATTTACATTAATTTTATCATAAGATCCAGCTGCAACACTTGAGCTTGATGAAGATGCCCTAAGCGAATTACTTGAAGAACTATTATTAGCTCTTCCTATAGATGAGCTAGAGCCACTTTGAGCTGCAACATTACTACTGCGTCTAATATTCTCGCTTTTAAATCTAGAAACTGTTGATGTAGCACTATTATCTACGGCAGTACTAACTCTTAGTGAATTATTACGAGTAGAACTATTAACTGACGAATTTGATCTTGTCGCTCCATTAGCTAGGTTTGTCCTAGATCTTAGAGGCGAAGTAGATGCAGAAGATGAAGATCTTTGGGCTAGGCCGCTTCTATTATAAGCTGTACCTCTTCCTCCGTAGACATAATCTTTTCTTGGGCGATGGTGATGAGGATGGTAATTATAGCCATAGTACCATGGATCGTACCAGCCACCGTACCAACCGCCATATCCGTACCAACCACCGTAGCCGTACCATGGGTCATACCAAGGGTTGTGCCAATAGCTATGATATCCCCAGCCCCAGCCCCAAGATGGGCCGTACCAAGAATTCCAAGAGTAGCTAAAACTAAAAGACCATGGTCTGCAATAGTAATAGTCCCAAGGGTCATAATCCACTATAATATAGTTAATCTCTATCTCTGGCTCTTGTTCCTCTATAACGATGTATTCTACTTCCTTAGTTTCCTGAGGAGTTATAGGTTCAGATTTCTCAATTATAGTGTATGCAGATGCGTATTGGGCTTCAGTGACCTGAACTAGACTATCAACTTTTTCTTCTAGTCTAGCAAGTTTCTTGTTATCTGAAGAAGGGGTGCTGTAAATTCCATTTTCATACTGGGAATTATAGCTGTAAGATGAGCCACAAGACTGGAAACTAAGCCATAATAGTCCTGATAGAATAAATAAAATCGATTTTTTCATAATAACCTCCTATTTTATATTATAAAATTCTTAATTTTGTCGCTTATTAGCTTAGGCAAATATAATTAAAATAACGCAAAAATTATTCCAAATATAAAAATTGTTAAAATCCGATGGCAAAAGAAGTCGTAAATAGAGAAGAAAATTACTCTCAATGGTATAATAATCTGGTAGTTAAAGCCGATTTAGCAGAAAATTCAGCAGTGCGTGGATGTATGGTGATAAAACCCTATGGCTATGCTATCTGGGAAAAAATGCAAGCTCAGTTAGATAAAATGTTCAAGGAAACAGGTCACCAAAATGCCTATTTCCCATTATTCATACCAAAATCCTTCTTAAGTAAGGAAGCTGAACACGTAGATGGTTTTGCAAAAGAGTGTGCGGTAGTTACTCATCACCGTTTAATGACTAATCCAGATGGCCCAGGAGTCGTAGTAGACCCCTCAGCTAAATTAGAGGAAGAGTTAATCGTAAGACCTACTTCTGAAACCATTATTTGGAATACCTATAGAGGCTGGATAAAGTCATATAGGGATCTTCCTATATTATGTAACCAGTGGGCAAATGTTGTTCGTTGGGAAATGAGAACTCGTTTGTTCCTTAGAACTGCGGAGTTCTTATGGCAAGAGGGTCACACTGCTCACGCTACAGAGCAAGAGGCGATAGAGGAAACTCAGAAAATGATAAAGGTCTATGCTGACTTTGCTAGAAGATTTATGGCTGTCCCAGTAGTGGTAGGAAGAAAGTCTGATAGTGAAAGATTTGCTGGTGCTGTTGATACACTTTGTATCGAGGCTATGATGCAGGATGGAAAGGCTCTTCAGGCAGGAACATCACATTTCTTAGGTCAGAACTTTGCTAAGGCATTTGATGTGCAGTTTGCAAATAAGGAAGGTAAATTAGAGTATGTATGGGCTACTTCTTGGGGTGTTTCTACTCGTTTGATGGGTGCATTGATAATGGCACATAGTGATAATAATGGTCTAGTACTTCCTCCAACTTTGGCTCCTATTCAAGTAGTTCTAGTTCCTATATATAAAGGTGAGGAGGAATTAGAGAAGACCACAAATTATCTAGCAGAGATAAAATCAGAGTTAGAGGCTAAGGGTATCTCAGTGAAGATCGATGATAGAGACAATGTACGTTCTGGCTTCAAATTCGCAGAGTGGGAACTAAAAGGTGTTCCTGTGCGTCTAGTGGTTGGACAGAGAGACATGGCAAACGGAGTCGTAGAATTGGCAAGACGCGATACTTTAACGAAGGAGAGTGTTTCTCGCGAAGGTATTGCTGAGCTAGTGGCTCAGCTGTTAAACGAAATACAAGAAAACATTTATAATAAGGCCCTAAGTTTTAGAGATCAGAAGACAGTTAAGGTGGATACTTGGGAAGAATTCAAAGAGAAGATAGAGAATGGTGGTTTCCTTCTTTGTCACTGGGACGGTTCAGAAGAGGTAGAGGAGAAGATAAAGGCTGAAACGAAGGCGACGATTAGATGTATCCCTATAGAGGATGACTATGTGATAGAAGAGGAAGGAAAGTGTATATATTCAGGAAGACCTTCTAAGCAGAGAGTGATTTTTGCAAGATCGTACTAGATTAAGAAAAATTAATTATAAACAAAGATAAAATACAAATGACAAAAGAATCGACGCCTCTGCCTGCGGGTAGGGAGGCTATTTTACAAGGACTAAATACAAGATCGCAAATCAAATCTCGAGTATTTGATGAGTGTTTTGAGGTTTTCAACGAATTCAAGGAAGTACTAGGTGAACTTAGTAGTGATATGAATGAATTATTAGATAATGTTAAGGATCGTAGGGTAAGGTTTGAATATAGAGATAGGGGAAAGTTTGAGGCAGAATTAAAGTTTGCAGATGATGTGCTAGTGTTTAGTATGCACTCAGATGTTTTTATGTTCGATAGAACCCATCCTGTAAGCCAAAATGCATACGTAAAAGACAATCTAGCGAATTCATTCTGTGGAATTATTAATGTATATAACTTTCTTTCTGATTCGATGAAGTATAATCGTCTTGACGATTTAGGTTATCTAGTAGCGAGGATATTTGTTAATAAGGATAGAGCATTTTTAGTCGAAGGAAAAAGACAGCAGCAGCAGCAGACTGATTACTATGGGAAAATAAAGCTTGAGCGAGAGCAGATAGTTCAAATCATAGAGTCAGCAGTAAATTATGCGATCTCATTCGACTTGTTAGTTCCTCCATTTGAGTATGTTAAGCAGGCGAGTGTAGGACAAATAGATGCGAAAATTCAATCTGAAAAGATAATAACTGGGAAAAGACTAGGGTATAAGTACGATTCAGATGATGTATTAAATACAAAATAAGTAGGAAAATATATGATGAAAATTCTTTTGGCTTTAAAGATTGCGCTAGTGTCCATTCTTTTTAGTGTTGATCTTTATGCTCAACAGGATTCTGATACCTTGACTCTTACGGAGCCACAAATGATAGCTAAGTCAGTAGTAGCAAGGATAGAAGTAGAGAGAGATTCTATAAAAGCAGAGACAGTAGAAAGCCCTTGGGTAGTAGGGGTCTTAAATCAAGTTGGTTTCTCACAGCTAGCCTTATCAAACTGGGCAGAGGGAGGTGATGGTCAAGTAGCGTTTAGTTTTTATGTGGACGCAAATTTTAATTATGCTAAGGATAAAATGATATGGGAGAATAGGGTGAAATTAGGTTATGCCTTCGCCCAAACTTTCGATACAAGTATTGATCCAAGTAGGAGATTTAAGAAGAATGATGACAAGGTACAGATAGATAGTAAGTGGGGTTATAAAATGGTGGAGAATCTATATTTTACATCAGCTTTAAATTTTAGAAGTCAGATAGCTCCAGGTTATGACTATTCTACAGAGAGTGTGACAAGAACTTCTCAGTTCATGTCCCCAGGTTATGTCTCTCTGGGTCTCGGTTTTGACTATAAACCAATACCTAGTCTGTCATGTAATATTTCACCTCTAACGGGAAATTTAGTGGTAGTGAATAATGAAGCTTTGCGAGTAAGGTATGGTAATGATATTAATCAGCCAGTTAGACCTGAGTTGGGAGCCCAGGTAAAAATTGACTATAGAAAGACCTTAGGAGTTTTTACTGTTGGTACTACTCTAATGCTTTTCTATGACTACCTTAATGTAGAGCATCCAGATTATGTTCAAGTTTATTGGGACCTTGATTTAGCAGTAAAGCTGACTAAGTATTTGACGGCTACGCTTAGAACAAATCTTATATGGGACCAGAATATTTTATTCCCAAGTGATACTAATCCACAAGGTGTACCAAGAGTACAGTTTAAGGAGATATTAGGATTTAGTTTTACTTACCAGATAGGGGATTATAAAAAAGAGTAAGCAAGTAATAACTAAATAAGAGAAAACGTGATACAGGAAAAATTCGACAGGTGTTTGAGCCAGATGGTAGAAGGAGATCCTTCTAAAACGATTTTGCTAGCAGTTAGTGGCGGCATAGACTCTATGTGTATGGCTAATTTGTTTATAAATAGTAAGTATCGTTCATCTATCGCTATAGCACACGTGAATTTTTCTTTAAGGGGTGAAGAGTCAAATCTTGACCAGATCTTAGTGAAGCAGTGGGCTGAATCTATGAACTTAGTATTTCATACTACTGATTTTGATACAAGTACCTATTCGCAGAAGAAATCTATCTCTACTCAAATGGCGGCAAGAGAGCTACGCTATAATTGGTTCTATTCACTAATGCAAGAGTATTCATACGAGTATTTAGCGATAGCGCATAATATGAATGATAGCGTGGAGACCCTCTTCTTAAATATATTACGTGGGACAGGAATCAAGGGGCTATCTGGAATAAAAAGGGTCAATGATAAAATTATTAGACCACTTATAGATATAACGAGAGCAGAAATAGAGGACTATATGAACTCGAATTCTTTTAGTTATAGAGAGGACGAGACAAATAAGGAATCGTATTATTCAAGAAATAGGCTTAGGAATGTAGTCTTTCCAGAATTTGAAAAGATAAATCCATCATTCCTAAGTACGGCTTATAGAAATATAAATCATTTTATTCAGGCATCGGAGGTATTAGATGAACTCTTTGAACTGAAAAAGAATGAATTATCTAGGTTTGAGAATGATGAATTAGTTATCCCAATAGCCTACCTCCAAAATGAAAAATATGCTTCCTATTGGCTATATAGGATCTTATCTCCCTATGGATTTAATCATGCTCAGTTGGCTCAGATATCTGACTCCCTAGAGGGTGAAACAGGAAAGGTGTTCCATTCTTTGAGTCACGAATTATTGATAGACCGTGGAAATATTCGAGTATATTCGCGAGAAGACCAGTCATCGATGGTTTTGGAGATTACAGAGCCTGGAGAGTACGAGTTTAATGGCACAAAGTTTATATTTGAGTTATTTTTAAATTCAAAGGAATTTCGTCCTAGACCAAAGGAAGGACAGTTGTTTTTTGATGCAGATAGGGTAGTATTACCAATGGTAGCAAGAGAGTGGCGCACAGCAGATAAGTTTCGCCCTTTTGGAATGTCACGCGGATCAAAGTTGTTAAGTGATTTCTTCACAGACTTGAAACTTAGTAAAAGAGATAAAGCAAAGCAAACCATTATTCTTAATGGTGAAGATATCGTCAGTGTACTAGGAAAAAGAATTGATGATAGATATAAAGTAAGAAGCTCCACAAGAATTATTGCAGAGCTTCGTATACTTTAATTATTTTTCTTTAAAAATTAATATCGTAAACATAAGGGGTTAAGGCGTACACTTTTTTGTACTCTAAAGATTTCGCGAACTCCTCGATAATTAGGCTTGGATTGTTTATGGCCTTTATAGTAGCTTGTGTCTCATTTAGAGATGACATGATTCTCTCAAGTTGTGTTTGTACTTTAGGGTAACTAACTAGTTGGTAGTCACTAAGTCCTACTAGGTTTGCTGTGTAGGCAAGCGCATCAACGATACCACCTTCAGCATCAGCTAAGCCATTATTGAGTGCGTCAGCTCCTGTCCAAACTCGACCTTGAGCTAGGTTATCTACCTCCTCTTTTGTCATATCTCTTCCTTCAGCTGTTAGTGAGATAAACTGATCGTAAATTACACTAATACTAGTTTGTATAGCTTCCTCTTCCTTAGTAGTGATAGGTCTAAATAATGAGTACATATCTGAGTAGTTATGCGTATTGATCGTTACAGGGTTTACATCTAATTTTTCTTTTACTAGCTCAGTAGCATTTGGAAGCATAGAATATACTCCGATAGAGCCAGTAAGTGTAGTTTTATTAGTAAAGATGTAATCGGTATTAGCTGCGATCCAATATCCACCAGAGGCAGCATAATCTCCAAATGAAACAACGATAGGTTTTTTCTCCCTAAGTAGTAAAAGCTCCTTTCTTATTACTTCAGCTGCTGTTGCACTTCCACCTGGGGAATTAACCCTTAGGACTACGGCCTTGATGTTTTCATCATCTCTAATTTTACGTATATGCTCAACGAAAGCTAGGCTTGAGATATTCTCTTCTGAGTCTCCATCTATAATATTACCATTTGCATAAAGGATTGCTATTTTTTCAGGAGTCTTGATGTTAACCTGATAGCTAGCCTCAGAGTAGTCTCCAAGTGTGATGTATTTAAGATCTGAGTATTTATCTACTTCCATAAGTGTGCAAAGCTTAGCCTCTACTTGATCTAATGTAAGTATATCGTCTACTAGTTTTGCCTTTAGTAAGTCTTCTGAGGTAATAAGACTTAGGTTATTAAGCATGTAGTTAAAATCCTCAGCTTTAATGCCTCTTGATTCTGTAATCGTGCCTTCTATCTCGCTCCAGATAGAATATAAAAGTTCTTCTTGCTGTAAACGATTAGCTGGGCTTATCTCACTAGCGATGAACTGTTCTCCAGCAGATTTGAATTTTCCGTGACGAATTAGTTGTATTTTTACACCTACTTTTGCAAGTGCGTCTTTTAGGAACATTATATTAGCAGATAGACCACTAATGTAGTTAGAACTCATAGGGTGAACATAGATCTTATCAGCAATGGTTGATAAATAGTAACCAGATTGAGAAACAGACTGGTTATATGCTATTATAGGTTTGCCTGATTCTTTGAATTTAACTAGCGCATTGCGAAGTTCTTCTAGTTTAGAGATACTAGCAGAGTTCGTCTCAGTATTCATATAAATCATCTTGATTCTTGTGTCTGTAGCCGCATTATTCACAGCTTCTACTGCCTCAAGGATACTTAGAAATTTTTGAGAACTAGGACTAACTAATGAAGTGATATTCATTCCACCAAATTGAGACTCTGTTCTTTCAGAAAGTATTTCGGATAGGTCTATTTTCAGTATTCCAGATGTTGGAACAATAGGTGCAGTAGATTCTAGTCCTAGGGTAAGTGATCCTATTATCAAAGATATGATAAATGCGAATAATCCTAAGGCAACGATTGCACCTACTATACTAGATAGTAGTGTAGAAAAAAATTTTTTCATGTATATTTTTTTAATAAGTTTGTATTAGAATATTGCAAATATATAATTATTATTTAATTTTGCACAATAATAATTTGTATGAAAAGGTTAAAGATATATACACTATCTCTTCTAGCTACCCTAGTCTATCTTATGGCGACTATGGGGCTAACCTTGCATACATGCCCTTGTGGCGACCAATCTTGGTTTCTTTTTGGTCTTAATGATTCAAAAATAGAACAGCACCACGAGCATCATCACCATACACATAGCCATGATTTAAATCATGATCATAGTGAAGATGAGGAATGTAGTACAGAGTTATTTGTCTTAGACGTAGATAAGGATACTGTTTCTAATCCTATGCCTTCCTTTGTGTGTATCCCAGTAATAGACTTAAAACTAGGGGAGTCTATTTTAGTAGAGAATGATGTCTGTGCCCATTCTTTTGATGCGTCCTATATTCCGATCTTATATGAGGATGTCTATCTCCTGAATCGTAATTTCAGGATCTAGTTTTTTAGTTGCAAATTTATCGCGGTATCTACTATGATAGTAGGTGCTTATTTATAATTATGTACTAAAAAATCACAAAAAATAAATGAAGAAATATATTATATTATTATTACTGACATTAAGTCTATCAACGGCTTATGCTCAGGAATCAAAATTAGTAAAAGGCATAGTCTATGGCCTTAATAATAGAGGAAATAAAGAAAACATACCTTATGCGTCAGTGTATAGATTAACAAGTCAAACTCTTGTAGAGTGTGATGAGAATGGCTCTTTTGAATTAGAGTATGATGCGAAGGATAATATCTTAATCGCTACCGCAATAGGATTCCAGAAGGATACTATTACCTTAACTGAGCAGATGAGGGAAGTCGAGTTTATTCTAAAAGGGGATAATCAATTAGATCAATCTGTGGTGGTAGCAGAGGATAATGCGAATTTTCTATCAAAAACTACAGTTGCAAGAACAGAGGTTATATCAGCAGCAGGTCTATGTAAGATGGCTTGTTGTAACTTAGCTGAGAGTTTTGAGAACTCTGCTAGTATCTCTGTTGGTTTTTCAGATGCTGTAACGGGAGCAAGACAGATTAGAATGCTTGGTCTTTCAGGCTCTTATACTCAGATGTTAGATGAGAATAGACCTATAATGAGGGGTATCGCATCTCCATTTGGAATGTCTTATGTGCCTGGTCAGTGGTTAGAGAGTATTCAGATCGCAAAAGGCCCATCTTCTGTTGTGAATGGATTAGAGGCCATTACAGGACAGATTAATCTTGAGTATAGAAAGCCAACGGATGATGTTCCACTATTTGTAAATCTTTTTCTTAGTCAGAATCTAAGGACAGAGGTGAACTTGGCATCTTCTTTACAGTTAAATAATAAGTGGAGTACTATTTTGTTAGGACATTACTCTACTGATGCTATGGCGCATGATGGAAATAATGATGGTTTTAGGGACGAGCCTTATTCTCAGCAGTTTAATTTTGCAAATAGGTGGCTTTATAATACTGAGAATGGTGTTCAGTTACGTCTAGGCGTAAAGGCTTTGCATGATACTAGAAGGGGTGGTCAAATGGCTTTTAATGAAACGTATATGGGAAGAGATAGTTTAGGAATAGATGATCCTTGGGGAACACTTATTACTAATCAGGGAGTAAATGCATATTTTAAGTTAGGTATTCCATTAAATGAGGATAATTCTAATAATATAGCGGTAGTGGGAGATTATACTTATCACCAAATGAACGCTATTTATGGATTGAAAAATTATGATGCTTCCCAGAATTCTGCATTCTTTAATGTTATCTTCCAATCTATGCCGAATGAAAATCATCGCTTTAATTTTGGAATCCGTAACCAGTTCGATATGTTCGATGAGACCTTGACTGACAGATGGGTGACTGAAAATAATGATATTGCGAGAAATCGCACTTTGTTAGGAAGAACCGAAAGTGTTACAGGCCTTTACGGAGAGTATACTTACACTTTGGGAGAGAAGCTTTCTGTCGTAGCAGACTTAAGTGCTGACTACAATAATCTTCACGGTTTCGCATTAGCTCCGAGACTTAATCTTAAGTATTCGTTTACTGACTGGTTAGTGTTTAGAGCTTCAGGTGGAAGGGGTTTACGTTCACCTAATATAGTAGCTGATAATCTTGGAATGTTATCTACAGGAAGGGAAATCGTTATAGAGGATAATTTGACAAATGAGGATGCGTGGACTTACGGTGCGAATTTAACAGCATATTTACCTATAGGACATAATGATAATACATATATAAGTTTTGACTATTTTAGATCTGATTTTACAAAACAGGTCATCGTTGATCAGGAGCTTAGATGGGGTGAGATTAATATTTATAATCTAGATGGATTATCATATACTAATACTTATCAAGTTGATTTCTCTATGGAGGTACTTGAGCGACTTACTGCTATGGTGACTTTCAGATATACTGATTCAAAGGTTACGCTTCGTGATCAGGGTCTAGTTGAAAGACCTTTAATGAGTAAGTATAAGGGAGTTTTAAATATTCAATATGCTACAAGGATGAATATCTGGACTTTTGATGTGACTGCACAGATTAATGGCCCTTCTCGTTTACCTTCTTTCGTGGAAGATAGTGATGGTTACTCGCCAGTCTATCCTTTAGTGTATGCACAGGTAACACGTAAGTTAAAGGATTTGGATGTTTATATCGGGGTAGAAAACTTGTTGAATTATAAGCAAGAAAACCCAATCATAAACGCTGATAATCCTTATTCTCAAGGCTTCAATGCCTCAGTAATTTGGGGACCACTTATGGGAGTAAAGGTATATATGGGTCTAAGATTTACTCTTTGGAAGTAAAAATAATCCAAATAATTTTAAATAAAATCAAACTAATTAATTAATAATCAAAGATATGAAAAAAATAATCAACATTTTAATCTGTACTATTGCTCTATTAACGATAAGTATTACTACTTTTGCGGAGCCAAAATCTAAAAAAGCTAAGGTTGAGGAGGTAACATTCCAGACAAACTTACACTGTGGAAGCTGCGCAAAGAAAATCGAGAGCAAGCTTCCTTTTGAGAAGGGAGTTAAGGATATGAAGATAGATGTGGAAAATAAGACAGTATGGCTTAAATTCTCGCCTTCTAAAACTGATAAGGCTACTTTAGTAAAGGCTATTAATAAAATAGGTTTTCAGGCTGAAGAAATAAAGGCTGAAAAGAAAAAAGAAGAATAACAAAATAACGAAAATGTTTGAAATAGTCAGAAAAGAGGTACTCTCACCCGTAATCATTTTAATGGATGTATACGCTCCAAGGGTGGCAGCCTCTGCGAAGCCAGGTCAATTTGTAATAGTAAGAGCAACTGAAGATGGTGAGAGAATACCTTTAACTATCTGTGATTATGATGTAGATGCAGGAACTGTAACTATCGTGATACAGATAATAGGAGCTTCTTCAGCTAAAATTTGTGCTCTCTCAAAGGGTGAAAGCATTATGGATTTTGTTGGGCCACTAGGTGAACCAGCGGAATTTGTATCGCAGTCTTATCAGGAACTAAAGAGTAAAAATTATGT
The DNA here is from genome assembly GCA_964369605.1 of uncultured Muribaculaceae bacterium. Classification (GTDB taxonomy): domain Bacteria; phylum Bacteroidota; class Bacteroidia; order Bacteroidales; family UBA932; genus CAYJFD01. Next base: position 32,566 of record CAYJFD010000003.1, on the reverse strand, counting down.
TTTCATAGCAGGAGGATTAGGAATAGCTCCTATATATCCACAAGTGAAATATATGCACTCTATGGGAATAGACTGTGATGTTATCATCGGAGCTAGATCTGCTGAGCTTCTGATCTTAGAAGAAGAACTAAAAGCTGTTTGTGCAAATTTATATGTATGTACAGATGATGGTTCTAAAGGAGATAAAGGGGTCGTAACAAAAGTTCTAAAGAATCTTGTAGACTCAGGAAAACAGTATGATCAGGCTGTCGCAATAGGTCCTATGCTAATGATGAAGTTTGTACAAGTAGCTGCTGCAGAGCACAACTTGCCATTAATTGTCAGCTTAAATACGCTAATGGTTGATGGAACAGGAATGTGTGGTGCGTGTAGAGTTACTGTAGATGGACAAACCAAATTTGCGTGTATGGATGGACCTGAGTTTGATGCTCACAAAATAGATTTTGATGAGGCTATCAGACGCCAGACTATGTATAAAAACAAAGAAGTTATAGCAAAGAAAATTATTGGACTAAATGACGCTCCTATCGCTCAAGATAGGATGCGTCGTGTTCCAGTAAGAGAACAAGATCCAGAGATAAGGGCTAAGAATTTTGAAGAGGTTTGCTACGGATATAATGCTGAAGAGGCAGTTATGGAAGCAAGCAGATGTATTCAATGTAAAAAACCTCTATGTGTGGGAGCTTGTCCAGTATCTGTAAAAATTCCGATGTTTATTAAGGAAGTAGCACAGAGAAATTTTAAAGAAGCCTCTAGGATATTGGCCGAAGATAATTCTTTGCCAGCAGTATGTGGGCGCGTATGTCCTCAAGAATCACAGTGTGAGGGTTCTTGTATACTTGGTAAGAAGGGCGATCCAGTAGCCATAGGAAAGTTAGAGCGTTTCGTTGCTGACTGGAGTAGACTAAATGGTGTAAAACATCTTGAGAAGCTAGAATCAAATGGTAAAAAAGTAGCGGTCGTAGGAAGTGGTCCTGCTGGGCTTGCTTGTGCAACGGATTTAGCGAAGTATGGTTATGATGTTACGATTTTTGAAGTTCTACATAAGGCTGGAGGTGTATTACAGTACGGTATCCCTGAATTTAGGCTACCAAAAGCGACTGTAGTACAAACAGAAATAGATAACGTACTAGCATTAGGCGTTAAAATAGAAACTAACATAGTAGTAGGAAGAACAGTTCAAATAGATGACTTGATGGAAAAAGAAGGCTTTAGTGCTGTCTTTGTTGCATCGGGCGCAGGACTTCCTAAATTTATGGGAATTAAAGGAGAAGGCCTTAATGGTGTATTCTCTGCAAATGAAGTATTGACACGCTCAAACTTAATGCGTGCCTATGATTCAAAATCAGACACTCCTATCTATATCGGATCAAAAGTGGCTGTAATAGGTGGAGGAAATGTAGCTATGGATGCTGCTAGAACAGCTCTAAGACTTGGAGCTGAAGTATCAGTAATCTATAGAAGAACAGAAAAAGAACTACCAGCAAGAGTTGAGGAAATACATCACGCAAAAGAAGAAGGTGTAATATTTAGACTTCTAAGTAATCCTATAGAAATCTTAGGAGATGACAGAGGCTGGGTTACAGCTATTAAATGTGAAAAAATGGAACTTGGAGAACCTGATGAGTCAGGAAGAAGAAGCCCAGTAGCAATACCAGGATCAGAATACGTAATCGATGCCGACGTAGTGATTATGGCTTTAGGTACAGCTCCAAATCCACTTATAATTCAAACAACAAAGGGATTAGAAGCTACAAAGAGAGGTGGAATTTTAGCAGACGAGAAAGGAGCTAGTTCAAGAAAAGGAATTTACGCAGGAGGTGACGCTGTCAGTGGAGCAGCCACAGTAATTCTAGCTATGGGTGCAGGTCGTAAGGCAGCAGCAGCTATTCACGAAGAACTCCAAGCGAAATAAGAAGCCCCCTAAGCTAAAGGAGGACTCACAAATTAAAAAGAAGACTTCAACGCGAAAATAAAAAGGTGTAGTCTTAATAAATTAAAGCCCTTATAAAGAAATCTTTATAGGGGCTTTTTACTTGTAATGTACTAGAGCATAAGATATATTCGTAGGTCGACAGGTATTTCTTTTGACTATTTTACATAAAAATTTGGTACATTAAAATATTTGCCATATCTTTGCAGTCTAATATCGCGGAGTAGAGCAGTTGGTAGCTCGTCGGGCTCATAACCCGGAGGCCAGAGGTTCGAGTCCTCTCTCCGCTACTAAAGAAAAGGTTCTGAATAATTCAGGACCTTTTTTTTTATGCCCAGTCCCAAGGTTAATTTTCCCGGGGAGATGGGAATGTTAGTTCTTAGAAAAATTGATGTCACCCGTCGGCAGAATCATCTCCTGAGAATCTTTTTTGCCGACGGGTGGCCTGTTTTGGGGTAAAAAACAGTGGTCCGTCGGAGCTTTTGCTACCTGAGAGCACTTTTTGCCGACGGCCGAGCTGTTTAATTAGAGATTTGAGCAAATTACCTAGAAGTATTACTTGTGGTGATGCTTTTAGGCTGAAAAGAGGTGGTCCGTTTGCGAAATCATTAGCTGGGAGCACATTTTGTCAACGGGTGGGGTGATTATCTAAAAATACCCCTTCTTGTACGGGACAAGAAGGGGTAAGTTCAGTAATTTATTTCTTAATCACTTATGACTAAGGATTGATTATTTTAGGCCTCTGTTTTTGATAAGGGCTTCTGTTCCTGGCTCTGAACCTCTGAAATTAACGTAAAGAGTCATAGCATCGTCTTCTCCACCTCTCTCGAAGATCTCAGTTCTAACTTTATTAGCGATCTCTTGGTTGAAGATGTCACCACTTTCTTTGAATGCTTGATAAGCATCACAGTCTAGTACGTTTGCCCAGATGTAACTATAGTAACCAGCAGTATACATACTTGCAAACACGTGAGCGAAGTAGGTACTTCTATATCTTGCAGGAATTTGAGAAAGTAGTCCACGATCTGAAAGAACTTGTGCTTCAAAAGCTACAGGCTCAAAACCTTCAGGAATCTCGTTAAGTGTATGATAATCCATATCAAGAAGTGCAGCTGCTAGGAATTCAGTAGTACCAAAACCTTGACCATATTTACCTGAGTTAAGTAATTTTTCTACTAATTCAGTAGGAATAACTTCTCCTGTCTCATAGTGAGTAGCGTATAATTGTAATAATTCTGGTTCAAATGCCCAGTGTTCCATAAGTTGAGAAGGAAGTTCAACGAAGTCAAGAGTCATATCGCTGATGCCCATATAACGTACATCTTTGAAAAGGCTCTCAATAGCGTGACCAAACTCGTGGAAGAAAGTAGTTACCTCATCTGGAGTAAGTAGTGCAGGAGCACCTGGAGTTACAGGACTAGTGAAGTTACAAACTACAGAAACAAGAGGAGCTACTCTAGAACCGTTAGCATAACTTTGAGGTCTATAGCCTGTACACCAAGCTCCACCTCTCTTCTCGCCTGGACGAGCAAACATATCTAAAAATAGGATACCAAGGTGAGAGCCATCTTTGTCAACGCACTCATAAGCTTCAGCGTTAGGGTGAGGAAGAGGAGTGTTTTCAGCTTTCACAAACTTTACGCCCCAAAGTTTCTCACATAATGCGAAAATACCATCACGAACTTTATCGTTCTCAAAGTAAGGCATTAACTCAGAATCACTGATGCTATATTTAGCAGCTTTAGCTTTGTCAAAATAATATCTCCAGTCTTCTCCGCTAAGTTCTATATCAGAACCTTCAGATTTGATGATAGAGTTGATATCTTTTGCTTCTTTCTTTGCCGTATTAAGTGCAGGCTCCCAAAGTTCATTAAGTAGAGTGTAAACTCTTTCTTGGTTTTGTGCCATACGAGTTTCTAATGCATACTCCGCATAGTTGTTATAGCCTAATAATTTAGCTTTCTCTAGTCTTAGTTCAACTAGCTTGCTAACGATAGCTTTGTTGTCAGCATCATTATTATTATTACCTCTATTAATGTAAGCCTCGAAAATATCTTTTCTTAGCTCCTTGTTGTCTGATTGGAATAAGAAAGGAAGCACACTTGGGTTATCTAAACCAAAGTACCACTTGCCTTCAGCGCCAGCAGCAGTTGCTCTAGCAGCAGCAGATGCGATAAGACCATCGCTAAGTCCAGCAAGCTCTTCTTCGTTCTCAAGAATCAAAGTGTAGCCAGCAGTTTCCTTAAGTAGGTTTTGTCCGAACTTTAGCTCTAAGCTAGCGATCTCAGAATCTATAGTTGCAAGTTTAGCTTTACCTTCTGCAGAAAGTTCAGCACCGTAACGAACGAAGTTCTTGTAGATAGTCTCAACAAGTCTTAGTTGGTCAGCCTCTAGGTTAAGAGTTTCTCTTTTTTCGTAAACTGCTTTAATTTTCTTGAATAAATCTTCGTTTAGGTTAATTTCACTAGAGTGCTTACTTAAAATTGGAGATAAATCTACAGCTACCTGCTCGATTTCAGGATTTGATGCCATATTAGTAGTACTACCAAATACAAGGTTGATTCTAGTAAGTAATGAACCAGCTTTATCATAGGCTTCGATAGTGTTTTCGAAGGTAGGCTCTTGAGTGTTGTTAATGATTGCATCTATTTCAGCCTTGTGCTCAGCTATTGCTACTTCAAAGGCAGGCATATAGTGCTCAGTCATTATAGATTCAAATGGTGGAATCTGAAAAGGTGTATTCCATTCCTCTAAAAGAGGGTTCTTGTCTTTTGTGCAAGAAAGCATTAAGCCAGCGGCTAACATTGTAAATAATATTTTCTTCATTGTGTAATAAAATTGTATTTTCTAAATAAGGACAAAGATATATTTATTTGGCGAATTAAGAAAATTGTCTACCTTTGCAGTCCCAATTTTGGGAAATAACCAAATCAATTGCTAAAAAAATGGCAGAATATTTATCAGCAGAGAAAAAGCAGGAGATTTTCGAGAAATACGGAAAGTCTAATACTGACACTGGATCGGCAGAAGGCCAGATCGCATTATTTTCATACCGTATCGCTCACCTTACTCAACATCTAAAAGCTAATCACAAAGATTACTCTACTCAGAGATCGCTTTTAAGACTTGTAGGTAAGAGACGTCGCCTTTTAGATTACTTAAAGGTTAACGACATTGAGAGATACAGAGAAATTATCAAAGCACTTAACTTACGTAAGTAATAAGTTTAAGATAATAGAAGATAAGAAAATGAAAAGAAGCTGCTTAGAAGTAGCTTCTTTTTTATTATCTTTACTATCTTTGCGCAGAATAACTTTTCGACTGGGAAATTTTGAGTCTACATCAGTCGAAATAGCGGAATTCATTATTAATCAAAACTCCCAATAGGGGGAGGTAGACTCTAAGAAAAAATATGAATATAGTAAAAAAGACCATCGAATTAGCAGATGGTAGGATCATTGAGATCGAAACAGGAAAATTAGCAAAACAAGCTGATGGGTCTGTAGTATTAAAAATGGGTGACACTATGCTTTTAGCTACTGTGACCTGTGCTAAAGAGGCAAAGCCTGATGTAGACTTTATGCCACTACAAGTGGAGTATAAAGAGAAATTTGCTTCAGCAGGACGTATTCCTGGTGGCTTTATGAAGAGAGAAGGTCGTGCTTCTGACTCTGAAATTCTAGTATCAAGACTGATTGATAGAGCATTGCGCCCATTGTTTCCAGATAATTTCCATGCAGATGTTTTCGTTACAGTAAACCTAATATCTTCGGATAAGGTAAATATGCCTGATGCCCTAGCAGGTTTAGCTGCTTCAGCAGCACTTGCTGTAAGTGATATTCCATTTAATGGTCCTATCTCAGAGGTAAGAGTAGCAAGAATCGATGGTGAATTTATGATAAACCCAACATTTGAGCAGTTAAAAGGAGCAGACCTAGATATTATGGTTGCTGCTACTTATGACAATATCATGATGGTAGAGGGTGAGATGAAGGAAGCAAGCGAGGCAGATATGCTAGCTGCTATCAAATTTGCACACGAGGAAATCAAAAGACACTGCAAAGTTCAAATGGAACTTACAGAGGCTGTTGGAAAAGTTACAAAGAGAGAATATTGTCACGAGGAGAATAACGAAGAGCTACGCACTGCCCTTAATGAGTACTGCTACGCTAAATGTTATGATATTGCTAAGTCTGGCTTAGCTAAGCATGAAAGATCAGAAGCTTTTGCTGCGGTTTCAGCAGAATTTGCTGAAACAATGTCAGAAGAAGAGAGAGAGGAGAATGCATCATTAATCGCTCGTTATTTCCACGATGTAGAGAAGGAAGCAATGCGTAGAATGATCTTAGACGAGGGTCTACGTCTTGACGGAAGATCTACAACTGAGATTCGTCCTATCTGGTGTGAGGTTTCTTATTTACCAGGAGCGCACGGTTCTGCGATTTTCACACGTGGTGAAACTCAATCTTTGACAACTGTAACATTAGGTACAAAGTTAGATATGAAAGAAATGGACGAGGTGCTAGTTCAAGAGACTCAGCAGTTTGTTCTACATTATAACTTCCCTCCATTCTCAACTGGAGATGCAAGACCACAAAGAGCAGTAGGTCGTCGTGAAATAGGTCACGGTAACTTAGCTTGGCGTGCGCTTAAGCCAATGGTTCCACTTGGAGAGGAAAATCCTTATGCAGTACGTCTTGTTTCTGATATTCTTGAGTCAAATGGCTCTTCTTCTATGGCAACAGTTTGTGCTGGAACATTAGCTATGATGGACTCAGGTCTAAAATTAAAGAAGCCAGTTTCTGGTATTGCTATGGGTCTTATATCTGATCCTGAGACTAAGAAGTTCGCTATTCTTTCTGATATCTTAGGAGACGAAGACCACTTAGGTGATATGGACTTTAAGGTAACAGGTACTAAGGATGGTATCACTGCTACTCAAATGGATATAAAGGTAGATGGACTTTCTTATGAAGTATTAGAGCAAGCTCTTGAGCAGGCTCGTCAAGGTCGTTTACATATTATGGACGAAATGAATAAGACTCTTGCTGGGCCAAGAGAAGATTTCAAGCCAAATGTACCTCGTATTATCCAGATAACTATTCCTGCAGAATTTATTGGAGCGGTTATCGGAACAGGAGGAAAGGTTATCCAAGAGATTCAGAAGACAACAGGTACAACTATTACTATTACTGAAGGTAATATCGATGGAGTAGGTGTTGGAATCATTGACATCTTTGGAGAAGATAAGGACTCTATGGATGCAGCATTAAAGAGAATCAAAGATATTACTACAGTTCCAGAGGTGGATAAGACTTACGAAGGTAAGGTGGTATCTATCTTAGAATTTGGTGCTTTCGTTGAGATATTACCTGGAAAAGAGGGTCTGTTGCATATTTCTGAAATCGACTACAAAAAAGTAGAGAAGGTAGAAGATGTACTAGCAGTAGGTGATGTTATCGAGGTGAAACTTATCGAAGTAGATGCTAAATCTGGTAAGATGAGACTTTCAAAGAGAGCTCTAATGGAAAAGCCAGAAGGTTGGGTTGAGCGTGAGCGTAAGCCAAGACCAGAAGGTGGATCTCGTGGCCCTCGTCGTGATGATCGTGGCCCACGTCGTGATTCTGATCGTCGTCCTAGAAGAGACTAATTTAAAGACATCGGATAATTATAGTCTGAAAGCAGACATAATTATAAATAAAATAAGGCTACAAGTATTCAATAGAATGTTTGTAGCCTTTTTAATTAGAATATTCTAAAGAGTAAACTAGTCTTTAGAATTTGTATGTATCTGTAACTGAGGGAAAGGGAAATTTAGTCCCTTGTTTGGGAATACTTTATATATCTCTACATTCATGTCGAAGAATACATCAAAATATTCACTACTTTTCACCCACGCACGTGCTGCTACGTCAACTGAGCTATCAGCAAGAGCAGAGATAGAAACAAAAGGAGCAGGATCTTTTTTAATTCTAGGATCTTTGGCAAATAACTCAAGAAGAGTCGCCTTAGCCGTTTCAAAGTCATCTCCGTACGAGATTCCTATTGTCCAGTCAACCCTTCTTAAATCTTCAGAAGAGTAGTTTTTAAGAATGCCAGTTGAAACTGGACCATTTGGAATTATAATTACCTCATTATCAAAGGTATTAATGATAGTGTTGAAAATTTGTATCTGCATTACTGTTCCTAGTTGGCCCTGTGTTTCTATTATATCTCCTACCTTATAAGGCTTAAAGAAAAGAATCAATACTCCTCCAGCAAAATTCTGTAATGTGCCACTTAGAGCCATACCGATAGCTAAACCGGCACTAGCAAATAGTGCGACAAAGGAAGTGGTATTTACTCCAAGAACGCTAATGAGCAATATAATGAAAATTAGGTTTAGAGATATAGAAATAAGACTATCAATAAAAGTGGTAACCGATTTCTCGACCTTTTGTTTTTCTAGTATCTTATGAATTACCTTTTTTAGTCTCTTAATCACCCATCTACCCACTATGAAAATAGCTATGGCGGCGAGTAGTTTTAGACCGAATCTTGTAACTATATCGAGAACGATATTTGCCATATCTGAAATGGTAAGAGATTTAACAGTATGAGCGATCTCAGTTATTTTTTCGCTAGCAGTGGCAGTGGTGTCACCGATGACCTTAATGATCTCTTTTTGGGCAGCAACAGACGCACTGTCCTTCCCGATGTTAATGATATCTTCTGTATTAAGCATAATATATTTATTTTGAGTAGTTTATTCCGTAATCAAGCATCTGTTCGACGAAGCTATCCTTATATTCTATTTTATAGTCAATCACTGCGCCATCCTCCATAAAAGGAACGATGTCAGGATTAATGAATCCGCCATAAGGCTTAAGATTAAGAGATGCATATCTTTCCTTGACCTCTTTATGAAGATCGGGGTTAATTACAGTAGCGTATTTGGAAATCAGTTCCTTCCCCGCCTTGTAATCCCCTTCGGACTTTATTCGTTGGATTTCTGCAAGAAGCTGGCCAAAGAGGCTTCTTAATTTTTCATAGTCATTAATGAGTATATATGTTCTGCCGTCTTTTTTTACAAGTTCTATAATATTTTCACTCCTACCTGCCTCATAAGCCCATTCAGCTATAAGCTTCCTTGCCTGCATGTGTGCTTGAGTAACATCTTTTCCTAACTCTATTCTGACAAACTGAGTAAATAATCCATTCTTGATATAGTTTATATATTCGGCTTTGAAAGCAATATCGTTAGGTACGATACCTAGTTCTATCATTTTTTTGTCAGCAAGGTAGTAAAGTGCGAATAGGTCGGCGCGAGCCTCCTCTAGAGAAGAGCTAATTTCCAATAGGGCGTTAGGCGATGTTGTCGCTAGAAGTTGTCCAGAGCCGTGCCCAAGGCATTCGTGTAGATCCGTGTGAAGCTGACCTGTAAGAGAACCATAAGTTTTGATAAGTTCGATCTCTTCCTGATTAAAAGAGAACTCATTTAACATGCTTTTTGGGGACTCCTGGGCTGCTTTCTCATAAGCTTCAGATAGATTAGCTATCGTTACAGACTTAGAGCCATGCTCCTTTCTTATCCAATCTGCATTAGGAAGATTTATACCAATAGGTGCTGTAGGGTAGCAGTCACCTCCAAGAGTAGTAACAGTGATGACCTTAGCTGAGACTCCTTTTACCTCGTCCTTTTTGAACTTAGGATCCACAGGAGAATTATCCTCGAACCATTGAGCATTCTCGCTGATAATCTTAGTTCTCTTTGAGGCCTCAATATCTCTGAAATTTACAACAGATTCCCACGTAGCCTTCATACCCATAGGGTCGCCATAATTCTCAATAAAGCCATTTACGAAGTCCACCATAGACTCTGTGTCTTTTACCCAAGAGATGTTGTATTCATCCCATACCTTAAGGCAGCCAGTATGGTAGTATTCTATTAATTTTGAGATATAATGTTTTTGGTGATCATTTTCAGCTACGATTTGAGCCTTCTCAAGATGAAATACTATTTCTTTGAGGGTATCACTATACAGACCTCCTATTTTATACCTCTCTTCTCTAATTATACCGTCGTTCCTAACTAGTTTACTATTAAGACCATAAGAAATAGGTCTTGGATTATTTTCCACTTCCTGCGAGGCATAGAAATCTTCTGCTTCTTTCTTTGAAACACCGTCGTAGAAATTAACACAAGATGCAAGTAGAAGGTCTTCTTGTGTGCCTGTGTATTTTTTATAGTTGTAGCATTTAGTGTCAAAAATAACGTGAATAAGTTCCTCGATTCTATTTTTATTAATGTCCGACTGTAACATTAAAGATCTAAAAAAATCTTTTGAGCAGTTCGGAGTGAATTTTTCTTCGCCGTAGTGATGGTGAATTCCATTACTGAAAAAGACCCTTTTGGCGTAAACAAGAAAGTCCTGATATTCTTGATCATCCTCACTACCATCTGCTCCCACGTTTCTATTATACGCTAGAATCATTTGCTCAAGAGCCTTTCTGATTTCTAGATTGAATTTAAAATTTTGATCAAATAATATATCTCGCCCCCACTTGGCAGCCTCACTAAGGTGATAAATATATTCTTTCTGCTTTAAACAAAGTTCATCCCACCCCTCTACCTTAAACCTCATAATCTTTGCATCAGCAAATTCATCGATAAGATATTTAAAGTCTTGGTTATTAGTGGACTGCTCCTCTTTGATGGAAGGAGAAGTAGAAAATGGAAGTATGGTAAGCATAAGTGATATTTTTATAACCTAGTCGTTAAGGTAATTTATAGCCTATTTGTTGTATAGTTGATAATTAGCTTCTTTTATGCAAAGATAAAAAAAAGAGGGCAAACAAGCCCTCCTTTGAAAATCTATTTTAAAATCTATTACTTAGACATGTCCTCATAAAGTGCATCTAGTTTAGATACAAAATCCTTCATTAATGTGTTGTAATATGCTTTCTTATTTCCATCAGGACGATTAATCTTAGCAATAGTTTCATCGTGAATATCTAATGCTGTATTAAGACTAGCTGCTAGTTTCTCTCTTTTTTGATCATCCTTTGCATAGCACATACCAATTAATGCATCAGAAACATACTCGTCTACTAGGAACTTTACATCCTTTTTAATTACTCTTAAATTCATATTTTAAAATATTTTATATTTATGTTCTTTATATTTGATGCAAAAGTAGTGTTTTTTTCTAATATTATTAAATTTGCAGTCATAAAATTATTTAATATGATAATAGATTCAATAAAAGCATTCGATAAGTATGCTGATCTCCACCAAAATTTTAGTAAGGTGGCTGAGTTTTTAAAAACCAATGATTTGTATGCCCTACAAGGCGGGAATCACGTAATAGAAGCAAATAATATCTGGTGTACAGTTGAAACCATAGATAAAGAGGCGTCTCAAGATGAAGAATTACCTAAGCTAGAGGCAAGAGATTCATTTATAGAGATTCATATAATCTTAGATGGAGTAGAGGTAATGGGATTAAAGAATAGAATTCAGTGCGATTCGGATAGTGCAAATTATGATGAAGCCAAAGATATCGTAACATTCGAGGATGACGCGGAAAATTTTATTTCCTGTAGTGCAGGTAATTTAATGATATGTTTCCCAACAGAGGCCTATGCTTCGTTTATGTTGGAAGGTAAACTGACAAAGTTAGTCTTTAAGGTTAGAATCTGATTTGAATACTCCTCGTTATAATTCTTATTCTGGATATTTTAAGAAAATATACGGACAGCGACTTCAAAAAGTAGTGATAGATGCGGGTTTTTCCTGTCCGAATAGGGATGGGAAAATATCTGAAGGAGGATGTACCTTCTGTAACAACGATGCCTTTCATCCAAATTATAGTACTCCAGATAAGAGTATCATTCAACAAATAAATGAAGGCTTAGAATTCCATCAAAATCGCTATAGAAAGGCAGAAAAATTTCTTGCCTATTTCCAATCCTATTCTAATACCTATGCTCCATTGGAGCTGCTCAAAAAACGCTATGAAGAGGCCCTTGCTCATCCAGATATAGTAGGGATAGTGATAGGGACAAGGCCAGATTGTGTTGATGACCAAGTGTTAGATTACCTGCAGGACCTGTCGCAAAGAGGAAAGATAATAATAGTTGAGTATGGAATAGAGTCATGCTATGACAAGACGCTTGAAAGAGTAAATAGGGGACATGGAATACAGCAGGCCATAGATGCGGTAAATAATACTGCCCAAAGAGGTCTAGATGTAGGAGCTCACTTTATCTTCGGTTTGCCAGGGGAAAGTAAGCAAGAGATGCTCGATTATGCAAAAATAATAAACTCTTTACCTTTAAATTCTGTAAAGTTTCATCAGCTTCAGATAATAAAGGGCACTCAGATGGAAAAAGAAAAGGAGGATAAGCCAGAGGATTTTGTAGAATTTGCCCTCGACGAATACATAGATTTTTTTATAGATTTTCTAGAAACACTCCGACCAGACCTTTATATTGAGCGTTTTGCAGGAGAAGTGCCCCCTAGATTCGTTAATGAGAGCCCTTGGGGAATGATTAGAAATGTTCAACTCCTACAAAAATTAGAAAAAAGACTAGTTCAGAGAGATACTTATCAAGGGGCTAGATATAGAAAGGGATGATATATTTATTCGGAAATTGAATAATTTTATTATCTTTGTCAGTTAAATAAAAAGTCATTTATTATGCAAATGTTTAATGATATTCAGATTCAGGAAGGAATCACCTTCGATGATGTACTATTAATCCCTGCACGCTCAGAGGTACTTCCTCGCGATGTAGATTTCAGTACAAAATTTACAAGAGAAATAAAACTACATTCTCCTATTGTTTCAGCAGCGATGGACACTGTAACCGAAGCAAAGTTAGCTATTGCGATAGCAAGAGAAGGAGGAATCGGGGTTATACATAAGAATATGCCAATTGAAGCTCAGGCAGAACACGTTAGAAGAGTTAAGAGAGCAGAGAACGGAATGATATATGATCCTGTAACAATAATGGCAAATGCAACCATTGGAGATGCTCTCGAAATGATGAGAGAAAATCACATAGGTGGTATACCTGTGGTAGATTCAAAAGGAATGCTAGCAGGTATAGTGACTAATAGAGATCTACGTTTCCAAGATAATTATAGCATGCCTATATCAGAGGTTATGACTAAAGAAAATCTGATTACAACAACCCAAGGTACAGATCTAAAAGTCGCTTCTGAGTTACTTAAGGTAAATAAAATAGAGAAACTGCTAGTTGTAGATAAAGATGGAAAGTTATGTGGACTTATTACTTATAAGGACATAATGAAAATCAAAGATAATCCAAAGGCTAGTAAGGATTCTAAGGGTCGCCTAAGAGTAGCGGCAGCTATGGGTGTAGGTGCTGATACTTTAGAAAAGGTAGAGCAGCTTGTAGCAGTTGGCACAGACGCTATCTGTATAGATACGGCTCATGGCCACTCGGTATATGTGTTAGAGGTAATTAAGAAGGTACGTGAGGCCTTTCCCGATCTACAGATCGTGGCCGGCAATATCGCTACTGGCGCAGCAGCACTAGCTCTAGCAGAGGCGGGAGTTGATGCAGTAAAGGTAGGTATAGGTCCAGGTTCTATATGTACAACACGTGTAATCGCTGGAGTAGGTGTACCTCAGTTATCGGCGATTATGGCAGCAGCACAAGCACTTAAGGGTTCAGGCATCCCAGTTATCGCTGACGGAGGAATTAGATATTCAGGAGATATGGTTAAGGCCCTTGCTGGTGGAGCAGACTTAATTATGGCAGGTTCGTTATTTGCCGGAGTAGAAGAATCACCAGGAGAGACGATTATATTAAACGGAAGAAAATACAAAACATATAGAGGAATGGGATCTCTAGGAGCTATGCAAAAGGGCTCAAAGGATAGATATTTCCAAGATATGGAAGATGATATCAAGAAGTTAGTACCAGAAGGAATCGAAGCTCAGGTGCCATATAAAGGAACTTTGGCTGAGGTAATGTATCAAATGACTGGAGGATTAAGAGCAGGAATGGGATATTGCGGTGCAGCTAACCTTGAAGAATTAAAGAAGGCACAGTTTGTGAGGATTACTTCAGCGGGAGTCGTAGAAAATCATCCGCACGATGTTACGATCACAAGTGAGGCGCCAAATTATAGTCGATAATGAAAAGAATATTCTTGCTGGTAATAAGTCTTGCGTTTGTAAGCTCTTGTAGAGATGGACAAAGGACACAAGACCAAGAAATTTTAGCAAGAATAGGACATAAAGTTTTAACAAGTAATATGATTGAGAGTATCTTCCCTGACGAGGTAAGTCTGGAAGATAGTCTCAATTTACTTACTGCCTATGTAGATGCGTGGGCGATGGAGGAGTTAATGTATCAAGTAGCTCAAGAGGAACTTTCAGCAGTAGAAAAAGATGTTGCGCAGGAGATAGAGAGTTACAGACGTTCGCTGTTAGTCCATAAATATCTGAATCGTTATGTGAAAGAGCGATTAGATACACTTGTCACGCAGCAAGAAATCGATGCGTATAGAGACGAACATATTAGCTACAGGAAAGTCCAGTTTTATAAGCAGGATAGAATAAAAGAGCTGATACTCAGAAAAAGGAGGCATAAATTAATAGAATCATTAAAAGACGTCCTATTAGAAAATGCCTATAATAATGGAAGTTTAACAATTAATAATAATGTTAATGAAGAGATATAGATTAAAAATACTATTCCTATGTTTTTCTATCCTTAGTTCCGTTTCAGTAATGGCACAGGGGTATACTAGTGGACTAATAGAAAAGACGGTAGCACTAATAGGTGGAGATATGATATTGCTTTCAGAGCTAGAATCTGAGGTGCAGATGATGATAATGTATGATGGTTATCAGGAAAGTAAGAATCTCAGGTGCGAAGCTTTAGAAAGATTAATGGAAGCGAAGTTATACATTAACCAAGCTAAATTAGATAGTTTACAAGTTAATCCGGCTCAGATAGAGGCAGAAGTGAAAAGTAGGATGGCCTCAACATTAACTCAACTAGGCGGGCAAGAAGCAGCAGAAAGGTACTTTGGCAAAAATATATATCAGATTAGAGAAGATATCTACCAAAGACTAAACGAGAACTACCTAGTTCAATTAGCGCGTCAAGAGGTGCTCGGAAGTGTAGTCGAATTAACACCAAAGCAAGTTAAAAGCTACTACAATAAAGTAAATAAAGATAGTCTCCCAGTAATAGCAGATCAGTATCAGCTCAGTCAAATAGTTTTATATCCAGACGTAGAGGCAGCTGCGCAGAGAGTGAGAGAGGAACTATTAGGATACAGAAAAAGGATTATGGATGGTGATCGCTTTGCAATGTTAGCAACACTATATTCTCAAGATCCTGGAAGTGCCTTCAGAGGAGGAGAGTTAGGAATGACATCTAAGTCAGAATTAGCTCCTGCATTTAGTGATGCAGCGATGTCCTTAAAAGTAGGACAAGTATCTTCGATAGTAGAAACATCTTTTGGCTTTCACCTGATTCAACTAATTGAGAAAGACGGGGATATGCTAAACGCTAGACATATCTTAAGAACACCAGTATATACAATCGAAGATAAGTTAAAGGCCTTTACGACATTAGATAGTGTGAAAACGCTGATCTTAACAGATAGTATCACTTTTGAGTCAGCAGCAAAAGTGTACTCAAAAGAGCTATCCACAAGTACAAATGGAGGCTTATTAGTAGATAAAAATACAGGTTCGAGCTACTTTCCGATAGCTTCGTTAAAGCCAGCAGACTATGAAGTAATAAAGAATATGAAAGTCGGCGAGATATCACAGCCTTTTGAATCGAAAGATGATAAAGGAATGGACGGAAATACGATTTATAAAATTCTAAAAATAAACGAAATAATTCCATCGCATACTGCAAATTTTGATGATGATTATAACGTTATTCAGACTATGGCTAATAATCAAAATTCTTTTGATGCACTAGACAAGTTTATTGAAAAGAAAATTAGAGAAACCTATATAGTTGTAGACCCAATATTCCACAACTGCGAATTCGTAAAATCTGGATGGATAAAATAAAGAAAATATTACTTCTAGCTCTCTTAGTAATATCTCCACTAACAGTAGTCAGTGCACAGCCAAAAGATAGCTTGGTTAGGTTGATCTCTGCGCAGAAGGCAAAATTAGCAGATGTTATAGTAGGAGAAGACACTAACTCTATGCGAATTGTAACAGGAGATGCGATATTCTTTCATAACAATTCAAATTTATTTTGTGATAGTGCGCTATGGAATGTAAATGGAGATTATCTAGATGCTGTTGGCAATGTTAGAATAGAACAGAATAATACTACTTTGACAGGTGATAGCCTTCACTATATAACAAGAATGAATCTTGCAGAGTTTAGGGGATCCCTAGTTGAACTGATAGATGATCAGAATAATATACTAAGAACACATTACCTAGATTATAATACGAAGGATAGTATAGCAGTCTTCTTCAATGGAGGAAGTATGAAGGATGAGGACGGTAATATCATAGAAAGTGATAGAGGACGTTATGACTCTAAATCAGGACTATTCGAATTTGTAGGAAATGTAGAAATGTTTTCTGATTCTTTATTCTTCAAGACAGATAAATTGGTGTATAACACAGATGAGGAGGTAGCATATTTTTATGGTAAGACAAGGGCGTGGAAAGATGTAAGCTACATACGCTCTCAAGACGGGTGGTATAATACCACAACTGAGGATGTATCTTTTATTAAAGACGTTTACATGCAAGATGAAGAATATGAAGCATGGTGTGAAAAGGTAATCTATAAAAGGGACTCGAATATAGTGGAGATGTATGACAATGTACAAGTCCTAGATACAGCAGGTAAAACTATAGTCGCAGGAGGAGAACTGCACTACCGTCAAAATCCAAGGAGAATCAGCATCAGTGATAATCCAGTGCTAGTGTCTTATGGAGAAGGTGTTGACGATAGAGATACGATATTCGTAGTAGCTGATAGATTTATTTATGAGGGTCATAGAAAATGCGATATAGACTCCGCTGTCGTAGCAGATGCCTTGACTAGAAAAGAATTATCACAGGTGGATCCTTTCAAGGAAATAAGGGACAAACAACGAGCACTAAGAGAACAAATAGAAAGAAGAAAAAATCCGCCAAAAAAGGACACGATTGTAGAAACAGATACTCTATCTACATCTACCCCAAAAACACTAGAGGATTCTATTAAGGTAGCGGATATACATACCCCGAAAACACTAGAAGATTCTATTTTGGTAAGGAATACAGATGGCTTAGAGCTTAAAGATAGTATAGCAGAGCCTAGAACATTTGAAGACTCATTCTTGGTGGCTGAATTACCAGACTCCTTGCATATTGGTGAACAACTTACAGGAACAACACCAGTTGACACTATGCCATCAGATAGCACATCTACATCACTACCATTGACTGACTCAACGATGGTCGGAGGCTTAGCAGATAGTTTAGCAGTAGTAGATAGCCTCAAGGTGGTGCCGTTAGATACTACTATGATAGCATTTGTAACTGCCCATAAAAATGTGAGACTATACAAAAATGATATAAAACTGCAGTGTGATTCTCTGGCATACTCGGATCTAGATTCCTTAGTTAGGCTATTTCAAAAACCCATCCTTTGGCATGAAGAATCAAATCAGATGACATCAGATAGTATGCAATTCGTGATAAAAGAGAGGACATTAGAAAAAGGCATCCTGCTTTCAAACGCTTATACCGTGATAGATCAAGGGGGTCTTTATTACAATCAAATCAAGGCACCTGAGATGATGGGTTATTTTACAGATGGTGTTATGACAAGGATGGATGCAGTAGGAGGAGTGACCGCACTAATGTTCTTGGCTGAGGCTGAAGAAATAAGCACCCTAAATTCAAAGAAGTCAAAACTTATGACCGCTACAATTCAGGATGGCAGCCTAAGAAGAACTCTTTACGTTGAAGGAATAGAAAGTGACGCCTTCCCTGTTTACGAATTAGACTCTACAGATATCTACCTGAAAGATTTCGCTTGGCACGGTGATCTAAAACCAAAATCTAGATATGATCTAACAGAATTAGAATTTAATTCATCACAAAGAAAAGAATATGAGGATCTTGCAGAATTTCCAATCTTCAAATATACTGAACTATATTTTGAAGACTATATGGAGAATGTCCTAAGAATGATAAATTCTCGCAAACCCCTTAAATGGAAAACAAGAAATAAATAAAGATATATAATTATGACAATGTTTAATATTGATAAGTTAACTCATTCTTATGAGGACCTATTAGTCCTATTCCAGGACGATTCCAAATTAGTATTTGGAGATGAAGCACGTGCTAGAGTTCGCAAGTGTAGAGAATATTTAGATAACAGAATGGAGACACAAAAGGAGCCAATTTATGGTATCACTACAGGCTTTGGTTCTCTATGTAACGTATCTATCGCAAAAGAAGAACTATCTCAGCTTCAGAAAAACCTAGTAATGTCACACGCTTGTGGTCTAGGCGAAGAGGTAGCACCAGAGATCGTAAAACTAATGCTAGCATTAAAAGTAAAATCTTTGGCTTATGGTTTCTCAGGAGTTCAAGAGTCAACAGTAGAGAGACTAGTTGCATTCTATAACGAAGGAGCATACCCAGTAGTTTATCAGCAGGGATCTTTAGGAGCATCTGGAGACTTAGCACCACTAGCAAATATGTGTTTACCACTATTAGGTCTAGGTGAATTCAACTACCAAGGAGCAAAATATTCAGCGGAAGAACTAAATAAGAAATTTGGTTGGTCACCTCTTACTCTTGCTTCAAAAGAAGGTTTAGCTCTTCTTAACGGAACACAGTTTATGCTAGCACACGCAGTATGGTGTCTATATAAAGGAAAACATCTTTCTGCTTTAGCTGATAAAATAGCAGCTGTTTCACTAGAGGGATTCGATGGCAGAAGAGAGCCATTTACACACGGAGTTCACGCTGTAAGACCACACGCAGGTCAGATAGCAACAGCAAAGATCATGAGAGAGTTACTAGAGGGTAGCGAGATAATCGCTCAGCCAAAGGCTCACGTTCAGGATCCTTATTCCTTCCGTTGTATTCCTCAAGTGCATGGAGCATCTAAAGATGCAATAGCATACATCGAGAGCGTATTTATGACAGAGGTTAATAGTGCTACGGATAATCCAACCATCCTACCTGACGAAGATCTAATCGTATCAGCAGGTAACTTCCACGGACAGCCATTAGCTATTCCTTTAGATATGTTAGCTATAGCATTAGCTGAGCTTGGATCTATCTCAGAGAGAAGAACTTACCAGCTTATTTCTGGAAAGAGAAACCTTCCATCTTTCTTAGTTGCTAAATCAGGTTTAAATTCTGGTTTTATGATTCCTCAGTACTCTCAGGCATCTGTAGTAAGTCAGAATAAGCAATTATGTACTCCATGTGTTGTTGATACTATTGACTCTTCTCAAGGTCAGGAAGATCACGTAAGTATGGGTGCAAATGCTGCAACTAAAACTGTTAGAGTAGTTAAGAATCTAGAGAAGATATTAGCTATAGAGTTGATGAATGGAGCACAAGCACTAGACTTCAGAAGAATGCCAGTTGATGGCAAGCCAGGTCTTAAAACATCAAAAGTCCTAGAGAATTTCGTAGCTGAATATCGTAAAGAGGTTAACTTCATAGAAGAAGATGAAGTAATGTACACTCACATGCAAAAGAGTATTGACTTTTTAGCAAGATAATCTTAACTCTATAATGAGTTCAAAGTCTAAAAGCCTCCTAAAGGAATAATAACCCTTAGGGGGCTTTATCATTTTTGTCGTTAGTCAATAAATTGTATCTTTGTGGAATGAGAACATTAATTAAAAATATAAAGACGCTTGTCAATGTTAGAGAAGACCTACAAGGTCCTTTAAGAGGGAAAGAATTAGGAGAACTTCCGTGTATCGAAGATGCATATTTAATTATAAACGGAGAGGACATAATAGACTATGGTCAAATGGAGGAACTTTCACCTGAGCAACAAAGTGCGATAGAGGAAAGTGTGAATAAGGTTATAGATGCAAGTGGGAAGATGGTTTTCCCTTCATTTTGTGATTCGCATACTCATATAATCTATGCAGGAAGTCGTGAGACCGAGTTTGCTGATAAGATAAGAGGACTTAGTTATCAGGAGATAGCAGCAAAAGGCGGTGGAATATTAAATTCAGTGGAAAGGCTACACAATACTTCTGAGGATGAACTTTATGAGCAGGCTATGGTGCGAGTAAATGAGGTAATAGCTTTCGGAACAGGTGCCCTAGAGATAAAGAGTGGTTATGGTTTAAGTGTTGAGGACGAGGTGAAAATGTTGAGAGTAATCAAAAGAATAGCCCAGACTACCTCTTTGAGCATTAAGGCTACTTTCTTAGGAGCACATGCTGTACCTGCAAGGTATAAGGATAATAAAGAAGCCTATGTTGATGAGATAATCAATGAGATGATACCTATGATAGCCGCTGAGAACCTAGCGGAGTATGTAGACATCTTTGTAGAAGAAGGTTTCTTTACGGTTGAAGACGCAGAGAGAATCTTAACCGCTGGAATGAAATATGGCTTAATACCTACAGTACACGCAAATCAAATGTCCTGCTCAGGCGGAGTCCAAGTAGGAGTAAAATATGGGGCTATCTCAGTGGATCACTTAGAGGCAACTGGCGAGGCTGAGTTTGAGGCATTGCGCGATAGCGAAACGATCGCAACTATGCTTCCAGGGGCTACTTTCTTTTTGAATATGGACTATGCACCAGTGAGAAAGATGATAGAATCCGATATTGCCATAGCTATGGCTACAAATTATAATCCTGGCTCTTGTCCTTCAGGTGATATGAAATTTATGATGTCTCTGGGTGTTATAAAAATGAAAATGACTCCAGAGGAGGTTATAAACGCAGCAACTATCAATGGGGCCTATGCTATGGGACTAGGAGATACCTGTGGCTCGATAACGGTAGGGAAGAAGGCTAATTTGTTTATTACAAAGGAAATACCAAGTTACGACTTTATGCCTTATGCCTTTTCATCACCGCTAATCGACACAGTGATTTTAAACGGGGCTACCCTGTAACGTTCTGTATCTTAGTGATTTACAAAAAGACCATCCTTATTTTTGGGTGGTCTTTTTGTATGTTGCTGAAAGCTAACCTGTTGCAGAGGGGCCTTGTTTGTAATTTTTCATGCTCTGCATTTGCATGAGTTTGGGTTTAAGGGCTTCTTGTAGTGATTTGATGCTTTCAAAGTTTATATGTATAAAGTTTGTGGAAACAGTTATGATCTGCTTTAGAGAAGACCTTCTTTGAGTGTAGAAGTGATACGAACTCCATTTATAGTCACCTGCAGACTTAGCTAGTTTGGCCTCTACAGGATTATTTAAAATGTATAGAGCATTATCAATCTGCCAGTCAAGTGCTTTTTTTAGTACAGGCTCTGGACTAGGTGCAAAAACTCTAGTCTGATGATTATATCGTGTACAAAAATATCCAGTATAAGCTTGAACTAAACGTGATATAAACATTTGAATACGAGCACTACGTATCTGAATGTGGAAATGGTTATTCATTAACACAAATACTCTTATTTCACATTTGTATTTTTTTCTGAACCTTTCCGCGAGGTATAGAAACTTCTTGAAATCATAATCTTCCTTGAATATTACCATCCCATTATGTCCTCTGCCAAAAATATGATATACCCCCTCACCAAGTTTAATCTTTCCCTTCATATCAATCTTATATAAATCATTTTATATTAGCATTACAAAGGTATAAAAAATATACAAATTACGAGGCCCCTCTGCAATACATTGAATATCAGTTGATTACAAAAAGACCATCCTTGTTTTTGGGTGGTCTTTTTGTATGTTGCTGAAAGCTAACCTGTTGCAGAGGGGCCATAAAATTTTGCCACTCAGATTATAAATAGCTAAATTTGTGGATTATGTAAACAATGGCTGATTAGCCTTTTAAATTAGATACTTATGAATACTTTTAAGACTCCACTAGGAGATGTTGAGGTGACAGTTATAGGTCACGGTTCTATGTTGTTAAAATGGAATGAGAAGAATATCTATGTTGACCCTTATTCAGAGGTGGCTGACTATTCTATTTTTCCTAAGGCGGATTTAGTAGTCGTAACACATAATCACTACGATCACTATGATCCTAAGGCAAATGTGTTAGTAGATAAGGAAGAGACTACTTATGTCGTGTCTTCTGATGTGCCGTCTGAGGATATGCGTTTTAAGGTACTAGGTAATAATGAATCTTGTGAGTGGGAAGGAGTAAAGATTTTTGCTGTTCCTGCATATAATATAGAGCGTCGTAATGAAGATGGTAATCATTTTCATCCAAAAGGAGTAGGAAATGGTTATGTGTTAGACTTTGGTGGATATAGATTTTACTTTGCAGGAGATACAGAAGGTATAGACGAGATGAGAGGTTTGGAGGATGTGAAAGTAGCATTTTTACCAAAGAATTTACCTTACACTATGAGTGATGATGAATTTATTGATGCAGCACATAAGTTTATGCCAGAAAATTTGTACCCAATTCATTTTTTTGAATTAGATTTGCAGGCGTTAAGGGAGAAGTTAGATTCTAAGATAAATTTAATAGATCCACTAGCATAGAACGATTTAACAATAAATAAAATGATAAAAAGATTAATAGAATGTGTTCCTAACTTTAGTGAAGGAATAGACATGACTGTAATTAAACAAATTACAGACCAAATTGAAACAGTAGAGGGCGTTAAGTTACTTGATGTTGACCCAGGTGCTGCAACTAACAGAACAGTTGTTACTTTTGTAGGTGAGCCTGAGAGAGTAATCGAAGCTGCTTTCCTTGCTATTAAGAAGGCAAGTGAGCTTATCGATATGAAAAAGCATCACGGTGAGCACCCACGTATGGGAGCTACAGACGTTTGTCCTCTTATTCCTATCTCTGGTGTTACTATGGAGGAGTGTGCTGAGTATGCTCACAAATTAGGACAAAGAGTGGGTGAGGAATTAGAAATTCCTGTATTCTTCTACGAGAATGCAGCTCGTATTGAGGAAAGAAGAAATCTTGCAGTATGTCGTCAAGGTGAGTACGAAGGTCTTGTAAAGAGACTAGGAGAAGAAAGATGGAAGCCAGACTTCGGACCTAACTGCTTTAACGAGAAAGTTGCTTGTACTGGAGCTACAGCTATCAGTGCGAGAGATTTCTTAGTAGCTATTAACTATAACCTTAACTCGACTTCTACTCGTCGTGCTAATGCTATCGCTTATGACGTTCGTGAGAAAGGTCGTCAGATGAGAGAAGGTGGTAAGTTAACAGGTAAGATCCTTAAAGATGAGAATGGCAACGTTATGTGGCAGCCAGGTACTCTTAAAGGATGTAAGGCTATCGGTTGGTTCATCGAAGAATATGGTATCGCTCAGATCTCTATGAACGTAACTAACATTTCTCAAACTCCTGTTCACGTAGCATTTGATGAGGTTTGCTCTAAGGCTCAAGCTAGAGGCCTAAGAGTTACTGGTTCTGAAATCGTAGGTCTTATACCAAAGAGCGTACTTCTAGATGCAGGTAAGCACTACCTAGGTCTTCAACAACGTTCTTGTGGTATCGCTGAGTCTGAGATTATCAAAATCGCAGTTAAGTCTATGGGCTTAGATGATCTTAAGCCATTTAACCCTCGTGAAAAGGTAATCGAGTACTTACTAGAAGATGAGATAGAGACTAAGAAATTAGTTGATATGACTTGTACAGCTTTTGCTGAGGAAACAGCATCTGAGTCTCCAGCTCCAGGTGGTGGATCTATCGCTGCATATATGGGTTCTCTAGGCGCAGCTCTAGGTACTATGGTAGCTAACCTATCTTCACACAAAGCTGGATGGGATGACAGATGGGAGGAATTCTCTCAGTGGGCTGTTAAAGGTCAGGAGTTAATGAAGGAATTACTTTTCCTAGTTGATGAAGATACTAATGCATTTAATGTTATTATGGATGCTCTTTCTCTACCTAAGGGTACTGAAGAAGAGAAGGCTGCTCGTGCTCAAGCATTAGAAGATGCAACTCTATACGCTACAAATATTCCTCTTAACACGATGAAGGTATCTTTCAAAGTATTTGAGGTAGTTGAGGCTATGACTAAGATCGGTAACCCAGCATCTGTAAGTGATGCAGCAGTAGGTGCTATCTGTGCTCGTTCTGCAGTTTACGGTGCTTACTTAAACGTTCGTATCAACGCTGCTACTCTTAAGAACAAAGAGAACGCTCAGAAGATAGTTGCTGAGGCTAAAGAGATATTCGAAGCTGCTATGGCAAGAGAAGTAGAAATTTTAGCTTTAGCAGACGAAAAAATAGGAATGTAAAAAATTCTGGCACGATACTTGTACTATGTAAAGTAAGTTTTTCATAGTTTAAGTTTAGGTTAAGTAGTAAGCCACCGATTCCGTTCTGGAAGGTGGCTTACCTCTTTTATATACATTAGTGATATTGCACCAGAGGTGCAATACCTTAGTCTCCAATAAATAAAACGCTCAGAAATCTATATCGATTCCTGAGCGCTCTATATAAGTTGTAATCTATTTCTAGTAGATACGATGAAAATAGATTATACGATTTCTAAAAGTGGTGCTTCACCTTGAACAGCATCTCCTTCTTTTACAAAGATTTGCTTGATAGTTCCTGATTTTGGAGCTTCTACGCTATTTTCCATCTTCATAGAATCGATTACTATAATTTCGTCACCTTCGTTAACTTTATCGCCAATCTTTACTGAGATCTTGCATACACTTCCTGGTATAGGGAAAGAAACAGCAGTACCAGTAATAGAATCTTTGATTTCCTTCAGTATTTTATCTCTCTCTGCCTTCAGTGCAGCCATCTTAGCAACCTTTTGCTGAATTTTTTCATTATATGCGCCTACCTTGATATCTGTAAGATAGCGTTTAGCTACCTCTGGGAATAATTCTAGTAGTAATAATTCTTTCTCGTTTTCTGCTAATAGTACGCCGCCAGCTTCCATAAGCTTAGGGTTTTCCTGCCTTTGATTTTTGCTAGTATCATAAGGAACTTCTTCTCTAACCTTGGCAATTAATAATCTGAATTCAGGATCAATAGGTCTAGGAGTCTTACCGTACTCTCCTTTAACCATATTAACAAACTGCTTTGATGTAGTTGCATACATATCCTTTCCGGATCTAAGCGACATAGCACTACTTACTGCTTGAGAACCTACGATTTGACTTGTAGGAGTAACAAGAGGAGGTAGTCCAGAGTCTAGACGAACCTTAGGGATAAGATTCATAGCGCTCTCAAGTACGTCCATAGCTTGAAGCTGAGTAAGCTGAGCAAGCATATTACTGTACATACCTCCAGGAACTTCAGCCTTTTTAACTAATTCGTTTGGAGGAGGAAAATTGAAGTATGCGTCTATAGCATTGCAGGCAGCAAGTAAGGCTTCTTCGTTATTTTGCTGTGCAGCAGCTATCGCTTTATCAAACTCTGCATCAATATTTGCAGGTAATTTATCTTCTAGAGGGTTAAAAGGATTAGGGAATCGCTTGTCAGCGTCAAATTCAGCCAGCTCTTTACGAATCTCTACAAGTTCTTTGTTAATCTGAGCCACAGCTTCCATATTAACATCTAACTCTATGTTAAGTTTCTTACAGAATAAATAGATAAGCTCTATTGCTGGAGCGCCAGTACCACCTGCGAAATTCCAGATATTTGTATCTACTATATCAACACCTTTTATAATAGCCATAACTATGGCTGCAAGTCCTAGGCCAGGAGTACAGTGAGTATGTAGGTCAATAGGGATATTAGGTATTTCATTCTTAAGAAGTGGAATAAGTTCTGCAATACGAGAAGGAGGGATAAGACCACTCATATCCTTAATCGATATGATATCTGCTCCTAGTTCTGCCATCTGCTTTGCCTTGCTTACGTAGTATTCATTTGTAAATACTGGTTCTGGATGTTTTTTTCCACGAAGTCTATCCAAAAATCTAAGTTTAGGATATTTAGGGTCTATCGTGTAGCAGACAGCACAGTCAGCTATACCTCCATATTTCTTTACATATTTAATTGTAGATTTAACGTTCTCCACATCATTAAGCGCATCGAAAATACGCATAATGCTTAGACCTGATTCAATAGATGCTTTACAAAAGCCGTCTATGATCTCGTCAGTGTAAGGTGCATATCCAAATAGGTTTCTTCCTCTTGAAAGTGCAGTAAGTTTTGAACTATCCCCAACTGCTTCTTTTATCTTTTCTAAACGAGTCCAAGGGTTCTCATTAAGGTAACGCATAACTGAATCTGGAACTGCTCCGCCCCAAACCTCCATCGCGTAAAAGTTCGCATTTTTATAATATGGTAAGACTCTATCTATTTGATCTTGAGTCATTCTAGTAGCAAAACTAGATTGTTGACCATCACGAAGTGTAAGGTCTCTAATAAGTAATTTTCTAGTCATTTATATTGTTATTGGTTACAAATCATTTATTTTAACTTGCAAAAATATAACAAATATTGAAATAATCTGATAATTGCATCATATTTGTGTTCTTGAGATTACAATATGAGTAAAACTAGGTAGTTTTGCCCCTAATTTTTGAAAATAGGATTTTTTTTTTCATCTTTGCTCGGTCTAATTTGGAAGTAATATACAGAAAAGACAATTATTTATTGGAGGAAATGCTGAAACTAGCTCTTTTCCAATGATAAACTAACTAAATATATAACTAAATGAAAATAATAGGAACCGGAAGTGCTCACCCTAAATTAGAGGTGACAAACCAAATGCTAGAAAAATTCCTAGATACCACTGATGAGTGGATTCAAACAAGAACAGGAATCAAGTCTAGAAGGTTAATCTCAGACGAGAGACTGGAGGACCTAGCAGTGGAAGCAACAAATGGAGCTTTAGAAAATGCAGGAATATCTGCAAAAGACCTGGACTTTATTATCTGCTCTAATGTTGTAAATGAATATGTTACACCTGGACTAGGATGTATAATTCAAGAGATGATAAGCGCTACTTGCCCAACAATAGATATAAATTGTGCATGCTCAGGCTTTGTTTATGGGCTAGATTTAGCGAATGCTTATTTTACTGCTCACCCTGAATATAACTATATATTATTGGTAGCTGCAGAAGAACCAGGAAGAATGGTAGGCTGGGATAATGAGAATAGATCGAACTGTATATTGTTCGGAGATGGCTCAGGAGCTGTGATATTAAGCCGTGAAGGAGCAAATTTCAGATCTTCCGCTATGTCGACTATAGGAAACCCTGCACCTCTATATCAAAAAAGGAAGCTACAAGATACTCCATTTATAAATAAAGAGGAAGAAGATGGACCAGTCGTAATGAATGGACAAGATGTCTTCAAGTTAGCAGTGTCGTCTTCAATGAAAGATATAGATACTGTACTAGAAAGAGCAAATGCTACACCAAGTGATGTGCGTTACTATGTACTACATCAGGCAAATGTGCGCATTATAGATGCTATTAGGAAGTTTTTAAAGCAAGATACTGAGAAATTCCCTATGAATTTATCAAATTATGGAAATACTTCATCTGCCACAGTTCCAATATTATTGGACGACTTAAACAGAGCAGGTAAGCTAAATAGGGGAGATCTCCTTGTATTTAGTGCCTTCGGTGCTGGATTTACGACAGCAGCTTGTGTAATGGAATGGTAAAGATGATAAATAAAAAAAATATAAATATGAACAACGAAAGAAGAGTAGTTATTACAGGAGTTGGAGTAGTCAGTCCTGTTGGAAATAACGTAGAGAGTTTTTGGAATAATTTAGTAAATGGAGTAAGTGGAATAGGCGAAGCAAAATCATACGATACTTCAGATTTACAAGTAAAAATAGCAGCAGAAGTTAAGGATTTCGACCCAACATTATACGGAATCACAAAGGCAGCAGCAAGAAAATCAGATATTTATTCACTATATGCTCAAGCAGCAGCTAATCAAGCTATGCAAGATAGTGGTTTAGAGATAAACCCTGAGCGTCTAGGTGTTTATGTCGGTTCAGGAATCGGTGGAATTCACACATTCGTAACTGAAACGGAAAAGATGGTAAAAGATGGTCCACAGTGGATCTCTCCACAGTTCATCCCTATGATGATATCTAATATCGCAGCAGGCAGTGTGGCTATTGCGCATAATGCGCAAGGACCATGTCTTCCTATTGTAACAGCATGTGCAACAGGTACACATGCAATAGGTGAGGCCTTCATCGCTATCAAGGCAGGAAGAGCTGACGCTATCATCGCAGGTGGTACTGAGGCAGCTACGCACAGACTTTCAGTTGCAGGTTTTGCTAATATGAAAGCTTTAACAAAGGCAGAAAATCCAAATTATGCATCTCTTCCATTTAGTGCTGACAGACAAGGTTTTGTAATAGGTGAAGGAGCTGGTATCATGATCCTAGAAGAGTATGAGCACGCTAAAGCAAGGGGAGCTAAGATATATGCAGAAGTAGCAGGTTACGGAAATACTTGTGATGCTCACCATATTACAGCACCAAGACCTGATGGTTCAACACCATCAAAAGCTATTAAGTTAGCTCTTCAAGAGGCTAATTATCAGCCAAGTGAGACATTACATATTAATGCTCACGGAACAGGTACACCTCTTAATGATATAGCAGAGACTAACGCTATCAAGATAGCATTAGGAGAGGAAGATGCTAAAAAGGCAATCATTTGTTCTACTAAATCTATGACTGGTCACCTTCTAGGTGCAGCTGGAGGAGTAGAGTTAATCGCAGCAGCTTTAGCTATACACACTGGAGATGTTCCTCCTACAATTAACTTAACTAACCCTGATCCAGCGTGCGACCTAAATTACACTCCAAACGTGTCAGTGAAGGCTGATATCGATGTGGCTATATCTACATCTTTAGGATTTGGTGGACATAATGCATGTGTTGCAATTAGAAAAGTAAAATAACTAAAATATGAATAGAGAAGAAATAAAGAAAATGATTCCTCATCGCGAGCCTATGTTGCTAGTCGATGAGATGCATATTGATGAAAATTCAGTTGTACACGGAAAATATACAGTACGTGGAGATGAGTTCTTTTTACAAGGTCACTATCCAGGGCATCCAGTTGTTCCAGGAGTAATTCTTTGTGAGATTATGGGACAGTCTAGTTCATTATTAGTTAAAGATCATTTAGAGGGCAAAACACCTTTCTTTACAGGTATAGATAAAACTAGATTTAAAAATTCTGTATATCCAGGAGATGTAATCGAGGTAGAGGCGAGAATAACTGCAAGTAGAGGTATGTTATTTTTTATGAGTGCTACAGCAAGTGTTAGAGGTAAGGTATGTGTTGAAAGCGTACTTTCGTTTGCTTTAGTAGATAATGATAAAATGAACGAAAAATAGAAAACTTATGAAATTATTAGAAGGAAAAGTAGCTCTTATTACAGGGGCAGCAAGAGGAATCGGTAAATCGATAGCTATGAAGTTAGCGACTCAAGGAGCAGACATAGCAATTATCGACCTAAATATGGATGAAAATTTCGAGGCGACTATCAAAGAGATAGAGGCACTTGGAGTAGTATGTAGAGGATATGCGTGTAATGCAGCTTCTTTTGAGCAAGCTCACACTTCAGTAGCTGAAATCCAAAAGGACTTTGGTAAAATAGATGTTCTTGTGAATAACGCAGGTATCACTCGTGATGGTTT
Organism: uncultured Muribaculaceae bacterium; assembly: GCA_964369605.1. Lineage (GTDB taxonomy): Bacteria > Bacteroidota > Bacteroidia > Bacteroidales > UBA932 > CAYJFD01. Next base: position 2,879 of record CAYJFD010000003.1, on the reverse strand, counting down.
AATAATGAGAATGACAGAAGAGCAGTGGGATATGGTTCTGAATGTAAACCTTAAATCAGCGTTCAACTTCACTCACGCTATAGTTCCAGTTATGGCGCGTCAGCGTGGTGGTAGTATTATTAATATCTCTTCTATCGTAGGAGTTAATGGTAATGCAGGTCAATCTAACTATTCAGCTTCAAAGGCAGGTATGATCGGACTAGCAAAGTCTATCGCTCGTGAGATGGGTTCAAGAGGAATTCGTTCAAATGTAGTAGCTCCAGGATTTATCGTAACAGCTATGACAGGTGAACTTTCTCCAGAGGTAAAAGAAGGATGGATGCAGAAGATTCCATTAAAGAGAGTAGGTGAGGCAGATGATGTAGCGAATGTAGTATTATTCTTAGCTTCAGATCTTTCTAGCTATGTAACTGGTCAAGTACTTATGTGTGACGGAGGTATGTCTTAATCGCAGTTTTGCACTAAGACAAACCTAAATAATATAAAGCCTCCTTTTGGGGGCTTTTATTTTTATTAGCCTATCTCATAGTATAGCATAAATATATTTGTCTGTGCTATGATTTTCTTGTTATGGATAAAATAACTTGTATCTTTGAGCGGTGAAAAAAATAGGAAAAATATATGTGTTTCTAGGACTTGCACTTGTTTTGTTGTTTTTACTGAATTTATTTTATGGTTCAGTAAATATTCCAGTGAAGTCGGTATTGCTCATCCTCTTGGGCGAGGACATAGACAGGATATCTTGGACGCATATCGTGTTGAATTCGAGATTGCCGCAGGCGCTAACTGCCCTACTTAGTGGAGCGGCATTGGCAAGTTCAGGCTTGCTGTTGCAAACTTTGTTTAGAAATCCTCTAGCAGGGCCTTCTATACTTGGTATAAGTAATGGTGCGAGTATGGGTGTGGCGGTAGTAATGTTGTATTTTGGCTCAGGTCTAGGGGTGATTTTTGATTGGAAGCTAGGTTCCTATATCACAACGGTACTAGCAGCGTTCTTGGGGGCTAGCTTGATATTGCTTTTCAATATATATTTTGCGACTAAGGTAAAGAATAATGTAATGTTATTAATAATCGGAATAATGATAGGTTATTTGAGTTCTTCATTGATTTCGGTACTAAATTACTACTCTGCTGCAGATAAGGTTCAGCAGTATGTAATGTGGGGAATGGGAGATTTTGCCGCTGTAAATATGGATAAATTACCATTTTTTGCTGCCTTCGTAATATTTAGTTTGATATTTGCTCTTACATTAGCTAAAACCTTGAACATCCTACTTCTAGGCGAGAACTATGCGAGTAACTTAGGAGTAAATATAAAAAGGGCAAGACTTGCGATTTTAATTTGCACAGGTATTTTGACGGCTACAGTTACAGCTTTTTGCGGACCTATTTCATTTATAGGTTTGTCTGTGCCTCATTTGGCTCGTCTATCCTTGTCCTCCTCGAATCATAGACATCTCCTACCTATTACGATGTTGGCGGGGGGGTGTGTAACTCTGCTATGTAATATATTAACGATAGTGCCAGGCTCTAATACTTTATTGCCACTAAATGCGATTACTCCTTTAATATGTGCGCCGATTATAATCTATGTCGTAATAAACAGAAAGAATATTCAATATTTTAATTAATATATCAACATGCCATAAAAATTTTAGGAAAAATGAAAACACAACAATCTTTTGTAATAAGTGATTTGGCTATAGGATATTCTAAGAAGGGAAGGAATCTCTCACCGATCCAAAGTGGAATAAATTTAACACTTCACTCTGGAACAGTAACATCTTTGCTTGGATTAAACGGAGTGGGTAAGTCTACATTACTACGAACAATATGTGGTTTTCAGAAGCCCATTTCAGGTGATATAAAAATATATGGTAGGTCTATAGCTGATTATACTCCAAACAAATTAGCTCAAACACTCAGTGTTGTCCTCACAGAGAAGGGGAATGTGGGAGGTCTGAAGGTAGAGGAACTAGTAGCTATGGGAAGATATCCATATATTGGTTTCTGGGGAAAGCTAGGTAAGCAAGACGAAGAGATAGTCTTGAGAGCTATAGAGTCAGTAGGTATATCTCATAAAATTCATTGCTTCCTCTCAGATTTAAGTGACGGTGAACGCCAAAAAGTATTCATCGCAAAAGCGCTAGCCCAAGAAAGCCCAATAATAATCCTAGATGAACCAACAGCATTTTTAGATGTTTCAAGTCGTCTAGAAGTAATGATTCTACTGAATCGTCTCGCTAGCGAGGAAGGTCGAACAATCTTTATATCAAGTCACGAATTAGACGCAAGTATGAAATTTAGTCAGCAAATCTGTTTGCTGTCTTCCAGCCTAGCTCCGCTAGTTTCCACTCCAGATATCCTAATCCAGAATAATTTAATAGAACAGTACCTAAAGGTTTCTTATTAAATATCTCGGGTGAGGGAAGAAGGTGCGGTTGTTTTCTTTTGCACATACTTAAGAATAAAGTACGAGTTTCTGGTCGAAATGGCTCGACGGTATTAAGGTGATTGAATATATACCTAACCTTTGTTGGCACGTCGAAGAAAACACCATTTAAAAGCCACTTTTGCAGATTTGCTCGATGATTTTGGCTGGTTTGGGTAGGCACGTCGAAGAAAACATCATTTAAAAGCCACTTTTGAAGATTTGCTTGATGATTTTAGCTGGTTTGGGTAGGCACGTCGAAGAAAGCACCATTTAAAAGCCATTTTTGCAGATTTGCTTGATGATTTTAGCTGGTTTGGGTAGGCACGTCGAAGAAAACACCATTTAAAAGCCACTTTTGCAGATTTGCTCAGTAATTTTGGCTGGTTTAGATAGGCACGTCGAAGAAAACATCATTTAAAAGCCACTTTTGCAGATTTGCTCAGTA
>CAYJFD010000002.1:88009-103125 GCA_964369605.1 uncultured Muribaculaceae bacterium | reverse complement strand
GCGCCTATAAACTAATCGAAATTAACGTTAGCAAGTTTATGTCGGTGTTTAACAATACCGACCACTTGCTCCCGTTGGTCGAACAAAAATTAATGCTATGAAAAGTAGATTTATAGGATTCAGAGCTACTGAATCAGAGTATCAAAGGCTTGGTGCTTTGGGGCGAAAAAGCGGCAAAAGCAAGAGCGAAATAATTAGAGAATTACTGCTCACAGGTGAAGTGCGAGAGCGCATCAATAAGGAGCATATAGCCCTAATTCGTCAACTCATAGGTGAGGCTACCAACCTAAATCAGTTAGCTCGAAAAGCTAACACTTTTGGCTACACCGCAGTTGCCGAGGAGCTCGAAAACCTCAAAATTAAGATTGAAAAAATCATCAAAAATATCAAGCAATGATAGCTAAAATTATGATGGGGCAGAGCTTCGGTGGTTGCGTTCGCTATGTTCTCAATGATGAAAAAGCGCAGTTGCTCAAGAGGGAAAACCTACCCGATGGCGACCACTTACAGATAGCTGCCGACTTTGAATTGCAGTCGGAACTCAACCCCAGAGTTGCAAAAAAAGTGGTGCACATTGCCCTCGCATTTTCACCTAACGACAGTGAACTGATAGATGACGATGAACTGATGTTGAAGATTGCCGAGGAGTATATGGAGCGAATGGGTGTGAGCAATACTCAATATCTCGTTGCTCGCCACACAGACCGAGAACATCCACACTGTCACATCATCTACAATAGAGTGGATAACGATGGGCGAACCATCTCAGATAAGAACGACCGCCATCGCTCAGAGAAGATTTGCAAGATGCTAACCGCCAAATATCGCCTGCACTTTGCCGAGGGAAAGGATCAAGTGAACCGAGAGCAACTAAACGGAACGGATGCTAAAAAGTACTATATCCAAGCTGCCATCAAGGGCTCGCTTATGATGTGCAGCTCGTGGGAGCAGTTTGAAAAACTACTCTCGATGCAGGGCGTGAAGATGGAATTCAAGTACAACGGCAACAGCTCCGAGCGGCAAGGCGTGAAGTTTAGCTACGATGGTGCAACTTTCTCTGGTTCAAAAGTGGATAGAGCGTTTAGCTATTCGAGGCTTGACAGCCACTTTGCATACAAATCGCAAACAGCCACTATCGAGCAACGAGCTCCACCAGAGACCGTGCAGCAAGAAAAGCCCTCCATATCGGAGAATATTGCAAGTGGCGCACTCTCTATCTTCTCATCGCTTGATTCAGGTAGCGATTTCGATGAAGATGAGGCAGCAGCACTGAGACAACAAAAACTAAAGAAAAAGCGCAAAGGAATGCGTATGTAACAATTTTATAAACAATTAAATTTTAAGACAATGAGAAAATTTGAAGAGAAAAAGTATCAAGATTTTTTAGCAGATTTCAACCTATTTATCTGCGAAACATTCGGCTATCGCAATGCCGTAGACTACAACACACTGAATGAAGAGCCAACATTCACAGCGCACGAGCGTGAGTTTGACATCTACATTCGACTGCGAGAGGATGGTATGAAGGAATATCCCGATAATACAATTATCTTGGTCAGAACATTATTCCCTGCACGCAATGGGAGACAAGATAAAGATAGACAGTTGAGTAATTTTGAAAAGCTACTGAGTTTCTTCATCGCTCACGCACCTATATATGGATTTACAACAATTGCCTTTGATGGCTTAGGCGTAGATGTTTACAGCGACAAAACCGAATATGGCTTCAATCCGAAGATAATTAATCGCTATCAAGCTACGCCAGTATCGATGCTCGTTATTCCAGAGCCGACAAAATAGCTCTAACACAGTAGTCAAATTTACTAATCCCCACATTTCGATTGATTTGTGGGGGTTAAACATTATTGTAATTTCATGATAATATCAACATGTAAAATCTTCACCCTTTAGGGTAAAAAAAGCAAACTGAATATTTTGTAGAAAATTTATTGTAAAATAATTTGCATTTAACGAATAAATTTATATCTTTGTAGCGAATTTATTGAAATATGCACGAAATGAAAGTAAAGATAAAAGAAATAGCAGATATAAAGGTGGGTGTTCATTTGAGAGCAACTCACGAGCTGAACGCCAACTATTTTCAAGTTAGCGACTTTGACTCGATGGGTAATTTGATTTATGATGTAAAGCCAACTGTTGCAAATCTCCCTAAAGATGCTCGACATATTCTAAAAAATGACGATCTGCTTTTTGCTGCTAAAGGAAATAAAAATTTTAGTGCTATATATAAAGATCAAGGAGTTCCGAGTTTTGCATCCGTGTCGTTTGTAGTAATTTCTATTAACGATCAGAGTGTGATAAGTTCCGAATATCTTAATTGGTATCTAAACCAAGCAAGCTCGATAGCTCGCTTGCAATCCATAGCTGTGGGATCTTCTATTATATCTATTTCAAAACAGAATATTGAGGATTTTGAAATAAACATACCTACACTGCAAAAGCAAAAACTTATCGCACAATTATCTAGTCTCCAAGAGAGAGAGCAGGAAATATATGCACTCATTGCTCTGAAAACAAAACAAATAACAGATTATAAAATTAAAACAATATTAGAATATGACAACTAAACTAACGCAAGAGGATGTAAATGCAGTAATTTGGAAAGCGTGTGACACATTTCGTGGAGTTATCGACCCAAGTCAATATAAAGATTATGTGCTTACTATGCTGTTTTTGAAGTATGTGAGCGATGTAAATAATGCAAAACTAAATGAGCACATCAAGCGATATGATGGCGATGTAGAGCGAGCGCAGAGAGCAATGCGACACGAACGTTTTGTTGTTCCTGAAAATAGTTCATTTTATTTCCTATACGAAAATCGTAATGAACCTAATATTGGCGAACTAATTGATATTGCGCTTGCTAACCTTGAAGAGGCAAACCGTGCTAAACTCACTAGCGAAGACGGTAGCGGAATGTTTCGCAATATCAGTTTCAATAGCTCTAATCTTGGAGAGACAAAAGACAGAAATGCACGCCTGAAAAACCTACTTATCGACTTTGCTGGCGATGATTTTATCTTTGATGAATCTCACTTAGAGAGCAATGATGTTATTGGCGACTCGTATATGTTTCTCGTAGAGCGGTTTGCAAGTGATTCGGGCAAGAAAGCTGGAGAGTTCTTTACAGCAAAAGAAGTCTCAACACTTTTAGCAAAATTAACAGCCAGCAAATCAGGTGCAAGGATATGCGATGTAGCTTGCGGTTCGGGCTCTCTATTGATTAAGGCTGGCAGGGCGGTTGGGTCTGACAACTTCTCTCTTTATGGTCAAGAGCTAAATGGTAGCACGTGGGCATTAGCTATGATGAATATGCTACTACACGGTTTTGACGATGCTACAATCCGTTGGGGCGATACTATACGCAATCCAAAACTTAAAGAGGGTGACTCACTTATGAAGTTTGATACGGTGGTAGCTAACCCCCCATTTTCTCTCGATAAATGGGGTGCTGATATGGCTGAAGACGATACATACAAGCGTTTTTGGCGTGGAGTGCCACCTAAGAGCAAAGGCGACTGGGCATTTATCTCGCATATGATTGAGGTAGCAAACGAAAAAGGGACAGTAGGTGTAATTGTTCCGCACGGAGTATTGTTTAGAGGCGCAAGTGAGGGAAAAATTCGCCAGCAGACCATAGATGAAAATATCTTGGAGGCTGTAATTGGGCTTCCTGCAAACCTATTCTTTGGCACAGGTATTCCTGCGGCTATCGTTATTTTCAGAAAGGGCAGAAAAGACAGTAATGTATTATTTATAGATGCCAGTTCGGATAAATACTATGACAGTGGCAAAAATCAAAATAAACTTAGCGACTTTGGTATTGAGCAAGTGGTGCAAATGTATGAGCGTTTCAAGGCAGGCAAATTAGAAGCAGGTGTTGCCGAAGATAAATTTGCCTATGTGGCTACTCGTGAGCAAATAGCTGAAAATGACTATAATCTCAATATTCCACGCTATGTAGATGCCTACGAGGAGGAGGCGGAGATTGATATAGTGGCGGTACAGGAAGAGATTAAAAGCTTAGAAGATGAACTTGTTGAAGTAAAAAAGAAGATGAAAGAGTATTTAACGGAGTTAGGATATTAAAATTGGGAGTTATGGCAAAAATAGAAAGAAAGAAGATTTCTCAAAAAACAACAACTATGCTGTGGTTTAAGGCTGGCGGACGATGTGAATACTGCAATGTTCCATTGTGGAAAGATTCATTAACACAAAAAGATATGAATAAAGCATATATTTCACACATTGTTGCTGCAAGTAGCCAAGGTCCTCGAGGACACTGGTTCTGGTCCCCCAAACTAGAGGTTGATTTTGCTAATCTACTTCTTTTGTGTGATGAATGTCATAATCGCATTGATAAATCTCAAACCGAAGAGCATTCTGTTGAGAGACTTAGAATGATGAAAAATGAGCACGAAGAACGCATAGAGCGACTATGTGCATATAAGCCCGAGAATAAATCACATGTGGTAATGATCGGATTTAATATAGGAAATCTAATACCTTCGATCAGCCTAGATTCAGTAGTGAACTCAATGTTAAAACAGGGTATATATCCGTCATCCGACAGGGCTATATGTCTAGGTGTTATGAATTCCGAAACTAAGGATTCCGATCCAGAATACTGGAAAACAAATGACAAGCAAATCACATCAGCTTTTGATAGGAAAATCAGACCATTAATAACGGAAACTAACAATATCTCCTTTTCTGTTTTTGGATTAGCACCACAACCTTTATTGGTAAGATTAGGGGTACTGCTTTCTGACTTGCAACGTGTTGACGTGTACCAGAAACATAGAGAACCTGACACTTGGGATTGGCTAGATAGAAATGAAGCTAACGACTTTAAATCTATTCAGCCACCGTCATACGATAGAGAACCAATATTAATTTTCGCTATTAGTGCTAACGCAATATCAGAGCGAATACAAAAAAAACACTCAGAAGATTGTGATATTTGGGTTGTTACGGCAGATAAACCTGGGAATGATATGCTACGAAGTAAAAAGCAACTCATGGATTTCAGAACTATAACTAGAGCCACGCTGGATAACATTAATGCTAATTACAGCAACAAAACGATTAAAGTTTTTATGGCAATGCCTGTAGCTTGTGCCATTGAACTAGGTAGAGTATGGATGCCAAAAGCAGATTTACCAATGGTGTTATATGAGTATAACACCACACTTGGTTTAGACTACGAAACGATAATAATTAAAAACGAATAATATGTTAACAAAAGAACAACAAGACCAACACAGCGATCTGTTGAATGAATTGAGTTTAAATTTAGATATTACTGAGACAGAGTACAATGATATAGTGCGAAGTTATAATGCAATGGGCGATTGGTTATCAAATGATTTAAGTCCCCTCAAAGCATATGCGCCCCAAATACAGCCACAAGGATCTTTTATGTTGGGAACTATGATTCGACCAGTAGCTGAAGATGGAGATATTGATATCGACTTGGTATGTAAGCTAACCAAAAAACCATACACTTGGACGCAAAAAACACTAAAAAATAGTGTTGGAGACAGAATTAAATCTCACGGTACATACGCACGCATGCTCGATCGAGAGGGTAAACGCTGTTGGACATTAAAATATGCAGATGAAAAGTATCATATGGATGTTTTACCTTGCTTTGTAAGCGATAATTATCAAACTTTATTTGAAAGCACATTTGCTGATTCCGATTTTGGAGATGTGAGCAACCTCGCAATCCGAATAACGGATAACACTAGTACTAACTATGCTTATGATAATAATATAGATAATTGGCTTAAAAGCAACCCATTCGGTTATGCTAAATGGTTCTTTAGCATAGCTAATAGAGTAAATGGCGTCAAGCTATTTTCTGCATTAAACGAGTCTGTAACTCCTATTCCTAAAAAAGGTAAACGCAAACTGCCTCTGCAGATTGTGATACAACTCTTGAAACGACATAGAGATATTATGTTTGATGGTGACGATAAAAAACCTATTTCCATTATAATCACGACACTTGCCACAAAGGCTTATCAGGGTGAAAGTAGCGTGTACGAAGCAATGCTTAATATCATAGCGAGAATGAACGATATAATAGAAAATAGAGGTGGTGTAAAGTGGGTTGCAAATCCTGTTAATCAAGAAGAAAACTTCGCTGACCGATGGATAAAAGATCCACAAAGAGAGCGAAACTTCTATCGATGGTTAGAGCAGATACGAAAAGATTTCCACCTATTGACGACTTACTCTGGACAAGGTGTACATCAATTGAAACAACCTTTGGTAAATATGTTTGGGGATTCTGTCACAACGAAAGCATTTGCAAATTATAGTACGAATGTTCAATCTGGTGTTTCTAAAGGAAAAGTTGCAATGGCTGCTGGAACAGGAATGTTAGGTGTAACGGGACGTGCAGCGGTTCCAAAGCATAATTTTTTTGGTCGAGATGATGATGAATAAGATAAGCATGCAGAATCAAATAGGCGCCATAAGATCATATTTTCCTGATGGTAATTTCACACAGAGTAGCAATGCTAGACTTGTATGGAACGGCAAGATAACACCAAGCCCCAATAGCTTAACATACTCTATAAAATTGGATTATTCATTCAAGAAAGGGGTATCCGTGTTTGTTACAAATCCTAATCCTCTGCCATTAGCGACAGGGGAGACAAGATTACCACACGTATATTCCCATGAAAAACAGAAATTATGTTTATACTATCCAAATGGAGAAGAATGGAATAGAACTAAATACTTAGTTCATACAATTATCCCTTGGGCATCTGAATGGCTATTACATTATGAATTATGGCTAGTTACAGGAGTGTGGAATGGTGGAGGCATACATCCATCTGAGGACAAAGATGATGTAAAGAATAACGAACCTGAGATTTAACAAAAGTTACTATGGAGAATAATAATATACCACAAGGCTACAAATCTAGCTCCGTAGGGGTTATTCCGTCTGATTGGGAGGTTAGGCGTACGAAAGATGTACTGTCATATATTGGTGGAGGTGCATTTTCGAGTAAGGATGCTACGGCAGACGGCGTGAGATGGGTTAAAATTGCCAATGTAGGAGTAAATAAAATCAAATGGGATGATGTTTCGTTTTTACCGTCATTTTTTATGTTCGAATTTCCTAACTTCGTTTTGAAGTCAGGAGATGTAGTTGTTGCTTTGACACGTCCGATTCTTGATGGAGAGTTAAAAATAGCTATTCTAAAAGATTCTGATGCACCATCGTTATTGAATCAACGTGTTGCAAAGGTTGAAACGAAAGGGGAGAATTGCCGCAAGTTTTTCTATTATGCAATGCAGCTACCAAGTTTCATCAATAAGATGGAGGCTGATATGCTGGGAACTGATCCTCCAAACGCATCTTTTGATAATATGTATAAGCAGATCGTATTGTGCCCACCTTTGGTGGAGCAGGAGCGGATTGCGGAGGTTTTGGGAGTTTGGGATAGGGCGATAGAGTTGCAGGGGGCTTTGATCGATAGGCTCACCGAGCGCAAACGTGCCCTAATGCAACAACTACTCACCGCAAAAAAACGCCTTCCCCAATTCTCCGCCCCTTGGCAAAAATATAGATACTCCGACATTCTAAAAGAGGTGAAAAGAAAACTTGTGTGGGATGATGATGAACTCTACAAGTTAATAAGTGTTAAAAGGCGTTCAGGAGGATTGTTTGAGCGTGAAAGTTTATATGGACATCAGATAAAAACTAAGAATCTACGCCCTGCACACGCTGGAGATTTTCTAATATCAAAAATGCAAATTGTACACGGTGCATCAGGTTTAACCACAGCAAAATTTGATAATATGAAAATTTCGGGTTCGTACATTGCACTTGTGGCAAGTGACCCGAATAAACTGTGTATGGAATTTTTAGACTGGTGGTCTAAAATGCCATATTTTTATCATCAAACATATATTTCAAGTTATGGAGTGCATATCGAAAAAATGACTTTTGATTTAGAGTCGTTTATGGCGTTGGATATGATGCTTCCCACCCTCGAAGAACAAAAAGCAATAGCCCAAATCCTAAGCACTGCCGATAGAGAAATAACCCTCGCAATAAACAAACAAAAAGCCTTAACCGCTCAAAAACGAGCCCTAATGCAACAACTACTAACTGGAAAAAAACGATTAAAAATATAAGATTATGGCAAATTCAGCACAAGAAATTGCAGATGCAATATACAAACATTTAAATGGAAATAGTGAGTACGGAAAATTTTATATTGGAATAACTAATGATATTGAACGAAGACTATTCAATGAGCACAGTGTATCTAAAGATAATGATTGGTGGATATACCTTGAAGCAACAAGCAAAACAAGTGCGCAAAAAGTAGAAGAGCATTTTCTCAACAAAGGCATGCAAGGTGATACTGGTGGCGGTAATGATTATAGCGTGTATGTGTATTGCTATCGAGTAACAAATAAGACAATAGAATAAATCTAATACTATGAATTTTACAAAATACGATTTAGGGCACCTTAAGCAAGGTGAGCGGGTTCAAGTAACATTAGCTGGCAGTGCTGCGAATGTGCGATTGATGGATAGCAGCAATTTCAGTAGTTACAAGAGTGGTAGACAACATAGGTACTACGGAGGCTTAGCAAAAAAATCTCCCGTAATTTTAGGCGTTCCTCATTCAGGGCACTGGTATGTCACAATAGATATGCAAGGGTTAAGAGGTAGCGTTCGCTCTTCGGTAAGAGTGCTGCCATCAGCTCTTCCTGAATATAGAGAGCCTGCTCTTTCAACTGTGCCATCTCTTTTTAGAAAAGATGACATCAATAGTGGTGCAGATAACATTCATAGAGAGTATGATGTTTTTATATCGCACGCCTCAGAGGATAAAGATGATGTTGTGCGCCCACTTGCATTCGCTTTGCAGTCCGCAGGATTAAAGGTGTGGTACGACGAGTTTGAAATGAAAATTGGAGACAGCTTGCGCAGAAAGATTGATAAAGGGTTAGCAACAAGTAAATTTGGAGTTGTTGTTCTCTCGAAAGATTTCATCAAAAAGGGGTGGACAAATTACGAACTTGATGGAATAATAACCAAGGCTACAACAGGAGAGCAGGTTGTGCTTCCTATATGGCATAACATAACAAAGCAAGAGGTTGTTGATTTTTCTCCGTCATTAGCTGATAAATTAGCAAGAAATACAGCTGCGTTTACAGTAGAAGAGATTGCAAAAGAAATCATAGAAGTAATTAAGACCAATTAGCATATGAAGAATATTTACCCAAATTTACATATTGGTTCTCAAGATGATTATGAGAACATAGTTCGAATGTTGATAGAGCGTGATAAAGAGGATTGGTTTGTGATTCACGCTTGTAAAGAGCCATATCATCGGAATGCTTTAGGCTATGTAGGTAAAGCTGCACCAAAGGATCACCCTGAATATTTAATTGCATACAGAGGGAATCATCTTGTCTTAAACTTGGTCGATGCACCCAATCCTGCATACATTCCAAAACAGATTATAGATGAAGCCATCAAGACTATTCATAATAATATTGGGGATAGAAAAGTGTTCGTCCACTGCAATCAAGGAGTGTCTCGTTCTGCAACCATTGGCTTGCTGTATCTTAAAGCAGTACACGCTATAGATGACAATTTTACAACTGCAGAGCAAGAATACTTGGAATTATACCCTTGGTACTCTCCTGGCTCTGGGATGCGAGGGTTTGCTATGGCGAATTGGAATAATTATTAAAACAAGAATTTATGGGATTAAAAATTGACATTCAGAATAAAGTGAAAAATATCTCCAAAGAGAAATTTGAGGTGCAAGAAGTTAATTATGTGCCAAATATTGATGATAGTAAATTAACGTTTAATTGCACGGGGCTTAAGTTTAATGCGACAGTATTGTATATTGACATGCGAGGATCAACAGCTATTTTGAACAAACACAATAAGCGTACTGTTGCAAAATTACATATGTCATACTACCACGCAATTGTTAAGATTGCAAAGAGCACTGGTGGTAAAATTAGAAGTTTTAATGGTGATAGTCTTCTTGTTTTTTACCAAGGGAACACAAAGGACTCTTTATCAAATGCAGTGAAAGCTGCAATGCAAATGAGATATGCTATCACAGAACTAATAAATGAAGAACTTAAAGCATATAGCGATATCAATTTCGGAATAGGCATAGACCATGGTGAAGTATTAGTGACAAAAGTTGGTCTTGGTGGAGATGGCGATAATAAAGACCTAATTTGGATTGGGAATGCGGTTAATAAATCTACTGTCATAAGTGACAAATGCTCTAATCCTAACTATATAGGAATATCAAGGATAGTTTATGATAATCTTGAGGAGTATGTAAAATACCATGAAAAGGATAATGGATATTTTGGTAAACAAAAAGTAGACATGTGGTCGCATGTAAATATAGATTATAATAGCAACTGGGAAAGTGCATATACAACATCATACTATTGGACATTTGATTAAGGCAGAATAATGGAAGTAAAAGAAACAAAAAATTACGATTACGTAAAGAGTATAGAGCGAATAGATTCATATCTGAGCGAATCGGTTGAATATGACGAATCAAAGGCTATTCCAGTCAGAAATAGTCTTACGTTTAACAATGGTTATTATATTGATTGCTACGCTATATTCGTGGATATTCGAGAATCATCTAACTTAACCCAGAAACATCAAAAAAAATCTTTAGCAAGGATTTACCGCTCATATATTTCTGAGATTACGGCTATTCTACAGAGCTGTGAGGAATGTAAGGAAATAAATATCGTTGGAGACTGTGTGTCAGGAATATTATTTGACAATGGCAAGCAAGCTGCTAAAAATTCTATTATAGCTGCGGCACAAATAAATTCCATTGTTAATATAATAAACTATAAACTCACAAAAAAAAGATTGTGTGAAATTAAAATTGGAATTGGTATCGCAAAAGGTAATGCACTTATGATTCAAGCAGGATATAAAGGTAGCGGGCTGAATGATGTTGTATGGATGGGCGATGTTGTTAATCAGGCATCAAATTTATGTAATATTGCGAACAAAGGCACTACAGATGTTATTGTTATATCCAAAGAAGTATATGATAGTTTAAAAGGTTTTAAGGTTGGGGCAGACTCTAAAATAGAATGCCAAGATTGCTTTTCATATAACACTAGCGATACATATACAGGAAATGTCATTAATATACTAATGAATGGATGGCTAAATTCTAAAATGTAATTAATTATGGAAAAAGAATTATTTGACTCATACGCAGAAACTACACATTCGAAAATAATTGGTTGGACTGCAAATTGTGATACAAAAGCGACCGTGATTTTTGCTTTTGTCGGTGTACTGATACCTCTGCTATTTACTAACAAATATATAAATAGTATTATAGAAAAATTAATTACTCCTATTAGAATATATATAGAATCTGGAGAGGGTGAATTTTGTGCTTTATCAACGTTTACAATAATTACTTTAGTCCTAGCATTTGGACTACTCGTAACAGCAGTATTTTATTTATTAAATAGCCTTACTGCTAATATTGATAAAACAGAAAGGAATGTAGATTCTGTAATATTTTTTGCGTCAATTGGATCTCTAAAAAATGAGGACTGGCATGATAAAATAGAGAGTATAAATAACCAAGAGTATAAGACGGACTTACTTAATCAAATACACATATGCTCGCAAATATGCACTAAAAAATTTAAAGCTTATAACCTAGCTGTTTTAAACATAAAATTTGCTATACCATCATTACTTTTATTTTTACTACTTAGCTTATTTATATAATATCCGTTCATATGACCCTATCATTCAAAGAAGACCATATAAGTCAAATCCCCGCTCTGATGTTGTTGGAGAAGTTGGGATATACATATCTTACGCCTGCCGAAGCAATGGCGTTGAGAGGTGAGAGCACAGCAAACGTGCTACTTGAGCCTATTTTGCGAAAGCAATTGGAGCGCATAAATGTGGCTCAGGTTAGTTCCACTAAAACAGTACTGTTCTCTCCGCAAAACATTACGCTCGGCATAGATGTGCTGCGCAACGTGTCTAATAGCGAGGGGTATATAACAACCTCGCAAACTATATACGACCTACTCACAGCAGGCAAGAGTTTGGAGCAGAGCATTGACGGCAACAAGAAATCTTTCGTACTTCAGTATATTGATTGGAAGAATATAAAGAATAATGTTTTTCACGTTACAGAGGAGTTTTCGGTAACAAGGAGCGGTAGTAGCGACACCTATCGCCCAGATATAGTGCTTTTTGTTAATGGAATACCGCTCTGTGTGATAGAGTGTAAACGTCCAGATATTAAAGGTTCTATAGAGCAAGCTATATCTCAGCATTTGCGCAATCAGAAAGATGATGGAATACGCTCGTTATATCAATACTCGGCTCTTTTGCTTGCCATAGCTACACAGGCGGCAAGTTATGCCACTACAGGAACTCCCGATAAGTTTTGGGCAAAATGGAACAATCAATTCTCCTCTACGCAAGAAGAGGCGGAGCATATGGCTGAATTGGCAAAGCTCGTAAACACGAAGCTGATAAACGAAAAACTATTTTCGGAGCGTTACCACTATGTGCGCAAGCATTTCGAGGAGCTATACTCTGCACCCATTTTGCCAACAGAGCAGGATGAGTATCTCTATTCGCTTTGTCGCCCTGAGCGTTTGCTGGATTTGATGTTCAACTTCACACTTTACGATGATGGAATAAAAAAAATAGCACGTTATCAGCAATATTTTGCCGTACACAAAACCATTGAGCGAGTACGTAATATAGAGGGAGGAAAGCGTAAAGGTGGCGTGATATGGCACACACAAGGTAGTGGAAAATCGCTCACGATGGTACTATTGGCACAGGCTATCGTGATGGATTCTACCATTAAAAACCCGAAGATTGTGCTTGTAACCGACCGCACCGACTTGGATAGACAGATTACCAGTACTTTCCGTAAATGTGGGACTAATGTGGAGAATGCAAAGACGGGAAGTCAACTTATAGAACTGCTCAAAAGCAAGAGTGATGCAGTAATCACTACCATTATAAATAAATTTGATGCAGCAGTAAAAGGCATTAAATCACCACTTACCGACCATAATATATTTGTATTGATAGATGAGGGACACCGCTCACAATATGGCGAGATGGGGATTAAAATGGAGCGCACGATGCCCAATGCTTGTTTTATTGCTATGACTGGAACGCCTCTGATGAAAAAAGAACGAAGTACAGCACAAAAATTTGGTGGACTTATTCGTCCAATATATACCGTAACTCAAGCAGTCAAAGATGGTGCAGTAGTGCCTCTGCTTTATGAGGGGAGATTAGTACCACAAACGGTGCACGGAGGGGTGATAGATAAGTTTTTTGATAAAATTTGTGAGCCACTTACAGAGTATCAAATTGTAGATATAAAGAAAAAATTTAGCAGAGCCGACGAGCTAAACCAAGCTGAGCAGCGCATATATTCAATTGCGTGGGATATTTCTTTGCATTTCAGGGATAATTGGCAGGGAACAGAGTTCAAAGCTCAACTGGTAGCCCCTCGCAAACGGATTGCTATACTATACAAGAAATTCCTTGACGAAATCGGTTATGTTTCTTCGGAAGTGCTGATAACATCTCCAGATACACGTGAAGGAGAGGAGACTGCCTATGGAGAAACCTCTAACAGTGAACTTGCATTCTGGAAGAAGATGATGGATGAGCATGGTACGGCAAAAAGATATGAGACAAATGTAATTAATAGGTTTAAGAATGATGATAAACCAGAAATAATAATTGTAGTGGATAAGTTGCTCACTGGATTTGATGAGCCTAAAAACACGGTCTTGTATCTTGATCGTAGTCTTAAAGCGCACACTTTATTGCAGGCAATAGCACGTGTAAACCGAGTGAGCAAAGGCAAAGAATTTGGTTATATTGTAGATTACTATGGAGTACTGGAAGAATTAACTCAAGCGCTTGAGGTTTACTCTGATGCCGAATTTGACGATGCAGATGTGGAGGGTACATTCACAGATATTTCAGATGTTGTAGAGAAACTGCCTGAACATCATTCTAATCTTTGGAACGTGTTCAAAGGAGTTGGGAATCGTGGAGATTTGGAGGCTTATAGCGAATTTTTACGCTCGCAGGAAACTAGAGAGTCTTTTTATGAGAAACTCACCATTTTTGCTCGATCGCTTAAGTTAGCTCTGTCCTCTATTGTATTTCATAACTCTACCTCACAAGAAGATGTGGAGATGTACAAACGCGACTTAAAGATGTTTCTTAAACTGCGCAGTGCAGTGCAGGAGAGATATTCTGACACTATTGACTATAAGCAATATGAAGGCCAAATTCAAAAACTCATAAACACTCATATTGAAAGTGGAGATGTGGAGGTGATAACGGAGCTTGTTAATATTTTTGATAAGGAAAAATTTGCTGAAGAAGTGGAGCGTGTAACTGGCACTGCTGCAAAAGCAGATACTATTGCCTCTCGAACAGCAAAGTATATTACAGAAAACATTGAAACAGACCCAGTTTTTTATAAGAAGTTTTCTGTTTTGCTAAAAGAGACAATCTCTGCATACGAGCAAGGGCGAATCACTGAAATTGAGTATTTGAATAGCGTGAATGAAATAAAAGAGCAAGTGCTGAATCATACAGATAGTGAAATGCCTATAGAAGTACAAGAAAGTAACACAGCAAAAGCATTCTTCGGTCTTAGTTATGAAGTATACAAAAGTATCTATACAGAAGGCTGTGATTTAGATTTAAGGGAAATTGCTATAAATACTGCCTTGCAG
Organism: uncultured Muribaculaceae bacterium; assembly: GCA_964369605.1. Taxonomy (GTDB): domain Bacteria; phylum Bacteroidota; class Bacteroidia; order Bacteroidales; family UBA932; genus CAYJFD01. The sequence continues at coordinate 88,284 of CAYJFD010000002.1, read as the reverse complement.
ATTGAGAAAATAATTAAATCTCTGATTTTTGACAGCGATAATGTTATTGTAGATTGGGCTTCAAAAGAAGCAATCGTGGGTAGGATAAAACTTTCTATAGAAGATTATCTCATTGATATAGTAAAAAGAGAAGAGGGAGTGGAGCTTTCTTTTACTGATATTGACACTATTGTTGATCGCTCCGTAGAGGTGGCTAAAAAGTGGTATAACTAATGGTGGATAATATAACGTGGTCTGATCGTGAACTAAGTTACACAGTGCATTATTCTAATCGT
>CAYJFD010000002.1:19214-87999 GCA_964369605.1 uncultured Muribaculaceae bacterium | reverse complement strand
CAATAAACGAATTGAGGTAAAAGCGCCCATTGACTGCAATTTAGAAGTAATAAGACAAAAAGTTGCAAAACGAGCTACGTGGATAATAAAGCAGCAAAGTTATTTCGACTCTTTTGGGGATAGAATACCCGAACGGCAATATATCAGCGGAGAATCTCATTACTATTTGGGCAGACAGTATATGTTAAGAGTGGAGGAAGGAAAACCTAATAGTGTTCAATACAAGGGGAGATGCTTTGAAGTGGTTTGCTCTCCAAAGTCCAAAGCAAAGGAATTGTTAAAAGGGTGGTATAAGGAACGTGCTAAAATAAAGTTCGCAGAGATTGCTGAGCCTATAATCGCTCGTTTCGCTCGCTATGGTGTAGAACCCTCGTCGATATATATACAAGAGATGGAAAATCGTTGGGGGAGTTGTACAGCAGGGGGTAAAATTATTCTTAACACCGAGCTAATAAAGATGCCTAAGCCATGTATCGACTATGTTATAGCACACGAGCTAACCCATCTAGTACATCACAATCATACAAAAGCGTTCTATGAACTCTTAGAAAGTGAGATGCCCGATTGGAAAAGATGGAAGGAGCGTTTGGAAAAATTTATGTAAAAATTGGGTGTAATCTTCGGATTTGCACCCATTTTTTCGTTTTGCATAAGTTCTTCTACGATATCATTAAGTTGGTTATGTGGGCTAATTTTAGCCATTGTGTGTAGAATTGAATGTGGAGCTGGGTGTGAAATTCTCAAACTTTCTACGTTTTGCCGTCATGTAGCCACTGTGAAAGACAGAAAGAGCAAATATCAACCCAAATAAAAAGAAAACACCCAATTTTACATTTTTGGGTGTAAAATTGGGTGTAGTTTCCGCAATCGCCTGATAATCAGGCTTTAGTGCGGAGAGAGAGGGATTCGAACCCCCGGTACCTCGCAGTACAACGGTTTTCAAGACCGCCGCATTCGACCACTCTGCCATCTCTCCAGTGTCCCTTTTTTGAATTGGGACTGCAAAGATATATAATAAATTTTATTTTGCAAGTAAAAAATGAAATATGGATGAAAAAATATAATGAAATGGGTGGGATTCATATTTTTTGAAAGGGAAAAACACGAATTGGTGGGTAAAATTTACGTTTTGGTTTGGATGTTTTTGTGAATGGGGCGAATTTTACAAGTGAGATTTAATATGTAAAATTTGAAATCATAAATTGATTAGTATGAAGAGAGGGGTTTATAGGTATTTGTATTTTGTGATCATGCTGTGTTTTTTTGGGCTAAATAGTAATGTTATAGCGCAGGAAGTATGTCAAGATGTACAGGGTGAATATAATGCCTATAAGGGGTGGGAGGGATTTGCGGTGAAGACGAATTTGCTTTATGATTTTGTGTCAGCCTTGAATGTTGAGTTAGAGTATCCGCTAACTGGGAGTTGGAGTGTGACTGGAGAGTGGCTTTTCCCGTGGTGGTTAAGTCGAGATAATTCTAAGGCTTTTCAGGTGCTTTCTCTTTCTTTGGAAGCGAGATACTGGTTTGATATATATGCTAGGGGATGTTTTTTGACTGCTTATACCTCTGGAGGGCTGTATGACTTTGGTTGGAATTCAAAGGGTTATCAGGGTGAATTTTATATTGCTTTTGGTTTGGGCTTGGGCTATGTTCATAGTTTGAATAAGGAGGGGTCGCTTGGTTTAGAGTACTATGTTGGTTTAGGTTATCTGAGGACTAATTATAGACATTATAATGTTGTAGGTGAAGAGTATTTAGTATTGGATTATACTGGTAAATTTTCTTGGCTTGGACCTACTAAGGTGAAGGTTTCATTGGTTTGGTATTTATTTAAGTAAGAGGGATTAATGTTAGGATTAGTAAAATATATTATTTGTTTGTTAGTAGTTGTGACGTTTAGTGCGTGTGAAAGAAGAGAGATATTTAGTGAATATCATTCATATTTAAATGTAGAACTTATTGTGGACTGGTCGAATTTGGAGGAATTTGGAGTGCCACAGGGGGCAAGTGCGTGGTTTTATCCTAAAGAGATATTTCGAACTAATGAAGTGGATCATTTTTATGTTCCATTAGAAGAGGGTAATTATGAATTAGTGTTGTTTAGTTATTCAATGGAAAATTACCCAAGTTTGAACTTTGTAAGGAGTGACAGTGTCTCTACTTTTAGGATAACTGCCGCGCATGGCGGATTATTAGCTGATTCGGAGTCCTTTGCCTTAGATGTGCAAAAAGGGATAGAAGTTTCAGATAAAGCTAAAGCAGTCTATGGTTATGGTCTAGGTGGAGCTACTGATAGTGTTTTAGTGGTAAATAGTATTTTTTTAGAACCAAAGAGGATAGTTCAACGTTCACAGTTAAGCCTGAAGCTGAAAGGAATTCATAATTTGTTTGATGTTAGAGCAAGTATTGTGGGTATGGCAGATGCATTTATCGTTGATTCTATGTGTAGGAGTAGTTCAACAGAAAGTTTTGAGCTAGATTCTTGGGAAATAGATGGTAGTTATGGGGAAGGTGAGTTGAAGTTTAGCTTCAATTCTTTTGGCCTACAGTATCAAAATGCAGGGAAGCAGGAGGAGTGGAAAGGCTTATTTGAAGTAGATTTTTTGTTGGTGGATAAAGAAACTGTACTGACTTATTCTATACCATTGACCGGTGAGGTTCATATCGTCAAACCAGCGCAGGGGTATGAGCTATGTTTTGAGGTCGGTTTTAAGGATGGTGATATAGATATAGTGTTGCCAGATGTCGTGCCAGCTGATTCTGAGGGTGGGGGCTTTGATGCAGAAGTGGACTCGTGGGGAGATGAGCAGGAGGAAAACTTGAATCTTTAAGGTTTATGTGCTCTTAAAGTATTATACATATATTAACTAGTTAAACGATGAAATATGAAAACAATTAAAAAAATGGGAATTATGTTAAAACCAAAATCAGTATTAGCAGCATTGAGTTCAGGAGTCTTGGCTGGAATAAAGGCAAGGAAAGATTCTGAAAGTGAATTGAAAAGTCAAAATAATCAGAAGAGAACGAGTCCAGTGAAACCGACTAGAAAAAATCGATGGATAAACAGGAAGCTGCAGGCGGAACGAGCGGAAATTCAATGCCTGAAGTGTCATCCAAGTACTATATTTAGTAAAAGTGTACATCTGGTTAGGTGTGAAAGAATAAACAAAAACTATATAAAAATTTAAATGAACAAGATCAAGAAGATGATGAGAAAAAACATTACTCAAGGAGTGTTAAGCGTAGTGCAAGTGTTAAAGCAAATGTTCGATCAAGTATTCATGCAGGGAATAATACAAAAAATAAATAGGACCGAGCAAATTGATAAGAGGACAGGTGTAACAAGAGTGATGACTAGGGGAATGTCTCTAAATGTGCAGAAAGGGACGTTAGGTCTATTGATGGTATCGCTATTTGTGTTTAATGCCTGTACAAAGAATGAAATCGAACAGCCTATAAGAGAGGCTAATGGTATCGGTTTTGGTTCGTATGTAGATGTAGCTAAAACAAGAGCTGAGGATTTGTTGAATAATGATTTTCTGAAATTTAGAACATCTGCTTATTTTGAAGTTGAGGGTGAATCAATGGCGACAAAAGCAGGTACTATTTATATGAGCAATGTAGATGTTTATAGGATTTCGTCCACATCTAGTTGGCAAACAATGAACGATTACTATTGGCCATTGAATGATGATATTAAGTTGAACTTTTTTGCATACTCTCCAAACAGTGCTTCGTCATCAGGTGAAAGCTATCCAAGTTATGTTGAGCCAACCGCTATAAGTATGCCAAAACTAACTTATACAGCACCAAATGATGATAATAGTAAACAGAGCGATGTGGTGGTTTCTTTGATTTCAGGAATTAATTATGCAAGTGCTCAGGCAATATCTGGATCATCTGATAAGCTAGTAAAGTTTGATTTTAAGCATATTTTAACCAGGATACAGTTCAGCTTTAAAGGAGAGAATTCTTCTATAGGAAGTATGCCCTTGCGTTATGAGGTTCATAAAGTAGAGTTGGAGGGAGTTAAGCCAGAAGGCGAATTTATATTTGATGCTACTCACTCTAACGGACTGGGAGAGTGGAGAGCTTCAGGAGCTCCAAGTACTTACACTTATTATCAAGCGCAAGGTTCTACTCCAGTTAGTCACGTAGGTTCAGGTGCTAAATATATCACTGGTAGTGAAGGAGTGTTAATGCTCATTCCTCAAACGACCTCTACTATCACGGTAAAAGTGTACTATAGAGTGTATAATGGTAGTGTCTTGATGGCTGATTATAGAACTATTCCTAAATCTGTAAATCTATCTAAGGCTTGGTCAGAGGGAGATAATATAGTGTATACTCTCTCTCTACCAGTTACAGGAAAGAAGATATTGTTTGATACTGAGCATCTTGACTCGTGGGATGCAAGTCAAAATGAAAACCTGGAGGTCGATTAAGAAAATATAATAAATATGTAAATAGTGTTATTTTATTAGTTCGAGAGTAGCAGCGAGGCAGCAAATGAATGCTGCTTCGTTGATACTTTCATCCTTTTACCCTTTTACCCTTTTACCCTTTTACACTTTAATTAAGCATATGCCTAATGCGAATTCTGGTATTTATCTATCAGCTCAAAGGCCGCAGCGAAAGAATCCATTTTGCCTTCTAGTACCGCGTCCTCGTAATCTGGCAGAATTTTCTCTATCTCTTTATTCTCATAGAATCTTTCACGAAGGGCTTCATTGATGCTCTCATACATCCAGAAACGTGCTTGCTCCCTACGACGCTTTGAATAGAAATCATTCTGGTGTATTAGTTCAAAATATGAGTTTATCTTGTTAAGAATATCATCTAAGCCTTCTCTTGTAACAGAAGAGCAGGTAAGAGCGGTTGGTACCCAGCCTGATTCAGTAGGAGGGAAAAGGTGTAGGGTATTGGCATATAGTGCCTTTGCCAATGTAGCCTTGTCGATATTTGTCCCGTCAGCCTTTGTGATAGCTATAAGGTCAGACATCTCCATAATACCCCTTTTAATTCCCTGAAGGTCATCCCCAGCACCAGATAACATTAGCAGTAGAAAGAAATCGCTCATTGAATGTACAGCAGTTTCGGATTGACCCACTCCGACAGTCTCAATAAAAATAACATTAAAACCAGCAGTTTCGCAGAGTAGTATCGTCTCTCTTGTTTTCCTTGCCACTCCACCTAATGAACCAGCACTTGGACTTGGACGAATAAAGGCATTAGGGTCATTACAAAGCGTCTCCATTCTAGTTTTATCTCCAAGGATACTTCCTTTAGTTAGCTCACTACTAGGGTCTATTGCCAGAACAGCTAATTTATAGCCCTGTGATGTGAGTAGTCCTCCGAAAGCTTCGATAAATGTACTTTTACCTGCGCCTGGAACCCCAGTAATACCAATTCTCATAGATTTGGTCTTTTCAGGAAGATTTTGACAACGAAGAATGATCTCGTGAGCCATCTCCCTATGTTTAGGAAGAGACGATTCTATAAGAGTAATGGCCTGAGAAAGTATAGTGGTATTTCCCGAAAGAATACCATTCATATAGTCGTCAATACTCATTAAAGAACTCTTTCGAGGAACCTTCTTAAAATGAGGATTTACGATAGGTGGTTGTTCAATACCGTCATTTATGTTGAGTGCAGTATCTTCATTGTGGTATTGGTCAAAGAAGTCACCTTGTCTATTATTATTCATACTTTTTATTCTACAATATTACCTGTAATAAAAATATTCACTAGAGGTCTAATCGGCGAGTTACAAATTATAGTTAAAATGTACATTAACTCTCCAGTTTTTCCTGTAGTATCTATTTTTACCTTAATTTCATTTTTTTCATTAGGTGCAATGTTATTAGGGTATTCAAATTCTACACCCTCTTCGCTCGAGTCCAACTTGTATATAATAAGTTCGCTTCTGCCGCTATTTTTTATTTCAAAGTTTAGCTCGTGCACGCTTCCAGCAGCGACATTGCCTATATTATGGGAAGAAGATTCAAGGTAGGGAAGTGCTCCGATTCTGCGCTGCTCCTTTGTGTAGTCGGAGAAATTTTCCTTGATTAACGCTTCTACGGTGATTTTTTCTTTTTGTAGCTTAGAATCTACTTTCACCGAGGCAGAAAATAGCGTCTTTCCCCACTTCTTTTCTGAACTCTGTTTCGTGTCGATGCTATATCTTAATTTTATAGTGCTCTTAGGAGCAATATCAAATTTGTTAGGGCTAAGAATTAGACCCTCACTAAGATTTGTGAACTCAACGTTTATGGATTTATTGCTAATATTCGCGACTTCTATCTCTTCACTGCGAGCAAGTCCTTGATCTATTTGTCCAAGATTTAGAGTGTTGTGCGTCATTCCTAGATTTCCGATATGGAAGGTATATGTTTCTTCAAGGCTCTTTGGAGTTTGTTGAACAATACCTCTAATGCGAAGAACGATGGGCTTACTAAGCCCTGAAACATAAACCGTGATCGCTTTATCAAAAGGGTAGGGACCTAGGTCATTTTTAAAAACGACATCAATTACTCCTTTTTTACCAGGCATAATAGGATTTTTTGTCCATTCTGCCTCTGAACAGCCACACGAACTAATCACTTTGTGGATGATGATAGGCTTTTTTGAAATATTCTCGAGAGTAAACTGGCATTCTTGCTCTCCGTCAGAAAGTAGAAATACTCCGAAATTATGTATAGTGTGATCAAGTTTAACTATTCCTCCATACTCATTTTGTGCAAATGAATTAATAACAAGAAAAAGAGCAGAAAGCACAAGTAAAACTCGTTTTATGGGTAATTTTATCATAAATTATATACTTTTTATCACGCAAATTTAATAAAAAGAGAAAATCTATACTAAAAACGAAAAAATATTTTGAAAATTATCGTTTCGTTATTAGTTTTGCAGTGATATTTTAACATTAACAATTAATATTTATAAACAATGGCTTACAAAATTGATCCTAATACTTGCGCTGGATGTGGTGCTTGTATTGACGAGTGTCCAGTAGGAGCTATCGCTGCAGGTGATCCTTATACAATTGACGCTTCATCTTGTGTTGATTGTGGTGCATGCGAAAGTGCTTGTCCACTAGGAGCTATCGCAGCAGAGTAATTCTGAACACTGAGGTAGAAATTTACACATAGGAGGGTGACTCATACGAGTCATCCTTTTTTTATGCCTGTCATACTGAATATGCCAATTTGGCAAAATTCCTCAGTGGCATATTCTTTGCCTAAAGTATCTGTAGACTTTAGTAATTTATAAAAGAAAAACAAATATGCAAACAGGAAAAATTGGAGTAACTACGGAAAATATCTTTCCGATAATTAAGAAATTTCTTTATTCAGAACACGATATCTTTCTTCGTGAGTTAGTATCAAACGCGGTAGACGCAACACAGAAACTAAAAACTCTTTCATCGATGGGTGAATTTGCAGGAGAGATGGGAGATATAAGAGTAGAAGTTATAGTTGATGCAGATGCAAATACCATTACGATCAAAGATAAAGGTATCGGTATGACTGCAGAAGAAGTGGATAAATATATAAACCAGATAGCATTTTCAAGTGCTGAAGAGTTTCTTGAGAAATATAAAGATCAAAACGCTATAATTGGGCACTTTGGACTAGGCTTCTATTCATCATTTATGGTAGCAAAGCAGGTGGAGCTTCGTACTAAATCATATAAAGATGCCCCAGCAGTGAAATGGAGCTGTGATGGTACACCTAACTATACATTAGAGGAGATAGAAAAGGAAGAAAGAGGAACAGAAATTACTCTATTCTTAGATGGAGATAGTGAGGAATTTGCTGATAAATCACGAATTCAAACGTTATTAAACAAATATTGTCGTTTCTTACCAGTTGAAATCGTTTTTGGAAAGAAACAAGAATGGAAGGATGGAAAATATGAAGACACTCCGGAAGACTTAATTATCAACGATACTAAGCCTTTGTGGAGCATTTCTCCTTCAGAGATTAGCCCTGAGCAGTACGACGAATTCTATCAGAAGCTTTATCCAATGAGTGAGAAGCCGCTGTTTAATATTCACCTAAATGTAGATTATCCTTTTAATCTTACAGGTATTCTTTACTTCCCAAGGATCAAGAATAACTTCGAGATTCAAAAAAATAAAATTCAGCTTTACTCAAATCAGGTCTATGTGACTGACTCAGTGGAAGGTATTGTTCCTGAGTTTCTTACACTTCTTCACGGAGTGATTGACTCTCCAGATATACCACTTAATGTTTCAAGAAGTTACCTTCAGGGTGATCCTAATGTTAAGAAGATCTCTTCACATATTACTAAGAAAGTAGCAGATCGTCTACAAGAGCTTTTCACTAGCTCACGTGAGGATTTTGAAAGTAAGTGGGATGATTTAAAGCTATTTATTCAATATGGTTTAGTGTCAGAACCAAAATTTGCTGATCGCGCTTCTGGTTTTACACTACTTAAAAATAACGAGAGTAGCTATTTTACCGTAGAGGAGTATAAGGCCAAAATAGAGGCTGAGCAGACTGATAAGAATGCTAATGTTATCGCACTTTATGCAAATAATCCTGACGAGCAATACTCATTTATAGCAGATGCAAAAGCGAATGGCTATGATGTTTTAATTATGGATTCTCCTCTTGAGACTCACTTTATTAGCTACCTAGAGAGCAAGGATGAGAAACTGAAATTTGTAAGAGTAGATTCTAACAGTGTAGATAAGTTAATAGAGAAAGATAAGGCTATCGCAATGTCACTTTCTGCGCAGGAGCAGTCTATGCTTTCTCCTTTATTTGAGCAGTCATTGCCAAAGGCTACAGATGCTCATTTCTCTGTTTCTTTCGAGGCTATGGATCAGAAGAGTTCTCCAGTAATTATTACCCGTGATGAAATGATGCGTCGTATGAAGGATATGGCTCAGGTAGGAGGTAGTAATTCTCCTTATTCTTTCTACTCGCAGCTTCCTGATGGGTATAATGTGATAGTTAATGGTAATCACCCTCTTGTACACGAGGTATTCAAAACTTTAGATGAGAAAGTAGGGCAAGAAGTGAAGACTATTGATTCTAAGTCAGAGATACTAGAGAAGCAGTTAGAGGTCTTAAATGATAGTATTAAGGATATAAAGGAAGAAGATTTAGATCAAGAACAAAAGACTATGAGAGAAGATTTAAGATCTCAGAGTTCTGAATTAAAGCAGCAAAGACAGCACTTAATCCAGGATGGAGGAAAGGATATTTCCTTAGTAAGTCAGTTAATAGATCTAGCTCTATTGTCAAATGGATTACTTAAAGGTGAAGGATTATCTAATTTTATAAAAAGAAGTGTTGATATTTTGGGTAAATAAAATTTAATTTATTTGTAAAAGTAAGTCCGGTTTCTCGATTTGAGAGATCGGACTTTTTTTCAAAATCTTATGGAAGTAAGGAAATCCTTACTCTCTTTTTTTGTAAAAATTTTGTGTTCTTAGTATTTTTGTATTAGCTCATAGAGCCTAACTAAACAAAACTAAACTATAACTTGCAAAATCAGAGAAGTCAATTTTTATTCCCAGAAATATAGTCAAAAGAACAATATAAATGATATTTATATTACTTAGTTACCAGACTAGGCAATATAACTATGAAAAATTTCACCAAGCTGCCCTCCAAATCTAAATTTGGGGGGTAACTTATATTTTCGAGTATCTTATTATTTTTGTATGTTTGCAAAGATAAAAGAATCAAAAGAAAATGTACAAAATCGTAATATATTCTATCATTTCTCTCTTTGTTATGTCCCAGGCTTCTACTTCAGTATGGTCAAAGAGTAGACGAGGGCCAAATCGAGAATTACTGATCGAGAGTTATGATAGCCTAGCGTACGAGTATAAGGTAATTAATATTTCTGAATCGTACGAGCAAGCCTTCGAGCTATGTGTGCAGATGGATAGCATTTCCAGTAAGCTTGAAGATTGGGCATATATAATAAAGTCTGAATTAAATTTTAGTACATATTATCTTGCGACTGATAAGTACGAGGAGGCATTTGAAAGCCTGAATCTGGCAAAAAGTATATATGATGAAAATAGGCACGAGTTGACAGAAGAACAGGATAATATCCTTTTATGCATAATTTATAATATACTAGCGCTATATCATATTAATTATGATTTAGATTATGCCCTCGGAATGCGTTATTTGATAGATGGGATGGCCATAGCTAAAGAGCATTCCTTTAAAGATGCTTATGCTATAGCGACTTATAATATAGTATCTTCAAATTTTATTCGGGAGGATGAGTCGGGCTTAGAGTTTGCTAAGCAACTATATGAGCAGGGAGAAGAATGGAATGATCAAACTGTGAAACTAATGGGTGCTATTTCCTTGTCTATGATGTACTATCTCACTCAAGAGTATGATTTAGCTCAAGATTATATAGAAGCTGTAATAAACTCTGAAACCTTATATTTTAATAGACTCCAAGAGTATACGCTTTATGCTAATATCTTAAATGCAAAAGGAAATTATCGAGCAGCTGAAAGAGCATATAATATGGCTTTAGAGCATATTAATACAGAAATGCTGACTGTGCTAGCTTATACTTATTTATCTTATGGTAAGTTTCTAATCGAGCAAGATAGACCACATACTGCGATCGAAATGCTAAAAATAGCTTTAAGTCACGTAAACAAGAAGAATGGTAATGTATATCTATATCAAATTTACTATAGTATCTCAGAGGCCTATCAGGATATAGGAGATAATATTAATTCATTAGATTATTATAGGAAATATCATCAAGAATACGCTGAAATGTTTGGTGAAGAAAAGGAGCGTCAGTTGAAAGAATTAACCCTTGCTCATCAGTCTATTTTGCATAAAGCCGAAATCAAGGAGTATGAAAGAAGGGTATTAATATTAATATTACTAGCTGTTGTGGTGTTATCTTTCTCTGTAGTTGTTGCTATAATGTATAGAAATAGAAATAGACTTTATACCAAGATAGCAAAGCACTATAAAGTCTCAATAGATAGGGAGGCAAAACTTTTGATAGCAAATCAAGAACAAGAGCAGATTATAGAGAACTATCAGCAAAAAGAAAATCACACAAAGAGTACTCTCTCTATAGGGGCAAATGAAAAACTATTTTTGGCGCTAGAGGATTTAATGAAAACAGAAAAGATTTTTAAAGATCAGGAGTTAAGTCAGGAGCAGTTAGCTAAAAAATTAGAGACAAATAGAACATACCTCTCACAGGTAATAAATGAAAATACCTCTAAAAATTTCCTTCAATATGTTAATTCATATAGGATAGAAGAGGCTCTTCGTCTACTATCAGATACGGCAAATGACTACCTTTTAAAGACTGTTTGCTATGATAGTGGCTTTGCTTCAAGGACTACTTTCTATAGATTATTTAAAGAGAGTGTTGGGATGTCTCCAACAAAGTACGCAGAGCTTATTAAACAGAATGCTAGATAGTTAGCGCCTTTTATGCATATAATAAAAAAGGGTTCAATACTACAATTGTAGTATTGAACCCTTTTAGTTCTTGCTCTATGGTGTCCTAAAATTTATATTTGCATACAAAAGAAGCAAGAACTAATTATAAATACATATAACCTAGAAAGAAAATGAAAAAACAACACCTATTGCTCTTTATAGCAATTATTACTTTCGGACTTTTAAGCTGTGGCGATAAACCGGAACCAACACCTGAAGAGGTCCTTGTTGAGAGTATAGCTTTGAATGAAGAAACTCTCAGCCTTGAAATAGGCGAAACAGCAGCACTAGCTGCTACTATTATGCCTGAAACAGCTACAAATAAAGCCATCGTTTGGGATTCTAGTGATGATGCTATAGCTATAGTGAGTGATGAGGGCCTTGTTAGAGCTAAGGCTATAGGAGAAGTAACAATCAGTGCTACAAGTTTAGAGAATTCCTCTATTATGGCAGAGTGCAAAATTAATGTTACTCGAGTAGCGCCTCCAGGACCAGATCCAGAGACTTTTAGAATTTCTATTGTTGTAAATCCATCTTCGATAACAGACGAGAGTTTTGAATTTATGCTTACATCAAATGATGATAAGTTTGCTTGTGTAGATGCGATGTTTGATAATAATGATATAATCAAATCACTTACTGACGAGGAACTGATAGCTTCTGTCTTAGAGAGCAGAGCTGTGATAGGCAATTATAAAGAGTGGTATGGCCAAACTTCAGGAAGTTACGGAGAGATTCCTTATGATTCTGAGTTTTTAATGGTTTCTTTTGCTGTAGATATTAGCGACCTAGAGAATCCAGTTGCTATATCTAAGTTATTTAAGAAAGTTGTTAGTACTCTTCCTCGTCCTGAACTTCCTTCAGATGTGATCGGAGATATAGATGCATCGCTAACTACATCGGTAGGTAGCTATAATCTTACCACTAAGCCTGGCTCATTCTCGGGTACTTATTTTGTTGCTTGTGTATATTTAGATTACTGGTTTGATATATGTGACGAAAATCCTAAGAATATGGCTACTTATATGTTAAATAGTATAGGAGGAACAGCATCTACAATTCCTGATAATTACATTACATTTAGTGGCGCATTGAATGATAGATCCTTTATGAGAAATCCAGTATTTCCAATATTACCTAACGACCAAGATAACGCGATCGTTATAGCTCCATTAACTCCAGAGGGAAAAATAGATACTGACTATAATCCAACAGTGTTATTTGCTAGAACTAAAAAAGCAGTAGAGGACCCTAATCTAACGGTGGATATCAAAGTTGTAGAGATAACATCAACTACTGCTACAGTAACTGTTACTCCAAGTAATGAAAATACTCTTTTCTATGTTGGAGGTGTACAAACAGATACATTTGCGACATACTCGGAAGAGGAACTATTAGCTATAATGCCTACTCTAGGAGGTTTTGAACAAAGCATAAGTGCAGGAGCTGCAACTATAACTTATGTTGGATTACAGCCATCTGTTGGATATTCAATCATAGCGGCTGGAATAGATAATCGATATAGAATAGATACTGGATTGTTTAGAGAAGACTTTACATCTGCAGCTCAGGCCCCTGCTTTCTATAATCCTGCTTTTTGTGACCATACAGTATATGGTTCGCTTATCAGTAGCGATATAAAAATCTACGATAGCATAAAATAAAAGAATACAAAAGATACCTTTAAAATAAAAAATATGAAAAAAATTACAAAACTATTTTTTGGAGCAGTTTTAGCCTTAGGGTTTGCTGCTTGTGAGCCAGTTCAACCAGAAGAGCCTACTATTCCTGTTACAGAAGTAACTCTAAAAAAGGAAACCACAACTCTTTTGATTAATAAGTCAGAGACTTTACTTTATACCATTACCCCTAACGATGCAACGGACAAAGAAGTTACTTGGACTTCAAGTGACCCAAGTGTTGCAACAGTGAATGATGGTCTAGTTACAGCAGTAGCAGACGGTTTTGCAAATATTACTGTTGCAAGTGTGGATGACCCTAGTAAGAATGATATCTGTGTGGTTACTGTTATCTCAAAGGCTGTAGCTGTTGAAGGTGTAAATATCACTGAGACGGAAATAGAGCTTAATGAAATAAATCAAGAAATTACTTTGATGGTTAGTTTTATTCCAGAAAATGCCACTAATCAAGAACTTACTTGGGCATCAAGTGATGAGAATGTAGTTACGGTAGAGAATGGAGTCGTTACAGCAGTAGGTGGCGGATATGCGACTATTACAGCGACGAGTATCGATAATGTACAGGCTGCAGGCAGATGCGACGTTAAAGTCGATCTAGGTACTGTTTTTACATTAGCTACTATACCTGCTGATGGTTCAACTATCTTTGGTGATACTTGGACAATCACAGATAGTGAGGCTGCAACGCTAGATAATTATGCTTTTTTACGTAGTGCTTTACTTAGTGCAGGACGTGAGATTTCTCTTGAGTTTCCAAATCTGAAGATTTTTGCAGATGAAGCTTTTGAAGTGGTTAGAACTCCTTTGGAAAGTCTTGTTCATATAAGTGCTCCTGTAGCTGAGAGAGTTGGGAAGTGGACTTTCTGGGGTTGTGGACTAAAGACCGTAAATTTACCTAGCTTAACTTTTCTTGATGCAGGTGCGTTTAGTAACTGTTCAGAGCTTGAAGCTATTAGTCTAGAAAAGGTGACTGAATTCGGTACGTGGAAAAATAGCGAGGCTTCTCCTCCTAGTGGTGCCCAGTTTCATTCTTGCACTTCACTTCGAAGTATTGACCTGCCTCTTCTTACTGCTCTTCCAAATAGTGCAATTTACCTGTGTAAATCTTTAGAAGAAGTGAATTTACCTAAGGTGGTAGTTGTGGGAGACCATAGCATTGCATATAGTGACTCATTGGAGGTATTGTCTTTACCTGAATTAACTACAGCTGGGGACGGATCATTTATGTATAATAAAAAACTCAGAGAGGTTTATCTTCCAAAGCTTAGAGAGGTTATTCCTAGTGCAAGCTATTTTTCTGGTCTTTTTTCTTATAACTGGGGTGCTATGGAAAAGCTAACAATAGCAACAGACCCAAGTGCATCCTCTGTAATATTCAATCCTGATGGTTGTTTTGATACCTTCCTATCTGGAGATATGAGCCGAGATCTTTTAAATTGTGAACTTATAACAGGCTTAGGTGAGGCCGAAGGAAATATGTGGAAATTCACAAATGAGGATGGAGAAACGATTTCTGTTGGATCATTTGCGTCGATAACAATACAATAGTTCAGTTTATTAAGACTAACTTATGAAAAGAATAATATTCACTCTTTTAGGACTTATCACAGCTATCGGAATAAATAGTTGTGATAAGGCTCCTAATGAGGAAGTAAAAGTTAATACTGTAGCTCTGAAAAAAGAAGCTATAACTCTTGAAGTCGATGCCTCTGAAGCACTTGAAGTAACAGTTCTACCAGAGGATGCTACAGATAAAACTCTAAACTGGAGCTCTGATGACGAAACTGTAGTTCTAGTTGAGGACGGCGTGTTAACTGCTCTAGCAGAAGGAACTGTAGTTATCACAGCGAGAAGTAGTGCGAATCCAAGTGTAAAGGGATACTGCACTGTAACAGTGGTGCCTGCGGGAACTAAGCCAACAGGGTTTTATAGAAAGAATCTAATACAGAAATTCACAGCTACTAGCTGTCCATTCTGTCCTGATATGGGCGATGTGATTATTGAAACTATGAATAAGAATCCAGATAGGATGGTGGAAATCGCCTATCATAGAAGCGATCAGGTAAGTAATGAGGCTTCAGAGTATATGATAGCTTTATACGGAATCACGGGGATACCTCAAGTAGTAGTCGATTATAATGAAGCTCTTCTATTTGGAGATAGAAGTACAACGATATTAAGTAAGTACGTTCAACAATCAGTACTTGAGAACCCAACTATTAGTGGACTGAAAATGGATACTAAAATTAGTGATAATAATGTAGTTACAGTAAATGTTGAAACGACGGTAGAGGAAACGAATAATTATAAAATTAGCGTAGCCTTACTTGTTAGTGGATATAATTACAAACAGTCAGGTCGAGAAGATGATCCAAGTTATAAGCAGAATCATGTGCTACATACATTCTTCCAAGAAGATTTTATGGGTGAAGATCTGGGAGTACTTGAAGCAGGTAGTAAGGCTGCAAAAACTTATACTTATGATTTCTCTGAGATAGTAGACCTACCTGAGGGGAGTGCTCATACTTTTGAGATAGTTGCATTCGTTTTTAATAAGGTAGAGAATGGAGAATTCTGGGTAAATAATGTTATCTCGTGTCCTTTAGGCGAAGCCGTTGATTATAGATATGAATAAACCTTGTATGATGAAGAAAATATTTTTATTCATAGTTTTCTCTTTAGCTTTTTTTAGCTGCCAAAAGACTACGGGCCTCACAGAAAAAGAAGTTAGCTCTATACTTCTAGACAACGAGACTATCGAGGTAGTTGCTGGTGCTAGCGCAACACTGAATGCTACTGTACTTCCCGAAAATACCCCTGATAAAACTCTTAGGTGGAGTTCTGACGACGAAACTGTAGCTAGAGTGGAGGAGGGGATAGTTACTGTTATTGCCGAAGGCTCTGCAACAATTACTGTTTTTAGCGTAAGCAATCCAGCAGTTAAAGCAACTTGCAATGTCGTAGCTTTGAAGGAACCTCCAAAAAGGGTCGGATTTCATCGCAAGAACATATTTTTTAAGTTTACAGGTCTGTGGTGCTCAAAATGCCCTGCTATGAGTGAGGCAGTAAAGGAGGCACAGGAGCTAGCTCCAAATCGATTTATCGAGATAGCCCTGCACGGAAATGACAAACTTAGCACTTCTAATTCAGAGGATATAATTACAAAGTATGAAATTCAAGCATTCCCTTCCTTAATAGTTGATTTCTATGCTTTAACTCGTGCCACAGGCGGGGATTATTTGCTTGAGGCTGCTGACGAGGTAATATCCAAGACTCCAACTGTTTGTGGATTAAAAATGGATACACAGATAGATGAAAATAACTTAATTACCGTAAATGTAGAAACGACAGTTGAGCAGCGTGCCAATTATAAAATCAGCGTAGCCTTGCTTGTAAGTGGTTATACTTATGAACAAGCAGGGAGGGAAGCTGAACCTGATTATAGCCAAAATCATGCTTTATACGACTTTTTTCAAGAGGATCTTTATGGTGAGAGTCTTGGAGTACTTGAGCAGGGGGATGTGGTAGCTAAAACATTTACCTATGATTTTTCCGGCATAAAAGACTTGCCTGCGGGAAATAACTATACGTATGAAATAGTTGCTTATGTGAGCAAAGCTATTTCAGGTGACTTATACGCGATTAATAATGCTACTTCGTGTCTTCTAGGCGAGAAAATAGACTATGAGCACGAATATAAATAATTTAACCTAAAAAATAAAGATATGAAAAATAATAATAATATAATAAAGATTGCCATAATTATTTTATCTGCAGTATTTGCAATTAGTGGATGTGAAAAGCCAATAGTCGAGGTGCCTATCGTACCTGAGCCAGCGGTTTTGGAAGTGGAAGTAAATGAGGCTTTAATAACTATGACATCTGCAGCCTATTCGATTAGCTATACTGATGCTACGCAGATATTGTACACCTACTATCTTCCTAATACACCTGAGAACGAGAAATCTTGGCAGTCAAAAGAGGTGAGCCCTTCATTAGATACACTTGCTTTTGATGTTGAGCTAAGTGATTTAACTTTTGAGACTACATACCTTGTAGAGGCTTATGCTATGAATGAAGATATAGCTCAAACTGCTCCAGTAGTAGCGGAATTCACCACGGCTGCAGACAGCACTCCTAAATTATCATTTAAGGATGCTGAGCTTAATGGCTACAACACAGCAAAGGTAATAGCTACAGTTTCGAATGCTGAAGTTATAGAGTATACTTATTATAAGAAGAATCAAAGACCTGAGGAGGTGGTATGGTATGAACTTACAGTTAGTGAGAATGGGGAATATGAAATCGATATCACTGGTCTAGCTGCATCTTCTACTGAAACTACACAGTATACTATTGAAGGTCAAGCAGCAAATAAGTCTACTGCTCTTAAGTCGGATGTCGTGACTGGAGTTTTTCAGACTATAAAGACAGATATGGTCCGTTTTTCAAATGAATTAATTTCGCCTACTTACTTCGCTATAGATGCAGATATCCTAGATGAGTTCTGTAATTCATTTGTGTGGAGTTTAGTTAAGGCTGAAGATTTTGTAGATACAGAAGAATTTTTAGATGATTTTTATGAGGATAAAATGGGAGATGATATCGTTAGTAGTGATTCGACAATAGTTGCAACAGGACTTAAAGTTAGTACTGCTTATAAACTTATCTTCATGCCACTGCAGGCAACTGTAGTAAGTGAAGAGCAGACAGACTATAAGGCATTAGGAGATCCAGTTGTTTTAGATTATTCAACTACTGCTTATGATCTTGGAACTTCTAAGTCCGATTTTTCAATGGAAGTACTACAAGGGTATGGAAAAGATATAACTTTAACCACAATACCTGCTGTTTTCTATCCTAAGGGGAATGATATAATTGAAAAAGTTTATTATGGCTATATCCCTTCTTCTAATGTAAAAAATGATGATGTTCAAGCTTATATTACAAGTACAGGAAATGAATGGTTTTACGGCTCTAGGTTAAGTAATTTCTATAAAAATCAATATAATTCAGAAACGAAGCAGTACGATAAGGTTTACCTAGATTCTTTAGCTTATAGTTTTACGAAGGTAACTCCAAATACAGAATTCTATGTAGTTGCTGTTCCTGCCGATGAAAAAGGCTTTTTAGGTAATGCGAGTTACGCTAAGTTTACGACGCTACAAGATACTCCTCAAGCAGATATGCAAGCTACTATATCAGTTGAGCCAGATTATACAAGCGCTAAGTTCACAGGTACGCAAGTCGGGGATAAAACTCAAACTATTTTGGTTTATAATGTGATAAATGACCCAGAGCACAAGGATTATAAGACTGCTGACCAGGCGTATGCAGAGCTAATCATTGGTGCTACTGGAGGATATTTTAGCTCTAAGATCAGTGTATCCTCAGGTACAGGAACATATAATAAGACATACTTGCAGCTTAATACTGACTATATTGCGTACTATCTACCAATAGATGGTAACGGTAATTACGGAGTGATGGATAAGCTAGAATATACGACCAAGGATGTTATCTATGATGCAGTAGACTGTACTTTGGAACTTAAAAGTGTAGTAGGTGAGCCAGGTCAGTACGGCAGAATTGATTATACTGTTACTGTTGGAATGGGAGGAAATACAACTCAGTATATGTACGGAACTCTTGGTACTAGTAGTATTGACCCAGAAAAGACTGATGAGGAGAATGCTAAAGCACTGGTTGTATCAAGCAGTAAGAAAATTACAACAGATGAAGCATTTAGCTTCTATGTTTATAATGCTAATTATTATATAGTACTTATTCCTATGGATAAGGATGGTAAGTTAGGTTCGCCTATTCTTAGGAATTTATCTTCAACAGAGTAGTACTTATAAGAAATAAGAATATATCTAGCCTTCGGGCACGGGTTTGTTTTGTTTGTTTTGCACCCCATTTAATCATAAGTGGGGTGCTTTTTATTTGACATATAAGATATAATTGTTAATTTTACATCTGTTTGGCACTTTTTAATGATAAAAAGCCACTTTAAGTGACATTTTAAGCTAAATGGCAGAAAAATAAGCCAAATTAACCAAGTAGGCTAAACAAACAAACTAACAAAACTAACAAACTAAAAAACAAATCAAACTACAAATGAAAACATTTACCCAAATTACCAGTAAGCTTTTTGTCTTACTTGCAGCCATTGCATTTTTAGGTTTTACCTCGTGTGATCCAGAAGTTGAAGAAATTACACCAGAGATTAAAGTCGTAAATGATGTAAAAGAGATCCTTTTTACTCCTGAAGAGACTATGAATCAAGAAATCGCATTTACTTCTAATGTCGATTGGGAATTAGTATATGAAGCAGAATGGCTTACTATTAATCCTATGTCAGGGGAGGCAGGAGATATTACTATCGAAATCGAAAATCCTGCAGAAGCAGAAGAAAATAGATCTGTTGAGGTAGTGATTCGCTCACTTGATTCAAAGGCAAGTGTAGAGTTTACTGTTCGACAAATAGCTCCAACAAAGCCAGAGAGTATTGTCGTTCAGGCAGATCAACGAAAAATATTAGCTGAGCAGAAGCTACAATTAAGTGTAGTAGTTCTACCTGAAGGAGCAAAATTAGAAGGAACTCCTACGTGGAAATCATCTGAGAGTACTATTATCTCAGTAGATGATCAAGGTATGGTGACAGGAGTCGCAGAAGGAGAAGCTACGATTACAGCTACACTAGGAAACTTTGAAGCGCAGTTCCCAATGGCAGTAACTGAGCATTTTACAACAGACGGAAATAATCGTACATATACATTTGCAGACCTTGCAAGACTTCCTACTTCAGGTATTATCTCAGAAGGTAGCGGAGCATACGCTTTCAGTGGTATGTTAGAGCTAGCAGCAACAGATGTCCTTACTATAGGAGATGCAAAATCAGTTACTTTTGCAGATGGAGCTGAGTGGGAAATTCGCGGGGCAGTAGAATTTAAGGCATCAGCAGTAGGTGATTTTGTATTAGATAAAGTAGATACAGAGGCAGAGCCAGAGCCTATTTATTTTACAGAGACAGGAACGGGAACATTTACAAGTATTCATTTTGATGGAGTCCCATTAAAGCACTTTTCAGATGCTCCACTAACAGTAACAAAGAGTAAATTTACAGGAGTTACATCAAGAGATGCTTGCGTTAGTCTAGGAGGTACAGTTCTAGCAACTATAGAAGAAAATGAATTTATTCAGAACGCTTATCCAGCTCTCCAAGGAGCCGGTAATAGAACTAGTCCACTATCATTCAAAAATAATATCTTAACGAATAATTCAAATGGAGAGAGTACGAGAAATAGACCTCAAGTAAACGCAATAGTAGCAGGAGACGGTCTTGTAGAAATTATCGGTAATATCATAGAAGGACCGGGCGAAGTAACAATGAATGGTGGTATCGCAGTCGCAAACTTACTAGGTTTATCAGGTACAAATAAGGTTATAATCGAAGGAAATAAAATAACTAAATGTCGTTACGGTATCACACTGAATGGAGTTATGGATGCTAGAATCATAGGAAATACTTTAATTGATAATGACTTCGAATCAAACCCTATGAATGGAGGAAGTGGAATCAGTTTATACAACTCAAATGGTGGACTAAAGGCTTATGTAAGCAATAATCATATTGAGGGACACCTATGGGGTATTACTAATATCGGAAGCGTTGAGAAGGGGGCAGGCCCTGATTTAAATCTTGGAAATAACTCTGACGCTGAAGGCATAGAGGATAATCCTGGAGGAAATGTCTTCATAAATAATGGGAACAGTGGTAAATTATATGACCTATATAATAACTCTCCTTTAACAGTTTATGCTCAGGGTAATACTTGGGGAGTAGAGGAGCAGACAGAAGCACTAATAGAAGGAGTTATCGTTCATAAGGTAGATGATGATACTTTAGGTGAGGTTATATTTATGCCAGCAGCAAAATAATTTTTAGAATTTAAGTAGAAATTATTGGTCTACAAAGGGATATTCGAAAGGATATCCCTTTTTTATTGTTTATATTTAGATAAATTTTCTATATTTGTGGGTTATTAAAATTAGAATAAAACAATATGGTATCATTCGGAAAATTAATGAAAAGCCTTTTTGGTTCGAAGGCAGAGAGAGATATGAAGGCTATAAAGCCAATGTTGGCTGAGATCCTAGCGGAATATCCTAGGATTGACGCATTAACAGATGATCAGCTTCGTGAAGAGTCTTCAAAATTAAAACAGATAATACGTGATAGAATAAAGGAGAAGGAAGATTTAAAACATGAACTTCGCTCTCAATTAGAGGACTTAAATGTAGCTACAGAGAAGAAAGTCGAAATCGCTAGTCAAGTCGATCGTCTGACAAAAGAGGTGGATGCCCAGTTAGAGGAAGTATTACTAGAGATACTACCTACAGCCTTTGCGATAGTTAAGTCAACGGCTAGACGTTTTAAGGAAAGTGAGCAGATAACAGTAACAGCAACAGAGTTTGACAGAAACTTAAGTACATCGAAGGATTTCGTGAGCATATCAGGAGATTCAGCTATATGGAAGAATTCTTGGTTAGCAGGAGGAAATCTTGTAACTTGGGATATGGTACATTATGATGTTCAGCTTATAGGTGGTATTATTCTTCATAAAGGAAATATCGCAGAGATGGCAACAGGAGAGGGTAAGACGCTTGTCGCAACACTGCCTGTCTTCCTAAATGCACTTGCAGGAAAAGGAGTACACGTAGTAACAACCAATGATTATCTGTCAAGACGTGACTCTGAGTGGATGGGACCTTTATATATGTTTCACGGGTTAAGCGTAGACTGTATCGATAAACATAGACCTAATTCTGAGGAAAGAAAAAGAGCATATCGTTCTGATATTACTTTCGGAACAAATAATGAGTTCGGTTTTGACTATCTAAGAGATAATATGGCGATAGATCCTTCAGACCTAGTTCAGAAGAAACATCACTTTGCTATCGTCGATGAGGTCGACTCTGTATTAATCGATGATGCCCGTACGCCTTTAATTATCTCAGGTGCTACACCGATGGGGGATATTCAAGAGTTTAATCAATACAAACCATACGTTGAAAAAATATACAATGCTCAAAAGCAGTTAATCTCAAAGTGTCTTCTTGATGCTAAAAAATTAATAGCTGAAGGAAAGACTGAAGAAGGAGGAGTATTATTACTTAGAACTCATAAGGGTCTACCTAAATATGGACCACTAATTAAATATTTGTCTGAACCTGGAATTAAGCAGTTACTACTTAAAACTGAGGGAATCTATATGCAGGCAAATAATAAGGAGATGCCTAAGATTACTGATGAGCTTTACTTTGTTATCGAAGAGCAGCAAAGAAGTATCGACCTTACAGATAAGGGACACGACCTGATTTCATCAAATACAGGAGACAATAAATTCTTCGTGTTACCGGATTTAGGTTCAGAAATAGCTGACTTAGAGAAGCAAGACCTTGAATCTCAGGCGAAAAAGGAACAGAAAGATATCATACTTCAAAACTATGCAGAAAAAGCTGACCGTGTACATACGGTAAATCAGTTAATGAAGGCTTATGCGATGTTTGAGAAGGATGTAGAATACATCGTAGTAGATAATAAAATTAAAATCGTAGACGAGCAAACAGGTCGTGTATTAGATGGAAGAAGGTATTCGGACGGATTACATCAAGCCATCGAGGCGAAAGAA
Organism: uncultured Muribaculaceae bacterium; assembly: GCA_964369605.1. GTDB lineage: Bacteria > Bacteroidota > Bacteroidia > Bacteroidales > UBA932 > CAYJFD01. The sequence goes on along the minus strand of CAYJFD010000002.1, from coordinate 65,118 downwards.
AATGTAAAGGTAGGAGAGGCGACTCAGACATTTGCGACTATTACCCTACAGAACTACTTTAGAATGTACCATAAGCTTTCTGGTATGACAGGTACAGCTGAGACTGAGGCAGGTGAATTCTGGTCTATCTATAAATTAGATGTAGTGGTTATCCCTACAAACAGAGCTATCTTGAGAGATGATCAGCACGATTTTATATACAAGTCTAAGAAAGAAAAATACGATGCTGTAATTAAGAAAATTACAGAACTTACTGAAGAGGGTAGACCTGTCTTGGTTGGAACTACTTCGGTCGAGGTATCGGAGCTTCTAAGTAGGATGTTGAAACTAAGAGGGATTAAACATAACGTACTTAATGCGAAGCAACACGAAAGAGAGGCGGAGGTCGTAGCAGAGGCAGGTAGAAGTAAGGCTGTGACTATCGCAACAAATATGGCAGGTCGTGGTACTGACATTAAACTAGTAGAATCTGTCCGTGACGCAGGAGGTCTTGCGATCATCGGAACAGAGCGTCACGATAGCCGCCGTGTCGACAGACAGCTAAGAGGACGTGCAGGACGTCAAGGAGACCCAGGATCATCGATCTTCTTTGTTTCTCTTGAGGACGATCTAATGCGTCAATTTGGTTCAGATAGAATAGCTAAGTTCCTTAGCAATGCCATAAGTGAGGGCGAGGTGCTAACTAGCCCGATGCTATCTAGTAGTATCGAAAGAGCGCAGAAGAAGGTTGAGGAAAATAACTTTGGAGTCAGAAAGAGATTATTAGAGTATGATGATGTAATGAACTCTCAAAGAGAGGTGATTTATAGTAAGAGGCGCAATGCTCTTTATGGAGAAAGAATAGATATCGATATTTTGAATCTTATGACAGACGTTGCGGAGCATTTTGCAACGGAATCTAAGGACCTATCCTATATTGAATTCACAGAAGAGATAGCAAGACTTTTATCTATAGAAGTGAATTTTGACGAGAAATTCTATGAGGATGCCTCTCCATCTCAAATCAGCGAAAAGCTGTTTGAACAGATGATGGAAGAGTATAAATTACGCAGTGAGCACCTACATAGCACTATTTGGCCTAGAATTAAAAGTCTGTACGAGCAATATGGAGATAAATTTACGAATGTAAATATTCCTATTACTACCGATGGAGTAAAAGAAATGCCAGTGGTTATAAATCTAAAGAAGATATATGATAGCGAAGGCTGGGAATTAACTAGAGCATTTGCAAAGGCGATTAACCTTAGGATAATCGATGACTTCTGGAAGGAGCACTTACGCGAGATGGACGACCTAAGGCAGTCTGTTCAAAATGCGACTTATGAGCAAAAAGATCCTTTATTAGTATACAAGTTTGAGAGTTTTAATCTTTTCCAGAAAATGCTTGAAACTATTAATAAAGAAATCGCATCTTACCTACTAAGAGCAAGAGTCGCTATTCAACAAAAGCAAGAAGAACTCACTGAGGTTACAAGGAAGAAGCCAGATATGAATTCATACCAAACTCGAAGAGATGACTTAGTAGCTGGTGGTGGAGGATCTAGTGCAAAAAGCAATGGACCAGTAAGAGCGGAGAAAAGAGCAGGAAGAAATGATCCTTGCCCTTGCGGTTCAGGAAAGAAATACAAAAATTGTCACGGCAAAGAAGAATAAAAATGGAGAAATTTGATATAATAGTAGTGGGCTCTGGCCCAGGAGGATATGTGACAGCTATTAGAGCTGCACAATTAAATTTTAATGTAGCAATAGTAGAGAGAGCTGAGTTAGGAGGAATCTGCCTTAACTGGGGATGTATCCCTACAAAAGCACTTTTGAAGAGCGTACAGGCGCTGCATTACGCGCAGCACTCTGAGAGCTATGGATTCGAATTGGATTGCGAAGCAAGACCTAATCTTGAAAAAATAGTAACTAGAAGCAGAGGCGTCTCTGCGCAAATGTCAAAAGGAGTGGAATTTTTATTAAAAAAGAATAAAATTACTCTTATTTCTGGTTCTGCTTATATTAAGGCTGCCAATACAGTGCAAGTGACTACTAACGAAGGTCAAGTTTCAGATTACCAGGCAGATAAAATTATCCTAGCTACAGGAGCAAGAGCTAATTCTCTACCTTTTGCACCGATAGATGGTGAAAAGATAATCGCATATCGTCAGGCACTTGTCCCTTCGACACTACCTAAGAGTATGGCCATAATAGGCTCAGGTGCTATCGGAAGTGAATTTGCTTTCTTCTATCGTTCATTAGGCGTAGAGGTACACTTAATAGAGTATCTTGATAGAATCTTCCCACTAGAGGATGATGATGTTTGTGCTCAAATGAGTAGATCTTTTAGAAAGTTAGGAATAAAGGTAATGGTGTCTTCAGAAGTTAAAGCTATAGATACGACAGGAGAGAATTGTATTTTGACTATCAATACTAAGAAAGGTGAAGAAAAGTTAGAGGTAGAAAAAGTTCTATCGGCTGTGGGTGTAATTCCTAATACAGAGAATCTAGGATTAGAGCAGCTAGGTATGAATATTTTAAGAGGAAAGCTTATAGTTGATGAAAATTATCAAACATCAGTTGAGGGCATCTATGCGATAGGTGATATTATTCCTACTCCAGCGCTAGCTCACCTAGCATCAGCAGAAGGAATTAACTGTGTAGAAAGAATAGCAGGATTAAATCCTCCAGCAGTAAATTATGACAATATCCCAGCGTGTACCTATACTACTCCAGAGGTAGCTTCTGTAGGAAAAACAGAAAGAGACTTAAAGGCTGCAGGAATAGAATATAGTGTTGGTAAATTCCCATTTACAGCAAGTGGAAAAGCGACAGCAGGTGGAGATAGAGATGGCTTTGTTAAGTTATTAGTTGATAAGAACACAGACCAAATACTAGGTGCACACTTAGTTGGTTCTAATGTGACAGAAATGTTGTCAGGAATAGTTGTTGCAAGAAACCTAAAAGCTACAGCAAAGGACTTTATACACTCTGTTCATCCTCACCCTACTATGAGTGAAGGTATTATGGAAGCAGCAGCAGCGGCTCACGGCGAAGTAATACATATCTAGATTAATAAAAACTATAAAACCTATACCAAATGAAAGCAGAAAAAACCTATACAAGTAATGAAATATGTCGTATAACTAAGGATACGGTTATTAAAGGAAGTTTAAATTCCAGTAGTGATATTAGAATAGACGGAATATTTGAAGGAGATTTAAATACCACAGCAAAGGTCGTAGTCGCAGAGACAGCTCAAATATTGGGTGATATTGTCTGTGGAGATCTTGATTTATTAGGAATAGTAAAGGGAAGTGTTTATGTGAATAATGTAGCGCATTTAAAATCCACTGCTTTATTTGAAGGAGATCTAAATACTAAAAAAATAGCAATAGAGGTAGGAGCCAGATTTGATGGAGTTTGTAAAATGATTACAGACGAAGAATTCGAAAAGGTAAAAACAGGAAAATAATATTGTTGTCCAGGCCCCTCTGCAAAGTTCTGTATACTAGCGATTTACAAAAAGACTACCCGTATTTCGGAGTAGTCTTTTTGTAAATTACTGAAAATCAATGCGATACAAGGGGGCATTGGAAACCTTATATCGTATCTTTTATTCGATAATGATTTCTTTCTGCGCTGTTTCGACTGATCAACTCTGCTAGGAATCCAGAAAGGAAGAACATTAAGCCTATTATAATAGCCATTAGTGATAAGTAAAATAGGGGCTGCTCTGTTACTGGTCTGTAGTTTAGCATATTTACCTGCTCGTATATCTTTCTAATTATTAAGAAAATCGATACTCCTAATCCTGCAAATGTAAATAGTATACCGCCTATTCCGAATATATGCATAGGTTTTTTACCAAAGCGCATTAGAAATGCTAGGGTGAGTAGGTCTAAAAATCCATTAAAGAAGCGATCCATTCCGAATTTGCTCTTTCCGTATTTACGCTTTTGGTGAATAACTACTTTCTCTCCAATCTTTCTAAAACCAGCCTCTTTAGCGATATATGGTATGTATCTATGCATATCTCCATATATTTCTATATTCTTAACTACTTCGTTTCTATATGCCTTGATTCCGCAGTTCATATCGTGCAGTTTTAAGCCAGTTACCTTGCGAGCAGTGAAGTTATATATCTTAGAAGGGATATTCTTTGTGAGCTTTCCGTCAAATCTTTTCTTCTTCCAGCCAGAGACTACATCGTAATTCTCATCCTTTATCATATAATACAAGCTAGGTAGTTCTTCTGGGCTATCTTGTAGATCTGCATCCATAGTTATTACTACCTCTCCTTTAGCAGCTTGGAATCCAGTATGTAGAGCAGCTGATTTGCCATAGTTTCTAGAAAATCTTATGCCTCTAATATGCTCGTTAGAATCAGAAAGTTTTCTGATAATAGACCATGATGAGTCAGTACTTCCATCGTCTACCAGTAGTATTTCATATTCTTTATCTTTTAGAGAAGAGCTCGTCATTACCTTGTTAATCCAATGAATTAACTCCTGAATGGATTCTTCTTCGTTAAATAAAGATATAAGTATAGAGATGTCCATATTAGTTTTCTTCTGTGAATGGGTTTACTTTCTTTGTATAGTTTGCGATAATCGCAGTTATGATAAGTCCACAGATAATGTATCTAAAGAATTGACCAAGGAAGTAAGATATAGGTATTATCTTGCTAAACGTTTCATAGTCTAGTTCTACTCCTACGCTAGGAATCGAAGTCATCATAAGTTCGGTAAATGTCTCCATAGAATCTCCAACATTAACAAAAATGAATGTTGCTACACTCGCACTAAGTACTGATGATAGTAAGGAGATTCTCATTCCGTATGAGAAGCTCTCGCCGTATCTAATGTTTTCTCTAGACTTAGTTAATGAAGACATGAATTTGTAAACTAGTGTTACACATATAGTCGTTTTTAGTAGACTAAGTAGTACTGTAAGCCATCCGATAGAGTAGATAGATGGGAAAAGGAATGAAAGAGTATCAAAGGCTATAGTTGTAGCTGCTAGTATTAGACCGTTTTTTGCAGCAAGGTGCCAAATATGTTTGTTATCCATAAGCTCTAGTAAAATATTAATATTTTTGTAATAAAGGTTTTATTTAAAGGGCAAATATAAAAATAAAAATACATATCTTTGCAAGTCTTATAGAAAACAAATAGAATATGATAAATATAACTTTCCCAGACGGAAATGTCCGTCAATTTGAAGCTCAGGTAAGTGCCTATGATATAGCGATGAGCATCTCCCCAAGGTTAGCAGCAGATGTAATCTGCGCGTCAGTGGACGGAGAGATATACGATATAAATCGTCCTATAACAAAGGATGCTAGTATAAAATTACACAAGTGGGATGACGCAGAAGCAAAGGAGGCCTTCTGGCATTCGTCTTCACATTTAATGGCTGAGGCACTCCAAATTTTATACCCTGGTGTTAAGTTCGGAATCGGTCCAGCTATCGAAAATGGTTTTTATTATGATATTGACCTCGAAGGGAGGTCGCTAGTAGAGGCAGATCTAAAGCAAATAGAGGCTAAGATGATGGAACTAGCAAGTCAAAAGCAAACATTCATAAGAAGTGATATATCTAAGGCTGACGCTTTAAAAATGTTTAGCGATAGAGGTGAAATCTATAAAACAGAACTAATTAGTGAACTTGAGGACGGAACGATAACTTTATATAATGTAGGAGACTTTGTTGACTTATGTAAGGGACCTCACTTAAAGGATACCTCTATTATAAAGGCTATCAAGTTAACTTCTATAGCAGGAGCTTACTGGAGAGGAAGTGAAAAGAATAAAATGTTAACGAGGGTTTACGGAATTACCTTCCCGAAAAAGAAGTTATTAGATGAGTATCTAGTAATGATGGAGGAGGCTAAGAAGAGGGATCACAGAAAGATAGGAAAAGAGATGGAATTATTTGCCTTTTCTCAGAGAGTAGGTCAAGGTATGCCTCTTTGGTTACCAAAAGGAGCTGCTCTAAGAGAGAGATTAGAAAATTTCCTAAAGAAGGTGCAGCGTGAGTATGACTACCAGCCAGTAATTACTCCTCATATCGGTCAAAAGGAGTTGTATGTTACTTCTGGGCACTATGCAAAATATGGTGCAGATTCGTTCAGACCTATCAGTACTCCACAAGAAGGAGAAGAGTTTTTATTAAAGCCAATGAACTGCCCTCATCACTGTGAGATATTCAAGGTTAAACCTCGCTCATACAAAGATTTACCTGTACGTTTTGCTGAATTTGGAACTGTATATAGATATGAGCAAAGTGGAGAACTTCACGGTTTAACTCGTGTGAGAAGCTTTACTCAAGACGATGCACATATTTTCTGTAGACCAGATCAGTTAAAAGAGGAATTCTGTAAAGTGATCGATATCGTACTATATATATTCAAAACTTTAAAGTTTCCTGAGTTTACAGCTCAGATATCTTTAAGAGATAAGGAAAATACTGAAAAATATATAGGTTCTGATGAAAATTGGGAAAAGGCAGAGAGCGCTATCATCGAGGCTAGTGCTGAAAAAGGATTAAAAACTGTAGTTGAATACGGTGAGGCTGCATTTTATGGCCCTAAGTTAGATTTTATGGTTAAGGATGCTTTAGGAAGAAAATGGCAGCTAGGAACTATTCAAGTAGATTATAACCTTCCAGAGAGGTTCGAATTAGAGTATATTGGTGCTGACGATAAGCGTCATAGACCAGTAATGATACACAGAGCACCATTCGGATCTATGGAAAGATTTATCGCAGTATTAATCGAGCATACAGCTGGTAAATTCCCATTATGGCTTACTCCTGAGCAGGCTATTATCTTGCCAATCAGCGAAAAGTATAACGAATATGCAAAAAAACTTGGTGGTTTGTTGAATAATTCCGATATTCGCGCCGCAATTGACGACAGAAACGAGACTATAGGTAAAAAGATAAGAGAGAGCGAGTTAAAGCGCATCCCTTATTTATTAATCGTAGGAGAGAAGGAAATGGAGAGTCAGAATATATCTGTTAGAAAGCAAGGAGAGGGCGATATGGGACAAATGACCATAGAGGCCTTTACTCAGCATGTAAATGACGAGATAAATAAATTGATAGAAAAATAAAATAATATTAACTTAACATTAGGAGGATAGTAATATCGTAGCATTGAAAAAAAAGCGTCCATTTACTGGACCATCGGGAATGTCAAGACCTGGAAATCGTCCAAATAGAGGAGGATTTCAGAGAAGACAAGAAGAAGAAGCCCATAGAGTAAATGACAAAATCGTAGCACCAAGAGTTCGTCTAGTCGGGGACAATGTTCCTGAACAGGGGATCGTTTCGCTTGCAGAGGCATTAAGACTTGCAGATGAATTGGAGTTAGATTTAGTGGAAATTTCTGATAAGTCAGATCCCCCTGTATGTAAGCTGATTGATTATCAGAAGTTTATTTATCAACAAAAGAAGAAAGCAAAGGAAATCAAGGCCAATGCTAGTAAGATTGTAATTAAGGAAATCAGATTCGGTCCAAATACTGATGAACACGATTTTCAGTTCAAGCTTGCTCACGCAAAGGAGTTCCTTCAAGAAGGAGCGAAGGTTAAAGCTTATGTTTTCTTTAGAGGTCGTTCGATTATTTTCTCTGAACAAGGAGAGAAGTTACTACTAAGATTTGCAGTAGAACTAGAGGAGTTTGGCAAGGCAGAACAGATGCCAAAGCTAGAAGGAAAGAGAATGATAATGATGTTAGGCCCAAATAAAAAGAAATAATGGGTATATCCCACTATTATATTATTTAACTAATTAAATTTTGTAACAATGCCAAAAATTAAATCCAATTCCGGAGCGAAAAAACGTTTTACGCTAACAGGAACAGGAAAGGTGAAGAGAAAGCACGCTTACCATAGCCACATCCTCACCAAGAAGTCGTTAAAGCGCAAAAAGAATCTTGTTAAAACTACTGTAGCAGACGCTTGCGATGCTAAGAGAATTAAGCAGATGATTAGCTTTTAATTATTAGACTTCAAGAAATTATTGTTTAACTGAATGCCCAGCAGAAAAAGTCTCTCAATAGGGGAGGGCGCTGACATTCTTAAAAATCAAAAAAAGTATGCCAAGATCGGTAAATTCGGTTGCTTCAAGAGCACGCCGTAAAAAAATTCTTAAAAAGACGCGTGGTAATTTCCTATCACGTAAAAATGTCTGGACAGTAGCTAAGAATACCTATGAGAAAGGTTTGACTTATGCTTACCGTGACCGTAAAGCTAAGAAGCGCGAGTTCAGAGCTCTTTGGATTCAGCGTATTAATGCAGCTGCCAGAGAAAGAGGAATGAATTATTCTCAATTCATGGGTGCTATCCACAAGAACAACGTAGGTCTTAACCGTAAAGTTCTTGCTGACTTAGCGATGAACAACCCACAAGCATTTGATGCAATCCTGAACTCAGTAAGATAGTCCACTAGAATTATCAATGAAAGAGTTTCTAAATAATAAATGGTTTAAGTTCGGCTTATGGGCTGTACTTTATACTCTCTGGGTGATATGGCTCGGAAGTTACTTTTGGCTATTAGGCCTTGTAGTAATTTTCGATAACAATATTACTAAGAAAGTAAAGTGGCAGTTCTGGAAGAAGGATTATAAAGAAGGAGAAAAGAAAAACGTCTTCTATGAATGGATGGACGCTCTTATCTTCGGACTAATAGTAGTTCCCTTCATTAATATCTTCTTTATCCAGTCTTATGTAATCCCTACTTCCTCTATGGAGCGTACGCTTATGACAGGAGACTATTTATTTGTTAGCAAACTCGCTTTTGGTACTAGAGTCCCTCAAAGACCACTATCCCTTCCTTTTATGCACAACACTACTCCTTTAGGTGGAAAATCATATTCTGACCTAATAAAGCTAGATTATAAAAGATTAAAGGGATTCTCAGAAGTTAAGCGCGAAGATATAGTAGTTTTTTCATGGCCTCACGGTGATACCGTACTAAAGAAGGCTCCTATGGATGATTACTATGAAAGCGTAAGAATGAGCGGAAAAGAGTATACTGTAAGAAACTATGGTCCAATAATTACAAGGCCTATAGATAAGATAGATAATTACGTTAAACGTTGCGTAGCTGTTGGAGGAGATAGTCTCCAAATTAAAGATGGCTATGTTTATGTGAACGGGATAAAAAAAGATTCTTATTCTTCTTTAGAGTTTACTTATACAGTTCAGACTAATGGTACAGCGATTAATCCTATAGTTTTAGATAAATTAGGTGTAAACCCAAGGTTCACTTACTTTAACTCAAATTTACCAGGTTATGAGCAAATTACCTTAGACCAAGAAGCTGCTGAGAAAATAGCTGCCCTACCAAATGTTGTAAGTTGTGAAAGGATAATAGATAATTATCCACCTGATTATCCAGATTCGTATTTGCGAATTTTCCCTTATGTACAAGATACAAAATGGACAAGAGATAATTATGGGCCGATTTACATTCCGGCTAAGGGTGACGAAATAGCTTTGACACTTGAAAACCTACCTTTATATGAGAGACTAATCACAACTTATCAAGGAGATAAGTTAGAGGTGAAAGAAGGTCAAATTTATATAAATGGTGAACTTACTGATATCTATACAATTACTCAGGACTACTATTTTATGATGGGTGATAATAGGCACAACTCTCTAGATTCAAGATATTGGGGTTTTGTTCCAGAAACACACATAGTAGGTAAACCTAAAGTAATATGGTTCTCTTCAGATAAAGATAGATCATTTCCTCGTAATATACGATGGGATAGGATCTTAAACTTTATATAAAATTTGCATAATTGAGAAAAAAAGGGGATATTTGCACCCCGATATTGTAGAATAATAATAAAATTACGAATATAATGGCAAGAGTTTGTCAAGTAACAGGAAAGAAAAGAATGATTGGAAACAATGTTTCCCATTCTAAGCGTCGTACAAAGCGCGAGTTTGCTCCAAACCTAAAAACTAAGAGATTTTGGTTAGAAGACGAGCAAAGATATATTACTTTAAGAGTAACAGTAGCTGGTATGAGAACAATTAATAAGAATGGTCTTAAGGCTGCATTAAAAAGCGCTGAGGCTAAAGGTTTAATCAAATTAGTGTAATTAGATATGTCAAAGAAAGCTAAAGGTAATAGAATTCAAGTAATCCTTGAATGTACTGAACAAAGAGAAAGTGGTGTACCAGGAATTTCAAGATATATCACTACAAAGAATAAAAAGAACACAACTGATAGATTAGAGCGTAAGAAATACAATCCTTATCTAAGAAAAGTTACTGTTCATAAAGAAATTAAATAATTATAATATTTATATACTATGGCAAAGAAAGCGGTAGCAACCTTCAGCGGCGACAGAGCTGCAAAGAGAAACACTGTTAAGTGTATCCGTATGGATAAGTCAGAAAGAACAGGTTCTTATATCTTCAAAGAAGAAAATGTTCCAGTTGATCAAACTAAGGATTTCTTCTCAAAGAAGTAATTTCCTCGAGATAATATAGATCAAGCATTACCCTAGTGGGTGATGCTTTTTTTATATACACTATATTGGTTTGTTTTTAATATTTTATGTATATTTGTCAGTTATAAAAATAAGAATTATGGCTTTTTTTTGGAAAAAAAATAAAAATCAGGAAGAGGAAAAGAAGCTCCTTGAAGTGGAGAAGAAGAACCTTGACGAGGGAATGAAGAAAACTAAAAGAGGGTTCTTCGAGAAAATATCAAGAGCAGTAGCTGGAAAGACAGTAATCGACGATCAGATTCTGGATGAATTAGAGGATGCACTTATCGCATCTGATATAGGAGTGGATACTACATTGAAGATAATCGACTTACTTGAAGAGAGAGTTGCTAAGGATAAATATATGAATACTGCTGAGATTTATGATATTCTCAAGCAGGAGATATCTTCCTTAATTAATGCAGACCAGCACGAGAATCAGTTAACTGAGCCTTTTGATTTCTCAAAAAAACCTTATGTAATGATGATAGTCGGAGTTAATGGTGCAGGAAAAACTACCACGATAGGGAAACTAGCTTCACTCCTAAAAAATTCTGGAAAGGAAGTTGTCATAGGTGCAGCAGATACTTTTAGGGCAGCAGCGGTGGAGCAGTTAGAGGTTTGGAGCAAAAGAGCTGGAGTTACAATTATAAAACAAGGTACAGGTGCAGACCCTGCCTCTGTAGCCTTTGATACTCTGTCTTCTGCAAAAGCACAGGGTGCAGATGTTGTTCTAATAGATACTGCAGGAAGACTTCATAATAAGGTTAATCTTATGAATGAGTTAACTAAAATTAGGAATGTGATGAGAAAGGTAATACCAGATGCACCACACGAAGTCTTATTAGTCTTAGATGGTTCAACAGGCCAGAACGCCTTTTTACAAGCAAAAGAATTTAGCAAGGCTACAGATGTAACATCTTTAGCTATAACTAAATTAGATGGAACAGCGAGGGGAGGAGTAGTAATAGGGATATCGGATCAATTAAATGTTCCTGTTAAATTCATAGGAGTAGGTGAGAAGATAGAAGATTTGCAATTATTTAATAAGAAGACTTTTGTTGAGTCAATTTTCGATAAAGAGATAAATTAATAAGAAATGAATATATCATATAATTGGTTAAAGCAATACGTAGCTTTTGATCTAACTGCTGAAAAGCTAGCAGATATTTTAACATCCATAGGTCTTGAAGTGGAGGATATGGAAGTTGTAGAAGAAATCCCAGGTGGACTAAAGGGAGTTATGGTGGCTGAGGTCTTAGAGTGTGAGGATCACCCTGATTCAGACCATCTGCACGTAACAAAACTTAACATAGGCCAAGAGGAAACGATTCAGGTAGTGTGTGGTGCAGCAAATGTCGCTAAGGGACAGAAGGTGCTAGTCGCAACGATAGGGACAGTTTTAAGTGATGATAAGGGTGGTGAGTTTAAGATAAAGAAATCTAAGATGAGAGGTATTGAATCTCATGGAATGATCTGTGCTGAAGATGAATTAGGACTAGGAAATTCTCACGATGGAATTATGGTCTTAGATCATAATGCAGTACCAGGCACAGCGGCAAAAGATTACTTGAACCTAGCAACAGATACTATTTTATCTATAGGACTTACACCAAATAGAATAGATGCTGCTTCTCATATAGGAGTAGCTCGTGATCTAGCTGCATATTTGAAATTTAACAATATGGGAGGAGATCTAACTCTTCCAGATGTAAGTGAATTCAAACAAGCTCAAGGACAGGCTATTCCTGTAGAAGTTCATAGCCCAGAGGCAGCTCCAAGATATGTAGGTTTAACATTTACAAATGTGAAAGTAGGGCCATCACCAGAGTGGCTTCAAAAGCTGCTTCTATCTATAGGCTTAAAGCCAATTAATAACATCGTCGATATAACTAATTATCTGATGTTTGAAATGGGCCAACCATTGCACGCTTTTGACGCAGATAAGATCGCTGGATCTAAGGTCGTAGTTAGAAAGTGCGAGGAAGGTACTAAATTCAAGACTTTAGATGGAATCGAAAGAACTTTATCATCTGAGGATCTAATGATCTGCGATGCTGAAAAACCAATGTGTATAGCTGGTGTATTCGGAGGTGAGGACTCAGGCATATCAGATAGTACAACAAATGTATTCCTTGAGAGTGCTTATTTTAATCCAGTTTCTGTTCGTAAGACGTCAAAAAGACACGGAATAAAGACGGATGCATCATTTAGATATGAAAGGGGAGTAGACCCAACTTTAGCTATGAATATAGCAAAAAGAGCTGCCCTTATGTTTCAAGAATATGCTTCTGCACAGATCGTAGGCGAATTACAGGAGTTTTACCCAGAGGCAGTGGAGTTAAATAAGGTGAGCCTTAATCTAACCAGAATTCAGAAATTCATAGGAAAGGACATCCCTCATAGTGACATATTATCCATACTTAAGCACCTCGAGTTTGAGATCATATCGAATGAGGGCGAGATCGTTGAAGTAAGTGTTCCTGCCTATAGAGTAGATGTTTATAGAGAGTGCGATGTCGTTGAAGACATATTAAGAATTTATGGATATAACAACATCGAACTTCCAACTACATTAAAGGCTTCGATAAATGCTTCTCCAAAACCAGATCCAGAGCAGATACTTGCGACAGCATCTGAACTTCTAGTGGCTAACGGATTCGTAGAGTGTATGAGTAATTCTCTAACAAAGGGAGACTATTATGCAGGTTTAGAGACTTACAAAGAGGAAAATATGGTAAGGATTATGAATCCTTTAAGTAATGACCTAAATGTGATGAGACAAACTTTGTTATTCTCTGGTTTAGAAACAGTTGAATACAATATAAAAAGACAAACATCTAATTTAAAAATCTTCGAGTTCGGTAATGTATATTTTTATTCTCCAGAAAAAGATGCAACGACTCAGAAGGCATACAGTGAGCAGGCTCATCTTCAAATAATGATGACTGGAAAGGGTGAGACAGCGTGGAGAAACACATCAGGAGTAGGGCATTATTTTACTCTAAAGGGATATGTTGAGCTTTTATTAAAACGTTTTGGTATAAATCTTTATAACTTCGAAACTCAAGAAGCACCAGCTGACCTTTATAGTGAGGGTTTAATATATAAGTTAAATGGAAAAGATTTTGTTACTATAGGAGTAGTAGCACCAAAGATCTTAAAGAAGTGTGATATAAAAGCAACAGTATTTGCCTGTGATATTAACTGGGATTTATTATTAAGCCTATATAGAAAGCATAAGGTACTATATAAGGAACTACCTAAATTCCCTGCAGTTAGACGTGATTTAGCCTTACTACTAGATCAGGGTGTTACATTCTCTCAGTTAAGAAAAGCGGCCCTTTCAACAGAGAAGCGCTTATTAAAGAGTGTAGGATTATTTGATGTTTACAAGGGGGATAAAATTCCTTCAGACAAGAAACAATACGCTCTAAGTTTTGTATTCCAGGATATGGAAAAAACACTAACTGATAAACAAATAGATCAAGTAGTATCTAAAATACTATCTTCGTTTCAACATCAGTTTGGAGCTGTACTAAGATAAGATGTTAGCATACGCGAAATTAGTCAAATTTTCACATACGGTATTTGCTCTTCCATTTGCTCTAATAGGTTTTGTTTTAGCCTGGAGTAGTGGAGAGCAAGACTTTTCGTGTATGTTGTTTATATATGTATTACTAGCTTTAGTCTTCGCTAGAAATGCAGCCATGGGCTTCAATCGTTATATCGATAGAGATATAGATGCACTTAATCCTAGAACAAGTTCAAGAGAGATACCCTCAGGAGTGATAAGCCCTAAAAAAGCATTAACATTTACAATTTTAAATGCCAGTGCTTTTATGATTGTAGCTTATTTTATTAATACAACCTGTTTGTATTTATCTCCCCTAGCTTTAATGGTAATTCTGGGGTATAGCTTAACAAAGAGGTTTACCTGGCTATGCCATTTTGTATTGGGCCTAGCCCTGTCCATAGCTCCATCGGCAGCCTACCTAGCTTTAGATCCTAGTAGTATCCCTCTACACATATTAATTTTATCGCTAGTAGTTCTTTTATGGGTGAGTGGATTTGACATTCTTTATTCTCTTTCAGATGAGGACTTTGATAAAAAACAAGGCTTATGCTCCATCCCAGCAAGATTTGGCAAGGTAAAGGCATTCTGGATATCTTCGTTTTTACATGCGATAATCCCTTTTTTATTAGTGTGGTTTTATTTTGAAGCACAGCTTTCAAGTTTCTATATACTAGGTGCTAGTATCTTCTCTCTTCTATTATTAGTCCAACATTTGCTGATTAGTCCGCACGATTTAAAAAGATTGAATGCTGCCTTTTTCACCACGAATGGTCTCGCATCTATCCTCTTTGCACTCTTTACTATAATTGATTCTTTAGGGTAGAAATACATTACAATTCCTGGAGTTACCTACTGGAGTTACCTACCCAATCTGCAGATTGCAGATGAAGTTAGGAAACAAATAATTAAATTTGTAGCATGGGAAGAAAAAGTTAGGGCAGGAAGCCGTGAATATTTTGAGCATACTTGGACTCTTAAATCGAAAGAATCCCTAGAATTTAAGTATCATCATACCTTAACTACGTATGAGGGGCCAGATGCCTCACTTGTGCATGCAGATTCTGTTAAGCTAGTCTTCCCAGATAAAAAGGAATTGTGGTATTATCGCGATGGGGTAAAGGGTAATATTATGGTTCCACCTATAGATTACGAAGCTAAGAAGTATATATATACTATAACCCAAGAACACTACGAGAGAAGTAAGTAGAGCTCATTAAAATAATAAATCCCATCAAAATTTGATGGGATTTATTTATATATTTATAAAAAACTTAGGAGCCTGAGATCATTTGCATTTTGTAGCCTATACGTTGTAGGTGAAGGCTGTAGCCAAGTTTAAAAAATACTTCTGTACTTGCTGCGAAAAGGTAGAAGGCATTAATACTTTGTGCCTCACTCTCTTCTTTTTTCAGAGCACTGAGAGTTAGCAAGCTAGCACTGTCGATTAGTGCGATAAGTTCTTTAGCTTCTTTTCCCCCTTTATTAAGTTCTAAAAGTTCGTATAAGATGTAATCATCCATATAGTCAAAGCCCCTTACATCTCTTATGTAAGAGTAAAGACATTCCTTTTTAGAATATTTAATCCAATCTAGATCCCAGAAGTGTGCCGCAGCCATACCAAAGTAGCAAGCCCAAGCTATGCTGACAATAGGGTAGTCCTTAAATTCTGGTACTGCATTGACCATATATTCAGGTGCAGACTTGCGCCATAGTTCATCTAGATCTTCAACATCATAGAATGAGTGTTCTAGAAAATTTAGACTCTTGCAGTGAGACAAAATATTTAAAGCAAGCTTATGAGCAAATGATTTAGTTTGTTCGTTCATTATACGGATATAAATGGGATTAACCGTTTACCATAATATCAAGAATCAGCTCGTCTGTCTTTTGCATACCTAGTGACCCTACCTTACCTAAATTTTCGATAGTTTTCTCAACATCATCATCAATTATACCGTCGTTAGAAGATATGCAGATGTTATTTAGTGCAAGAGCAGCAGACTGTACCGCAGAAGAAACACCAGTTGCTACCTTTAATGCACAACCAACTTTTGCTCCATCACAAACCATTCCTGTAAGATTACCTACCATATTTTTAATAGCATAGCACATCTGCTCGTAACTGCCTGAGTTCAGGTAGATGATACCACAAGATGAACCTGTAGATGCTATAACGCAGCCGCAAAGTGCTGATAATTTACCTAGATAACCTTTGATGTGTATAGCTACAAGGTGGCTGATAGTTAGTGCTCTAGCTAGAGTTTCTTCACTTGCTCCAAGTTTTTTTGCTGCCGCAATAACAGGAACGGTAACGGTGATGCCTTGATTTCCACTTCCAGAGTTTGACATTGCTGGAAGCATAGACCCTGACATTCTCGCATCTGACGCAGCCGCAGTCGCAGCCATAGCATAAGACATAAGGCTGTCACCGAAAATAGATGTATTATTATTGTTATTGATTGTTTTTCCAACCATTAATCCTGAGTCCTTGCTTAGACCTTCCTCTACAAGAGCCATATTTAGTTTAACACAGTCCAGTACGAACTTTATATCATTAAAGTCTGCATTAAGTGCGAAATCATATATTTGCTTAACTGTGATTTTACGTGCAAAATCAGGATCCAGAGTAGCAGCAGAAGAGTCTTGGGTGTTTGTAGAGCTATCACTAGCACCTAGCTTGAAATATTCTGTCCCATTTGTACTAGCACTGATAATTCTATCGTGACTAGTAGCGATAATAGCTTCGCCTGAGTTAGTGCCACTTGTTGAGAAGGCCTTAATATAAAGCTTTTCAGGAGTGTCAGCCAGAGTTATCTCGATTCTACCTTGCTCAACCATCTCCTTGGCCTTGCTTACATCCTCTGCCTTAGCATCTTTTAGGACCTCTAATTTGTACTCAGACTTTCCACATATAGCACCGAGCGCTATCGCAATATATAAACCAGTCATACCTGTGCCAGGAATACCTACTCCCATACCATTTTTCAGTATGTTCGCACTTACTTCAACGCTTATTTTTTCAGGTTTTTGGCCTAGTGATTCTACACTCTTTGCTACAGCTAAAGCTACTGCAATAGGTTCTGTACATCCAAGTGCAGGCTTTACTTCTTGTTTTATTAATTCAATAATCTTGTGATACATATAATATAAATTATGCGCAAATATAGAAAAAAGAAACAAAAGAACATATATATATAATAAAGGTGGGATTATAAGCCGAATTCTGTGCCTCCGAAAAGGTCTCTATCATTTATCTATGCAGTCTACCCCTCGACATCGGGCGAGCAGCCCTAAAATTGTCGGTATATTTGACCTTGCAGGCCGCAGCAGCATACCTAGGCTATGTCGCCATAACCCATCGTGAGCTCTTACCTCACGTTTTCACCCTTACCCGAAGGCGGTTATTTTCTGCTATGCCTCACATAAACTTACGCCTATCTGTGCTTTCCACAGTGCGGTGCTCTTTCCTGTCCGGACTTTCCTCCATCACATAAAGTGACAGCGATAGAGCATCCCACCTAAAATTATATATATTCAGAAAATATCTTTTGCTTTCAATATTTTCGTAAATATGGACTTAAAATCGCGACAAAGGTAGTAAAAAATGCGAATAGAGGAGGAACAATTTGCAAAGTTGGCTTTTTTGTGTAATTTTGTATCCCCGTATAATAACGATTAAAATTACATTATCATGTCTACAAAATATGTCTTCGTCACGGGTGGAGTTACCTCTTCTTTAGGTAAAGGAATCATCTCTGCTTCATTGGCTAAATTATTGCAAGCAAGAAACTTGCGTGTTACTATCCAAAAATTTGACCCCTATCTGAATGTTGATCCAGGGACACTTAACCCTTATGAACATGGAGAGTGTTATGTAACTGAGGATGGTGCAGAAACCGACCTAGACTTAGGACATTATGAAAGATTTTTAAATGTAAGTACTTCTAGGGCTAACAACGTTACTACTGGAAGAATTTATAGGACTGTGATAGATAAGGAGCGCGAGGGTGCATATCTTGGAAAAACAGTGCAAATCATCCCACATATTACAGATGAAATAAAAAGAAGAATGTTGCTGCTTGGAAAGAGTGGTAATTTTGATGTGGTAATCACTGAGATAGGTGGAACAGTTGGTGATATGGAATCACTGCCATTTATTGAGGCTGTAAGGCAGTTACAGTGGGATCTTCCAACAGGCGATTCTTTAGTAGTTCATCTAACTCTAGTTCCTTATTTAAATGCAGCGAAAGAGTTAAAAACCAAACCGACTCAACATTCAGTAAGACAGTTACTAGAAAACGGGGTTCAGCCAGATATCATAGTTTGTAGAACAGAGCACCATTTAGGACCAGACCTAAGAAGAAAGGTCGCATTATTCTGTAATATTAAGCAGAATTGTGTAATAGAATCTATCGATGCAAGAACCATCTATGAAGTGCCTCTTATAATGCAAGAGGAGAAATTAGATGAGATAGTTATAGAGAAGTTTGGTTTAGCTAAGCCTCCAAAGGCGAATCTTTCAAACTGGAAAACTTTTGTTGACAAGTTATTAAATCCTAAAAAAGAGGTTAATATCGCTTTAGTAGGTAAATATATAGAATTACAGGATGCATATAAGTCTATCTTAGAGTCATTTATTCACGCAGGTGCAGTAAATGAGTGCAAGGTTAGAGTTAATTGTATACATAGTGAGCATTTAACACAAGATAATGTTGCTGAGCAGCTAGCAGGGATGGACGGTATACTTGTTGCTCCAGGATTCGGAGAAAGAGGAATAGAGGGTAAAATCGTCGCGGTTCAGTATGCAAGAGAGAGTGCTACTCCTTTCTTTGGAATCTGCCTAGGTATGCAGATGGCTGTAATAGAGTATAGTAGAAATGTAGTTGGTTTGAAAGATGCTAACTCGACAGAGGTTCAAGCTACTACGAAAGTTCCAGTAATAGACTTAATGGCAGATCAGAAAACTACTACTATTAAGGGTGGTACTATGAGACTAGGAGCCTATGCGTGTGAGTTAGAGAAAGACTCATTAGCGCACAAAATATATGGTAAGACAACCATCAGTGAACGTCATAGACATAGATATGAATTTAATAATGAGTATTTAGAGGCTATTACAAAAGCAGGTATGAGATGCTCTGGAAAGAATCCTGATACAGGACTAGTAGAGATAGTAGAGATTCCAACTCACCCATTCTTTATCGGTGTTCAGTTCCATCCTGAGTTGAAGAGTACTGTAGAGGAACCACAAGCTATCTTTGTAGCCTTTGTAAAAGCCGCTTTAGCACACAAAGAGAAAAGAGAAAAGTAAGATGAAATGTGCGAAGTTTCTCGTTTTTTTCTTCATCTTTCTTTTTATACATTCTAATCTCTGGTCTAAAACACAAGTAGAAGAATATAAATTAGTTGTTGAGAAAGAGTACCCTCATGATGAGACTGCTTACACGCAGGGCTTATTCTTCTATGAGGATGTATTATATGAGAGCTGTGGCCAATACGGATCATCTAACTTTAGAAAAGTCGATTTGACTACAGGTAGAGTTTTAGATATTACTCACTTCGACGATAAATATTTTTTAGAAGGTTCTTGCGTTCTTGGAGCTTACCTCTACATCCTTACTTGGTATGAAAATGTCTGCTTTGTATACGATATAGAGAGTATGACTAAGCTAGCTGAACTACCATTTATCGGGGAAGGCTGGGGAATTACCACAGATGGGAAGCACCTAATTACTAGTAACGGCTCAGCAGAGATTTCTTATATGGATCCTCAGTCTCTTATGGAGGCAAGATCTATTACCGTAAAAAGAAATTCAAAAGAAATAAGAGGCATTAATGAATTGGAATACATAAATGGGGAAATATGGGCAAATGTCTACACGGAAAATGACATATTAATAATAGATCCTCAAACAGGGGAGGTAAGAGCCACGATAGATTGTTCGAACCTTATTCCAAAGATACAATCCAGAAGGGCGGATGTCCTAAATGGCATAGCATATAATGAGAACACAGGAAAAATATATGTAACAGGCAAGAATTGGTCTAAATTATTTGAAATTTCTATTGAGAAGAAATAGTTTGGCACAGAATTTGTATGATTAAATATGTTTTTTCATAGGTTTAAGTTTTAGGTTAATGAACTGTCTCTCAAACGTTAGTTAGAGAGGCAGTTCTCACATTTATACCATGTAAGAATGATAAAATTAATAATAGATAGTGGTTCTACTACAGCAGATTGTCTCTTGATGCGTAAGGGATATAATAGTGAAAATCAGGTAGTTACTTCTAGTATGGTAGGTATTAATCCTATCTTCAATACGGATAAAGAAATACTCACTGCCATAAATGATCTAAAAAACTCAATCTGTCTGCCATATCTTCAATTAGAAACTAAGTTAGATATATATTTTTATTCAGCAGGTTTAGTTTCTGATGATCAAAAGAGGAGAGTCTCAAAACTTTTTGAAGATGTTTTCCCAAATGCTCAAATATTTTGTGAATCAGATATAGTAGCGGCAGTTAGAGCATGTAGTGCTCAAGAACCTGCTATCGTAGGTATATTAGGTACTGGTTCGAATGTATGTTTTTATGATGGAAGAGCCATTTCTCATAATGTCTATTCTGGAGGTTTTATATTAGGTGATCAAGGAAGTGGCGCTAATCTTGGCAAGCTACTCTTGGCGGACTATATCAAAGGCTTAGTGCCAGAGGAAGTAAAGCAAAAATTAGAGCTGGAGTACCAAGTAGATTATTCGACTATTGTCGCAAAAGTCTACAAAGAGGCTATGCCTTCAAGATATTTAGCATCTTTTGCTAAATTTATACATCAAAATAAAGAAAATCCCTATATTTATCGCCTCGTAGATCAAGCGTTCTCGGACTTTTTTGAGAAGTGTGTTAAAGCTTATGATTACGAGAAGTACCCTCTGTATTTAGTGGGGTCGATAGCGCATTATTTTGAAGAAAATATAAGAGAATGTGCTGAAAAGTTTTTTATAAAAATAGCAAAAATCATCGAAAGGCCTATATTAGGCTTAGAGACATATCATTTGAAGTACTAGAATATGATCAAAATATTAGAAGATGCCATAGAGCAGTTTGCTTCGCTTCCAGGCATCGGTAAGAAAAATGCTACAAGGCTTGCATTACATATTTTAAAACAACCAAAATCTAATGTGGAGAAATTTGGAAGTGCGATAGTTAATCTGCGTAATGAAATAAAGTACTGTGAGTGCTGTAATATGATTTCAGAAGATGACACTTGTGAGATATGTCGTAGTTCTAGAAGGGATGTTTCTACTATCTGTGTTGTGGAAAGTGTAAGGGATGTTATGAGTATAGAAGCAACTAGAGAATACAAAGGTTTATATTTTGTTCTGGGTGGTGTGATTTCGCCTATGGATGGAATCGGACCTGACGATCTACCTATTACGAAGCTGTATCAGATGGCGGCAAAAGATGAGGTGAAGGAGTTGATATTAGTAATAAATTCGGGTATGGAGGGTGAAACTACCTCGTATTATATATTTAAGTTATTGTCAAACTTAAATAAAACAGTTAGCACCCTAGCTAGAGGTGTTGGCTTTGGAGATGAGTTAGAGTATACAGACCAAATCACTTTGGCCCGTTCTATTAAGATGCGTCAACCATTTAATCCTTAATGATAGACAGATGGACATAAGTATGTTGCTGCTCTTTGTAGGGTCATTTATAAGTTATACGCTAATATTACTATTGATTTCTAGGTTAGCCCTAAAATTTGCTAGTAAAAAATCGTTTTTTAGAGGAGATAGAAAGACTCCTTGGCCAGTCATAGCTTATGGGATGATAGGGGCGTCCTTGTCAGGTCTTACTTTAATTTCGGTTACAGGAAATATTCTTAATCAGAACTTTTATTACATACCTATGGTTGTAGGTTTTGCTCTAGGTTATGTCTTTATAGCAGAGGTTCTTTTGCCTATCTATTATAAAATGAATTTAACGTCCATCTATAGCTACTTGGGAGAAAGATTCGGTAAACGTTCTCATTTAGTGGGGTCGGGCTTATTTGTATTATCTAGATTGTTAGGAACTGCGGTCAGAATTTATTTAATGATAATAGTATTGGTTAGTATTATACCTCCTCAGTTACGGGAACAGTATTCTGGATTTGGGGTGTTTCTGATAGTGTTGTTGTCCTTTATGTTTTTATTGTATTTTTATACTTATAGGGCTGGTGTACAAGGTGTTATATGGACTGATGTTTTTCAGACGACCCTTATGATTCTTTGTGTGGTTTTTAGTATAATTTTCCTCTCAAAGATGATGTCCTTGAATGTCGTGGGTCTTGTAGATTTAGTTTTAAATCAAAAAAATCCGAACTTAGAAATGAGTAGATTTTCTGAGATTTTTAACTGGGACTTCAGGGCGGGGACGAACGTTTTTAAACAGTTAATAGCAGGTTTTTTCGTTTGTGTGGCTATGACGGGTTTGGATCAAAGTATGATGCAGAAAAATTTATCGTGTAAGGATCTAAAGTCTTCAAAGAGAAATATTTATATGCTTGTAGTAGTTATTCTAGTAGTGAATCTCGTTTTACTTTCTTTTGGAGTGTTGATGTATACATATTTCTTTGAATATGCAACAGGGCTAGCGCCTTCTGCTTTGACAAATACAGATCAACTTTACTCTACGATTATTACAAATTATGCAGGACTTCCTTTGAAGCTTCTTTTTCTATTTGGTCTCATTTCTGCGGCTTATCCAAGTGCAGCAGCTGCCTTAACATCTCTTACTACTTCAGTATGCTTAGATTTTAGATCAAAAAACGAAGTTAGTCCTAAGCAGCGTAAGCTAGTGCAGGCAGGTATTGCTTTTCTCTTATTTGCCTTAGCGTGCGCCATTTACTTTTTTAACAACTCTGCAGTGATAGATTTGCTATACAAATTAGCATCTTATACTTACGGTCCCTTACTGGGATTATTTTTCTTTGCTATTTTTACTAAATATAAGCTAAAAGATACGGCTGTTCCTTATGTCGCAGTAGCTGCTCCAATAGTCTCATATCTAGTCTCTTATCTTCTGTTACAGACCTTTGATTTTTCGATCGGTTTTGCAAATCTATTATTTAATGCAGCTTTGATGTTTTTGGGATTGTATCTTTCGAGAAAATAAGTTATCTTTGTGTGTTATTTTAAGGTTGATAATTGATGATGGACGATTATGTCAGTTCGTATAGCTGCAATAAATTATTTAAACACGCTACCATTTGTTTATGGTCTCTCTTCTTCTGCTATATCTAAGCAGTTAGAGGTAGTTTATTGCACCCCATCGCAAGCAGCTCAAATGCTTGAAAATGATCAAGTGGATCTAGGAATTGTGCCTGCGGTATTGCTTTCAGCAAATAAAAAATACGAAACAGTCTCAAATTATTGCATCGCAGCTGACGGGAAGGTCAAAAGTGTACTTTTGTGTAGCCCTGTACCTTTAGAGAATGTATCT
The DNA here is from genome assembly GCA_964369605.1 of uncultured Muribaculaceae bacterium. Taxonomy (GTDB): domain Bacteria; phylum Bacteroidota; class Bacteroidia; order Bacteroidales; family UBA932; genus CAYJFD01. The sequence goes on along the minus strand of CAYJFD010000002.1, from coordinate 41,563 downwards.
GAGATATACGCAGATAGTGATTCTCGATCTTCGATTACTCTTGCACGTCTTCTTTCAGAGAAATTCTGGCTTATTAATCCAGAGTTTAAAACATTCGATTATAGCACTCAAGAGTTAGATGTTTCTAAGGCTTATGTTTTGATAGGGGATAAGGCTTTGATTAATTCTGAAAAATTTGAGTACGTCTATGACTTATCAGAGCAGTGGCTAAAATATACAGGTAAACCTTTTGTTTTTGCTGCTTGGGTGGCAAATAAGCCTCTTGAAGAGAACTTTATCTCGGACTTTAATGAGGCCTTAGGCTATGGTCTTGCAAATATAGAACAGGCAGTTGATGCTTCTAGTTTTTTGAAAGACAAAAAGTTTACGAGAGATGAGATGATCTCTTATCTGCGAGATAGTATATCTTATGATTTTACAAATGAAAAGAAAGAAGGTCTCGCAAAATTTTTAGAGTTGGTTTGTTCCTCTTCGAATTTAATTACTTAAATCCTCGCTTATGATTCAAATTTTTTACAAGAACAAAGGTCAAATAGACGTATCACAGAATATTCAAGATCTAGAGGAATTAGGTTTTGACGATGTACTTTGGATGGATTTATCTATGCCAAGTGTAGAAGAGAAGAGAGCAGCGGAGGAATTCTTAGATACAACTCTACAAACAAGAGCTCAAGCCGAAGAGATCGAGTCATCATCTCGTTATTCAGAGAATGATAATACGATCTTTATCAATACAAATTTTATGATGCCTGGGCCAGATGAGTACAGTATGGAATCAGTGTCCTTTATTATCGCTGAGGGTGTACTAGTTTCTATTCGACAGGTAAATTTGAGGAGTTTTTCTGATGTGCAGCGAAAGGTACTAATTAATCACCGATTTTTCCCGACAGGCTATCATATCTTTACGAGTATCCTTGAAAATCGTATCGACCTAGATGCTGATATGATCGAGTTAATGGCTCGAGAGATAGACTTATATTCTCGTAAAATCACTAAAGGAGAAGATGTTAACGATGACTTCCTTATCGATATTAACCAGCTACAGGAAAACACTATGATGGTTCGTGAGAATGTTGTGGATAAGCAAAGGATGATTTCTTCTATACTCAAGAGTGACTTGTTCCCACGAGATATCAGTGATAAGATGAATGTAATGGTAAAAGACACTTCGTCATTAATAAATCACACAAATTTTAGTTTTGAAAGACTAGATTATTTGCAAAATACTATTCTGGGTCTTATTAACTTAGATCAGAATAAGATAATGAAGGTATTTACTTTCGTCTCTCTAATTCTGATGCCTCCTACCTTAATCGCCTCAGTCTATGGAATGAATATTGATTTACCAAGGTTTGGAGGGAAACTTGATTTTATAGCCCTATTAGTATTGATGATAATCATAACCTTGCTGGTAGTGCTAATTTTTAGAAAGAAAAGAATGTTATAAAAAATATATATGGCAAACGATATTAGAGATATAAATCTTTGGCCTGAAGGGCAAAGAAAAATTGAGTGGGTGAAGGCTAATATGCCCCTACTTAGAACAATAGAGCAGCAGTTCATTAAAGAACAGCCATTTAAGGGTCTGAAAGTAGCCCTTTCTATACACTTAGAGGCTAAGACTGCTTATTTATGTAAGGTCCTAGCGGCAGGAGGAGCTGAGATGTATGTGACAGGGTCTAATCCACTTTCTACTCAAGATGATGTTGCAGCTTCACTTGTAAATGATGGATTAAATGTATTTGGATGGTACGACTGTACAGATCAGGAATATCATAAGCATATATCAGATGTGATTAAGGTGGGACCTCATATCATCATAGACGATGGTGGAGACCTGGTTAACCTGATTCACAACGAGTACCCAGAGTTGATTCCAAATGTGTTAGGAGGATGCGAAGAGACTACTACGGGTATTATGAGGCTTATCGCAATGGAGAAGGAAAACAGATTAAAGTTTCCTATGGTACTTGTGAATAATGCTGATTGTAAGCATTTATTTGATAATAGATACGGAACAGGACAGTCTGTTTGGGATGGAATCAATACTACAACTAATCTTATCGTAGCAGGAAAAACTGCAGTCGTAGCAGGTTACGGATGGTGTGGAAAAGGAGTTGCTATGAGGGCTAAAGGTCTAGGAGCTTCAGTAATCGTGACAGAGATAGATCCTATCAAGGCTATAGAAGCAGTGATGGATGGATTTAAAGTTATGACTATGGATCAAGCTGCTAGCCAAGGAGATATATTTATTACTGTAACAGGTTGTAAGGATGTGATTAGGCCTGAGCACTTCTTAATGATGAAAAATGGGGCTATTTGCTGTAATGCTGGTCACTTTGATTGTGAGGTAGATGTAGCAGGAATAATTAAGATGGCAGTTGAATCTAAACTAGCTCGTCGTAATATTATGGCTTACAAACTGGAAAATGGAAACTGGATAAATATAATCGCAGGCGGTCGTCTTGTAAACTTAGCCTCAGGCGATGGTCATCCAGCAGAAATTATGGATATGAGTTTTGCGATACAAGCTCTAGGTGCAAAGTATATCGCAGAGAACCACAGTAATATATCCTCTATGATAGTAGATGTTCCTAAGGAAATCGATGATATGGTAGCAAGATTAAAATTGGCATTTTGGGATTACTCAATAGACACTCTTAGTCCTGAACAAAAAGCGTACTTAGAAGAAGGTCATTAATCGGAAAAGAACTAAAATATATATGCCAATTATAAAAATGTATAAAGGGGAGGATATTCCTCTTGAATTTCACAAGGTTAGAGTAGTACAGCGAACTACTCTTCTTCCTATTGAAGAACGCTTAGAAGCCCTAAAGTATGGGGGCTTTAATCCATATATGATGAATTCTGAAGATGTTTTCATAGACATGCTTACAGATAGTGGAACGAATGCTATGACTGATACTCAGTTAGGAGCGATGATGATCGCAGATGATGCTTATTCTGGTTCTGCTTCTCATCATAGGCTAGAGAAGGCAGTAAAAGATGTACTCGGAAAAGACTATGTCCAGCCAGCACATCAAGGAAGAGCCGCTGAGAATGTGATAATGCGAGTTCTCTTAAAAGAAGGTGATATCGTGCCTATGAACTATCATTTTGGTAGTACAATAAATCATATTAAGTTAAATGGGGGAACAGAAAGAGAGCTACTATATCAAGGTGCTTTTGAGACTGAATCTACAAACCTGTTTAAGGGGAATATGAATGTTGAGGCGCTTGAAGCACTTATTCAAGAGGTAGGTGTGGAAAAGATTCCGTTTATTAGAATGGAGGCATCAACAAACCTAATAGGTGGACAGCCTTTCTCGATGAAGAACTACAAGGATGTTAGAGCATTAGCCGATAAGTATGAACTAAAGATACTTTTAGATGCAACATTACTTGCAGAGAATGCATATATGATCTTGGTTAGAGAGCCTGAATATAAGGATGCTAGCCTAGCGCAAATTATTATGGAGATGTCTTCATTAAGTGATGTTCTTTATTTCTCAGCAAGAAAGTTTACTTCCACAAGAGGAGGAGCTATTTGCGTAAATGATAGAGTGCTTTATAGAAAATTACAAGCAGTCGCATCTGTATTTGAGGGTTATCCTTCTTATGGAGGTATGTCTATGAAGGAAATGGAAGCTATGTCTGTGGGCTTATATGAATCGTGCCACGAGGATATAGTATGTCAAAGTATAAACTTTATTAAATATTTTGTAGAGAAGGCAACAGCAAAGAATATACCTATGGTAACTCCAGCAGGAATACTTGGTGCACATATTGATGCGAAACGCTTTTTAAGTCATCTCGAACCAAAGGATTTATTAGACGGAGCACTAGCGGCAGCTATATATTTAGTTTCTGGTGTACGTCCAAACCAAGGTGGTACTGCTTCCGAAGTTAGAGCAGAAGAGCCTGATTACCTTGCGGATATGGAGCTAGTTCGTTTAGCATTCCCAAGGCGAGTTTTCACGCTTTCTCAAAGTTTATATGTTTTAGATAGACTAGAGTGGCTTTATGATAATAGGGCACTAATAGGACCTATGCGTTTTAAAGAAGATCCAGATGGTCTTCCTATTGGTTTCCGCTCCGCAATAGAGCCTGTTGGCGGGTGGTGCGAGAAGTTAATAGCAAAATTTAAAGAAGATTTCGGAGATAATTTATAATGAGCAAGAGAGTAATAATAATGGGCGCGAGCTCAGGGATAGGCTATCAGATAGCTGAAAGGTATATTGCAGATGGATGGACAGTAGGGCTAGCAGCTAGGAGAGAAGAGCCATTAAAGACATTGCAATCTATTGCACCTGAAAGAGTTTTTTATAAGACGATAGATGTTACTTCAGAAGAAGCTATCGCATCTTTGAATGACTTAATCACTCAACTTGGGGGCATAGATCATTATTATCACTCCTCAGGACTAGGTTATCAAAATAAGGATGTAAAGGTAGAAGTCGAGCTTGAAATTATGAAGGTAAATGTTATAGGTTTTACATCTATGATAGATACTATATTTAATTATATGAAGGAGAATGGCGGTGGTCATATCTCTGTAATTAGCTCTATCGCTGGAACGAAAGGTTTAGGCCCCTCACCAGCATACTCTGCATCTAAAGCCTTACAGTATACTTACATTCAATCTTTATCTCAGCTCTCATCAGCGAAAAAATACTCGATAACATTTACGGATATTAGACCAGGTTTTGTAGCCACAGCATTTTTAGGCTCTACATTTAAGTATCCTATGCTTATGTCTCCTGAAAAAGTAGCCGATATGGCATATAGAGCCTCTCTGAAGAGAAAGAGAATCAAGATAATAGATTGGAGATACCGAATATTAGTCTCTATATGGAGACGTATTCCTATCTTCTTATGGGAAAAAGGAATTTTTAAAAAGATCTGTCCTTAAAATATTTGGAAATCAAGGAAATAGTATATATTTTTGCAGCCCTCCTAAATAAGGGTGAGAACCCTTATGGAGATTATAAATATTGTTTAACAACTTAGAGTTTTAAAAATTATTAAAATGACACAAGAAAAAGAACTAATCGTGGATGAGGTAGAAAACATCCAACCAGAAGTAGCAGCAGCTCCTTCTAAGAGAGTAAGCAACGCATCAGTTGCAGTTGAAGATTTCGACTGGGACAGCTTTGAAAATGATGCTCCTTATGGAACAGATAAAGCCAAGGTAGAAGAAGAGTATAATCAGACTCTATCTAAAGTTATCGAAAATGACGTTGTTGAAGGTACAGTAATATCAGTAGACAAAAGAGAAGTTCTTGTAAATATAGGTTACAAGAGTGAAGGTATTATCAATATCAGCGAATTCAGATATAATCCTGAATTACAAGTTGGTGATAAAGTAGAAGTATATGTAGAAAATGCAGAAGACAAAAAAGGTCAACTAGTACTTTCTCATAGAAAAGCTCGTGCTCTTCGTTCTTGGGATAAAGTTAATGAGGCATTCGAAGGAGATCATATCGTTAAAGGTTATGTTAAGTGTCGTACTAAGGGTGGTATGATCGTTGATGTATTTGGAATCGAGGCATTCTTACCAGGTTCACAAATCGACGTTAAGCCTATCCGTGATTACGATGTTTACGTTAACAAGACTATGGACTTCAAGATCGTTAAGATCAACAACGAATTCCGTAATGTTGTAGTTTCTCACAAGGCTCTTATCGAGGCTGAAATCGAAGCTCAAAAATCAGAAATTATCGGTAAACTTGAGAAAGGTCAAATTCTTGAGGGTATCGTTAAAAATATCACTTCATACGGTGTATTCATCGACCTTGGTGGCGTAGATGGTCTTATCCATATTACTGACCTATCTTGGGGAAGAATCAACCACCCAGAAGAAATCGTTACATTAGACGATAAAATCAAGGTTGTTATCCTTGACTTTGATGATAATAAGAAGCGTATCGCTTTAGGTCTTAAGCAGTTATCAGCTCATCCATGGGATACTTTAGATCCAAATGTACAGGTAGGTGATACTATCAAAGGTAAAGTAGTAGTTCTTGCTGACTACGGTGCATTTATCGAAGTACAGCCAGGAGTTGAAGGTCTTATCCACGTAAGCGAGATGTCTTGGTCTCTACACCTACGTAGCGCACAAGATTTCTTAAAAGTTGGTGATGAAGTAGAGGCAGTTGTTCTTACTCTAGATAGAGAAGAGAGAAAGATGTCTTTAGGTATCAAGCAGCTTAAGGAAGATCCATGGGCTAAGATCATGGAGAAATATCCAGTTAACTCTAAGCACACAGCTATCGTACGTAACTTCACTAACTTCGGAGTATTCGTAGAGTTAGAAGAAGGTGTAGATGGACTAGTTCACATCAGCGACCTTTCTTGGACTAAGAAGATTAAGCACCCACTAGAATTCGTTTCAAACGGAGATAACCTAGAGGTAGTAGTATTAGAATTAGATCAAGAAAACCGTCGTCTTAGCTTAGGACACAAGCAGTTAGAAGAGAATCCATGGGAAGTATTCGAAACTGTATTTACTTTAGGCTCAGTTCACGAAGGTACTATCGTTAACTTCGTTGATAAAGGAGCAGTTGTAGCTCTTCCTTACGGAATCGAAGGTTTTGTTTCTATCAAGAATCTTGCAAAGGAGGACGGAAGCACTGCAAGCGCAGATGAGAAACTAGACTTCAAAGTAATCGAGTTCAACAAATCAAACAAGAAAATCGTTCTTTCACACACTAAGACTTGGTCTGACAGCAAGAGAGAAGAAGAAAAAACTGAGACAGATAGCACTCAAAAAGCAGTTAAGAAATTAAAGGCTAACTTAGAGAAGACTACTCTTGGTGACATCTCTCAACTAGCAGATCTTAAATCTAAGATGGAAGAAAATAACCAATAAGAAAATGGAATTTTCACTGACTACATTAGGAATAGCATCTGCGACACCTACAGTCAGTAGGTATCCAAGCGCTCACGTACTACAGGTACGTGGGCGCTTCTTTTTATTAGACTGTGGAGAGGCTGCACAAATGCTTCTTAAAAAGCATAACTTCTCTCTTCATAAAATTAAGGATATCTTCATTACTCATCTGCATGGAGATCACCTTTTTGGCTTATATGGCCTTTTATCTTCTATTTCTTTACATTCAGATAAACAGTGTGTAAATATATATGCACCAGCTGGATTTGCACCTATTTTACAGTCATACCTGGATAACTTTGGACGGGAGATAAATATTCAAATCAAACATATAGTAGTAGAGGCAAATTCGCCAACACTAATACTAGATTCAAAGGTAGTAGAGGTTTATGCCTTTCCTTTAAAGCATAGAGTAGAATGCTATGGTTATCTTTTTAAAGAGAAGCAGCCTCCACTTAACGTGTACAAAGAAGCTATAGAAAAATATAATCTGACTATTCCTGAAATAAATGCACTAAAGAACAGTGATAATCCTAGCATCGTAAGAAATGGAGAAGTGGTAGATTCTCAATACCTTACTTATTTACCTTATAAACCTCGTAGCTTCGCTTACTGCACAGATACAGCGTACTGTGAAGACCTTAAGGACTGGCTACACTCTATAGACCTATTATATCACGAAGCAACTTTCTTAAATGATATGTCTGAAAGAGCAGCAGAAACAAAGCACTCAACCAGCGTGCAGAGTGCTCAAATAGCATCTCAAGCAAAAGTTGGAAAGTTAGTTATAGGACATTTTTCTTCTCGTTATCCTAAACTTGAAGCATTCTTAGATGAATGTAGACCTATTTTCCCCGAAACCTATCTAGCAGAGGAAGGAAAAAGGTGGCTAATCAATGCCACCCTGTAAAGTCTTGTATTTTAGTAGTTTCCAAAAAGACTACCCTCATTTCTGGACACTCTTTTTGTAAGTCCTTTAAAATCAGCTTAATATAAGAGGGCCTTTATATATCACTCTTAGCAAGAGAAAAGATTATTTCTAGTCCGCCACCTATGGCCTGTTTTGCCGATATAATACCGTTATGGAATAGTACGGCATTTTTTACTATTGATAGGCCAAGTCCTGATCCTCCGTTTGTGCGTGTACGTCCCTCGTCTATACGATAAAATCTGTCAAAGATCTTAGGAAGTAATTCTGCTTTAACACCAGGCCCATTATCAGAGATAGAGAAATAGAAGTGTGTTTTATCCTCCATAAACATAGATGCTTTGATAATGACTCCTTTGCCTACGTGATTTTCGGAGTTCTCTATAAGATTCCTAAATATAGCATATAGTAAATTTGCATTTCCGTCTATACATATATTCTCTTTGATATCATTTATTATAGAGGCGTTTAGAGTATTAGTTTTATTTTCTAGATCCTGTATTACTTCTGTAACTATATCATTTATATTCGTATGACTCTTTTCGATTTTCCTTCCATCAGCTTCGATGTGGCTGATTAGTGATATATCGTGTATTAAGCCGGAAAGTCTTTGTATCTGATTATAGCTACGCTCAATAAACTGCTCGCGTTTTGCCTCTGGCATATTCTTCTGGTTAATCAATGTCTCAAGGTAAGCGCTAACACTGCTAACAGGAGTACGTAGTTCGTGAGCGATGTTACTACTCATTTGCTGTTTTAGAATACGAGTTTTTTCCTGCTTTGTAATATTGTTTAATATTACCTCTATACTGTGGTCTTCAAAGATAATCAGGCGAAGACTAAAACATTGACCATTCTTATTTATAGTCTCTTCGTATGTTCCCTTTTGGCTAATATTTGAGTCAGATAGAGTATCAGAAAATTCCTTAATAGTGAAGACATCTTCTATATTAAGAGTGTAGTTATCAGCTATAGCGTTAATATGAGAAATAAATAGTGCATTATGGTATATTACCTCTCTAGCTGGTGAGAAAAACGCAATACCTACAGTTGAATGTGTAAAGTGAAGTATGAGTTTGTCCTTTTCTTTTCTTAGTTCGTTCTCGCTTTCCTTTAAAGACTTATAATTCTCTACTAGTTTAGCTCCGATATCTCCTAGTTCTCCATCAGGAAAGCTTATTGATTTTTCTAAACTATCATCAGAAAGAGATAGAGCGAAGTCTCTGAGGGCAGATATAGAGCGCCCCATTTTATTTGAAATAAGAATAAGGAATAGGGTAGATACGATGAAAATAGCTAGGATGAAGTAAATGTATAGGTTGTCTACTTTTAGTAAATTTTTTACATCTACATCGTAAGGCTGAGCTACTCTAATGTAGAATTTACCGTCATAACTTGCTTGGTAAATATATTCTTGCTGGGTCGTCTCAGAGCGTCTAGAGGAACTACCTTCTCCATATAATTTAGCACTACGTACCTCAGGTCTATCAAGATGATTCTCGCTAGGGACAATGCCTTCTTTGTTATTGTCGTAGACTACCTCCCCATTATCTGAGATAATAGTTACCCTAAGTGACTCTGGTAGAATGCCTGGTAGATCTTTAAATGAGTGGTCGGGAGAGTTTAAGTATTTGTAAATTACAGTATTATACGCGGATAAATTCTGTTCTAGTGATTTTATTTTAAAACTTCTTTCTTGATTGTATTGAATCAAGATGGCCATTATCGCGAAGAATGAAAATATCGCTAGAAAATTATATATAAGTCTCCTTTTGTAAGTCATATCTGCTGAGTTTAGCTGTAATTAAGATGCTAAGTTATGCCTGTGATCTAAATGTTTATTTAAAAATGTATCCGTAGCCTGAGCGGTTAACGATCCTTGAACCTACTGACCCAAGTTTCTTTCTAAGTCTTGCGATATGTACGTCCACTGTGCGCTCTAGTACATATACTTGGTTTTCCCATACTCTGTCAAGAATTTCCTCTCTATCGAAAGTTCTGCCTAAAGATGACGTAAGAACTAGTAGTATTTCATATTCTTTTTTTGTTAAAGATATAAGCTCGCCATCTATTCTAACTTCTTTATTATTTAAGTCTATGTAAAGGTTATCTAGTGTGATATTTGTAACTCCTTCTTCTTTTTCATTACTGCTTCCTTGCTCGCTTTCAGTCGCCACACTAGAACTAGCTTCGTGTCGTCTTATAACAGCTTTTATTCTAGCTAATACTTCTTTTAAGGAGAAAGGCTTAGTAATGTAATCATCAGCTCCTATACTAAATCCTGTTAATAAATCGTTTTCAGTAATCTTTGCAGTCAGGAAGATAATAGGAATATTTAATAGCAAGTCTTTTTGAATCTTACTTGCAGTCTTTAGACCTGATATTCCTCCCATCATTATGTCAAGAAGGATAAGATCCACTTTGTTTTCTGGACTGCTTAATATTTCGATAGCTTCTTCTCCGCTAGATGCAGTGAGGACATCATAGCCCTCACTCTCTAGGTTAAATTCAAGAATTTCTCTTAAATCTGCTTCATCGTCTACTACAAGAATACGTTTATTTTCCATTAGTATTAATTTTCTATTTGGAACTTGTGCTTAATATCTTGACCATTTGTTAGGTATATTGCTGACTCTGCGATATTCGTAGCATTGTCACCTATTCTTTCTAGGTTTGCTGCTAGAGCACCAAGTCTCATAATATCTCCCATCTCATCTTTATTCAGTGGTGAATCTTCTCCGATAAGAGTAAGGATTTTAATGATCTTTTCATTTAGTGCATCTGCTTTATCATCTTGAAGAATCGTTTTTTCTGCAAGACCTAAATCTTCACAAGCGAAAGAGTAGATAGCGTTCTGTGTCATTCTTTCTACTATATTAAGAAGGTCTTCTACTTCCGCTTTACACTTTGAAAAGATCTCCCCATTCAAGTTTGTCTTGATAAGCTGCTCGGAAATATTTAGTAAGTGGTCTCCAATACGCTCGATATAGCAAGTCATATCAAAGTAGGCAATAACCTTTCTAAGTTCACTTGCTCTTGGTGAGTGAAGAACGATAGTGCTAATCATTTCGCTTCTAAGTTTCATTTCTATGCTGTCGATAATATTTTCATTCTTATCGATTTCCTCAGTATGATCAGCCCCTTGAAGCATTTCTTTACAAAGTTTGAACTGAGTCATCGCTATATTAGCTATCAGTTTGAAATGTTTGTCTAATTTTTCAAAAAGTATATCTTTTGTTCCCATGTTTTTTTCTAAAATTTGTTTAAAAGTAATTAAAATTATCTACTAACCAAAATGACCAGTAAGATATTCTTCTGTCTTTTTGTTTACAGGGTTAGTAAACATTTGATTTGTATCTCCGTATTCGATTAATTCCCCAAGGTACATAAACATAGACTTATCAGAGATCCTAGCTGCCTGACTCATATTGTGAGTTACGATGATAATAGGAAGCTCCTTCTTTAATTCTAATAATAAGTCCTCGATGCGATTAGTCGCAATAGGGTCTAGTGCAGATGTTGGTTCGTCCATAAGAAGTACGTCTGGTTTAAGGGCGATAGCACGTGCGATGCAAAGGCGCTGCTGTTGGCCCCCAGAAAGGAAAGAACCGCGCTTGAAGAGTGTATCCTTTACCTCGTCCCAAAGTGCGACATTGCGAAGCGAAGTCTCAACCAACTCATTTTTTTCTTGCTTTGATAATTTGATTCCGTTTAGTTTATAACCCGCTAGAACGTTGTCAAAAATGCTCATAGTAGGGAAGGGGTTAGGTCTTTGGAAAACCATACCAGCTTTGCGGCGCACCTCCATAGGATTCATTTTAAGGATGTCCTGACCATTTAGAAGAATTTCTCCCTCTACGTTGATGTCATATAGCTCGTGCATTCTGTTTATAGCACGTAGCATAGTACTTTTACCGCATCCAGAAGGCCCCATGATAGCAGTAATAGCATTTTTATTTATATCTGCCGTTACCTTTGAAACAGCGTATTTATCTTTTGTATAGCTGACAGAAAGATCTTTCAGCCTAATTATTGTATTTTCCATTTTTTTGCAATTTGTTTTGCAGTAATATTAAGTACTAAAATCAATATCATTAAGAATAATGAACAACTCCAAACCATATCTAATAGGTTAGGGTCATTATAGAACTCCCAAATAAGAAGTGGGACAGCACTGCTAGGGCTAGTAAGATCAAAGCTAATAGCAGCACTACCTAGTGCAGTTAACATAAGAGGCGCAGTTTCACCTGTAACCCTTGAAATAGACAGTAGGATGCCAGTAAATAGACCACCAAATGCTGCAGGCAGCAATATCCTAATAATTACACTCGTATAAGACGAGCCTAGCGCAAGGCCTGCTTCTTTTAGTGAGGTCGGTAGCATCTTAAGACTCTCCTCGGTAGAGCGCACAATTAGTGGAAGCATCATAATCGCTAGGGCGACACTACCAGCTATCGCTGAGTAGCTTCCCAGGGGTTTTACAACCCAAGCGTAGGCGATAATACCGATAACGATCGATGGAGTACCTTGGATTAGATCTGTAATAAATCTAACTGTATCTGCGTATTTGCTATTTGGCTTTTCAGCAAGGAAAATACCTATCATAATACCTACTGGGATGGCTATAATAGCGGCAACCAACACCATTAGCAGTGTACCGATTATACCGTTAGCGATACCTCCAGGGATGACTTCTCCAGAACCTATTGCAAGCATAGCATCTAATGTAGATGGTGCTTTTTCTGTAAAAAAGCTAAAGTTTATTTGTTTGTAACCTCTTTTTAGTACTTCCCATAGGATGGCTATTAGAGGAATCGCAGTAAGTGACGAAAGTGCACAAACGATAACAAAAAACAATTTATCTTTAAATATACGTATACTCTGACTTTTCATTAGCTAAATCTTTTCATTATAAGTTTACCGATAAAGTTAATTATAGCTGTGATGGCAAATAAAAGTAATCCGATAGCTATCAAAGAACTGATCTTTAGTCCATCCGCTTCGCCGAATTGATTTGCTATAATCGATGCCATAGTATTTCCTGTAGATGTGATAGAGTTAGGAACATTGTTAGTGTTACCAATTAACATCGTAACTGCCATCGTTTCTCCAAGTGCACGACCTAGGGCTAATATATATGAAGCAAATACTCCAGAACCTGAGATAGGAAGTATAACTCTTCTAACAACACCTAGCCTAGTAGAACCAAGACTATAGGCTGCTTCTTTCATATCGTTTGGTACCATAGAAATAAACTCAGTACTTAAGGAACTAGCGTAAGGGATAATCATTATCGCTAGTACGATGGATGAAAGTAATACACCAAAACCACCAGAACTTACGCCCATTTCTACCATAATAGGTCTAAGCGTGTAAAATCCCCAAAGTCCGTAAACGATAGACGGAATACCGGCTAAGAGGTCAATCATAGAACTTAATATACTAGATATTCTTTTATTCTTAAAGTACTCTCCGTTAAAAAGAGCCACTGGGAAAGAAAAAGGAATAGCTATGATAAGTGCTAGAAGAGAGGTCATCACTGTACCAACTATGAATGGAAGCGCCCCGTAGCTTTCTCTATCTGGATGCGGATCCCAATCTGAGGAGAATATGAAATTAAATACCCCCTTCTCTTCGAATGCCACCATCGCTCCACCAAAGAGCGAATAAATCATTGCCCCGCACACTAAAACGACTAGTGCAGAGGCAATGAATAATAGTGACCTAAATATTTTATCCTTCATTAAATGAATGATGCTATTTATTACTTAATTGGACTTCCGTTGTAGCTTACGCTATTAAGGATGTTCTCAGCTGTCTTAACAGCTGCTGCTGGAAGTGGAGAATAGTGAACAGTAGTTGTTAATTTCTGTGCTTCAGGGCCAATCATCCACTTTAGTAGGTTAATAGTTTCCTTAGCTTGCTCAAGACTTCTCTTATTGTAGTTTTGCTCTTGGTAAAGAATAACCCAAGTGAAACAGCTAATAGGGTAAGCACCTACTGCGCTTGAGTTTGTTATCATCTGTCTAGTGTCAGCAGCGATATCAACATTTGCAGCTAGAGAGATAGACTCAGAGCTAGCTTTTACGAATTCACCGTTTGCATTTTCTAAAGAAGCACTAGGGATCTTAACAGCGAAGGCGTACTCAGAACCGATATATCCGATAGCACCTTCAGTTTGCTTGATAACACCAGCTACACCAGGATTACCTTTAGCTGCTATACCGTGATTCCATTTTAGAGACTTACCTGTTCCCATAGCCTCAGCCCATTCGCTAGAAGCCTTAGTCATATAATCACTGAAAACGAAAGTAGTACCACTACCATCTGATCTATATGTTGGAGTTATTTTTAATTCTGGAAGAGTGATTCCAGCGTTTAATTCTACTATTTTAGCATCGTTCCACATAGTGATCTTACCTAAATAGATATCAGAAATGATTTCAGCATTTAATTTAAGATCTTCTACACCAGTAAGACTATATGCCATAACTACAGCTCCCATACAAGTAGGGATATGAAGAACGTGAGATTCCATACTCTCTAGTTCTTTGTCTGAAAGATAAGCATCTGTACCTCCGAAGTCAACAACCATGTCTCTTACACTACGGATTCCGCCGCCACTACCAACACCACCATAAGTAACTTCTACACCTGAAGTAGCCAAATAATTTTTGAAAGCTAGGTTGTAAAACGGAAGAGGGAAAGTCGCACCAGCTGCAGTTAAAGAAATTTCACTTTTCTTAACCTTTGTAGCTTTTGAGTCTTTTTTACTGTTTGTTCCACCACATGAACTAAGGATTAAGCTCGCAATAAGGATAGCGAATACAATTTTTTTCATAATACTTTTTTAATATTTAATTAGTTATTTTACTTTTTACATTTTTTTCGATATGCAAATGTATAAGTGTATAATTAAGTGGTAATTAAGAAAATGTTACGAATTTGTTACGAATAGGGTTAAGTGAGTATACGCCAGGAGTTTGGCCATAAATTATTACTGCGATTTCCCAGGTTTTTTACAAAACCCAATGCCTTCCCTTTATAGGTCAGGAGTAGATATCCCTTAGGCTGGTCGGAAAATACAAGGGGCTCTTTTCTAAGAAAACTAAGTGCTTTTTCTGCTGGAAGTTCATCTTGATTTGAGAAGAGTTCCACTGAGTTAAATGCGTCTCTATTCAGGGCGGAGTTTAGTGCTAGGTCAGCGTGAGGGACAAGGGTGCTTTTTGGATGAGTACCCTTTATCTCTGCGCAAGCTAGGGCAGAGTGAATTACTCTTAATTGGCTCTCGCAGTAAAGCATCTCCTCCATAAGATCGCTAGGGTAGGCCTTTAGCAGGTCACCACCTTTAATGATATATTCAAAACCATCTTTGGTAAAGGCTTGCTTATTTGGGAATATAGATTTTGAAACCTTAGTTAACTTAAGGCTCTTTATAAGTTTATCTGTATTATAGGTCTTTTTATTATTTCTTTGATTGGCTCCTTGATTGTTTGTTTGGCTGTCGCTGTCACTTCCTTTTCTAAGGATGGCCATATAATATCCCTCTCCGATACCATCTTTTGATGGATAAAACTGTTTGCTCTCAAGAAGAGTAGCTCCTAGTTCCTCAGCTATCCAGTTTGCATTCTCGTCGTTTTCGGTAGTATTGAAGGTGCAAGTCGAATAGACTAAGAGTCCTCCATCTTTAAGCGCTCCCCAGATGTCGCTAAGGATTCTTCTTTGCCTAAGTGCGCAAAGTTTGACATTGTCTTTAGACCACTCCTGACGAGCCTTAATATTTTTTCGAAACATACCCTCGCCAGAGCAGGGAGCATCTACTACGACGAGATCAAAGTATTCTTTAAAAGCAGTGAAATCTGCAGGGTCATTATTTGAAACTACTATATTAGGTGCGCCCCATTTTGTGAGGTTTTCAGCAAGAGTCCAAGCGCGCGATTTTATAACTTCATTTGCTATTAGCAAAGCTTTTTCTCCGAGTATACTCAAAAGGTGACTAGACTTGCCACCAGGAGAAGCACAAAGGTCTAGTGCTTTGATGTCTTTGTTTTCAGGGAGATATGTACTAATTTTTTCTAAATACATAGAAGATGCCTCCTGCACATAGTAGACTCCTGCTTGAAAGAGAGGGTCATGTGTAAATGAAGGTCTATGGTTAAGGGAGTAACCATAATTAGTCCACTCTATGCTCTCCTTTATAGGGAGGTGCTCTAGGAGTAGATCTCGTTCATCTTTGTTTGCAGGGCACTTAAGAGGGTTTACTCGAATGGAAGTGGAAGGCTCCGATTCAAGGGCCTCTAGAAGTTCGTCAACATTCTTTAGATGTCCTTGAAGACTAGAGACAAATTCTGTTGGGAAGTTTTCGTACATAGGGCAAAGTTAGAAATATTATTTTAGCTAAGAAGTATTGTCGGTTATTTAGGGTGTAAAATATCTATATTTCAAGTTTTTTATATATATTCGCAGCAAATATGAGTGTTTTACAAAGCGAAATAGGTTTAGGTAAAAAGCTTCCTGTGGTGGAGCGTTTTTATTCAGTACAAGGTGAGGGTTACAACACAGGGAAAGCAGCTTATTTTATAAGATTAGCAGGCTGTGATGTGTGCTGTCCTTGGTGTGATGCAAAGGTTACTTGGAAGAGCTCTGATAACTATATTAGTGTTGAAGAACTAGTAGGAGAGGTAGTAAAACAAGGAGTCAAATATGTAGTTATTACTGGCGGGGAGCCTTTAATGCATCCTTTAGATTATATCTGTACTCTCCTTAAAGAAAATAATGTAGAGGTGTTTTTAGAAACATCTGGAACTCATTCACTCAGTGGTAGTTTTGATTGGATATGTCTATCTCCAAAGAAACATAAGCAAGCTCTGGGAGAGTGTTATAAAAACGCCTCCGAACTAAAAATTATTATAGAAACAGAAGATGATTTTAATTGGGCAGAGCAAAATCGTAGAAAGGTAAATAAGGAGTGTATACTCTATTTACAGCCAGAGTGGTCTAAAAAGGAAGAGTCATTACCTTTAATCATAGAGTATATGAAAAAGAATCCTTGCTGGAATCTATCACTACAAACACATAAATTTATAGATATCCCTTAAGAATATTAACTAATTAATTTTATTATATAATGAACATAAAAACAATTTTTATCGTTGCGGCAGCTCTAGCTATTACAGCTACTCCTGCTTTTGCAAAAAAGAAAAACAAAAAAGAAGGTTTCCAGTTTGAGACTGTAATAGAGCACCCTGTTACTTCTATCAAAAATCAATCAAATTCAGGAACTTGTTGGGCATTTGCTGCTATCTCTTTCTTTGAATCTGAGATAATTAGAAATGGTTATAATCCAGCAAATTTAGATTTATCTGAAATGTTTATCGTTTCTAATGCTTACTATGATAAAGGAATTAAGTTTACAAGACTACACGGAGTATTAAACTTTGGAGCAGGTAGCTCTTTTGGAGACGCTTTAACAGTACTTAAGACTTACGGTATGGTTCCAGATTCAGAAATGGATGGACTAAAATATGGTACTGATATGCACAGACATTCAGAGATGGATGCAGTTCTTAAGGCTTATGTAAATGCTGTAATTAAGAACCCAAATCGTACTTTATCTACAGCTTGGAAAAATGGTTATAGAGGAATTCTTGATGCTTATCTAGGTGAAGTTCCTCAGTCTTTCGAAGTAGAAGGAAAGGAGTATAATCCTAAGTCTTATATGGAGTCTTTAGGAATTAACTTAGACGACTATGTTGATTTAACTTCATTCACTCATCATCCTTTCTATGAGCCTATGGTAATCGAGGTTCCAGATAACTGGCGTTGGGAAACAGCATACAATATGCCTATCGAAGACTTAATGCGTACTATCGATTATGCTTTAGAGAATGGTTATACTATCGCTTGGGCATCTGACGTTAGTGAGGCAGGCTTCACTCGTAATGGTATAGGTATCGTTCCAGATATCGAGAAAATGGAAGAGACAGGAAGTGATCAAGCTCGTTGGATAGGTAAAACTCCAGCTGAGAAGAATGCTGCTGCTTTAGAAGGTCCAGGTCCAGAATTAGAAATTACTCAAGAAATGAGACAAGAGGCTTATGATAATTATCAAACTACTGACGATCACGGTATGCATATGTATGGTATCGCTAAGGATCAAAATGGTAAGAAGTATTATCTTATTAAGAATTCTTGGGGAGAGGCAGGTGCTTACAAAGGTATCTGGTATGTTTCTGAGGCTTTCGTAAAGTACAAGACTATGGATATTCTAATTAATAAGAATGCTATCCCTGCTGATATTCGTGAGAAATTAGGCTTATAATCTATATGGTGGATTGACTCAGTGTCAATCCACCTTTTTTAAATTTGAATTTTCCTATGAAACATATTCCAAATATTATTACCTGCTTAAATTTGCTTTGTGGTACGCTAGCTATAGTTTGTGCTTTTAAGTTACACTTTGACTATGCATTGTATTTAATAATACTTGCAGCTGTATTTGATTTTTTGGATGGTTTCTTTGCACGCCTACTGAAGGCTTATTCAGATATTGGAAAGGAACTTGACTCCCTTTCTGATTTAATTAGTTTTGGTCTAGCACCCTCAATGATATTTTATAATTATGCTAGTCAAATCCCTGATTTACCAGTATTTCTGACATTCGTCCCATTTTTAGTGGTAGTGTTTTCTGCACTACGCTTAGCTATTTTTAATACTGATCAGAGTCAAAAAAATATTTTCAAAGGTGTCCCGACACCAATAATAGGACTACTCCTATCTAGTTTTGTTTTTTGCGCAACACTATTTCCTCATATTCAAAGAGTTTTAAGTTATGAGGCAAGCATACCTATGCTCACTGCTCTTTTGTGCGCACTACTTGTTTGCCGCGTCCCTATGTTTTCCTTAAAAATCAAGAATTTTTCGTGGGGGGGAAACAAGACATTGTATATCTATCTAGCACTAATCGTAGCTCTTAGCATTCTCACTTTGCTACTATCTGAGAGCTTCTTCCTCTTATTCTTTAGGCTTTTATACTCTTATATTTTAATAAATATTCTTTCCTATATCTTTTCCGGAAAGAAATAGCAGTGATATCTTAGTAATTAGGTATTGCATCTTAGTATTATTTCTTATAACTTTGTCGCTTAAGTGTTTATTTGGGAGCATATAGCTACTCAAATATGCTATAATAATATTTAATGTGCAATAATGGATAAAATAGATTTAACAGTAGGCCCACTTCCGGGTTCAAAGAAAATATATGTAGAGGGGTCTAGCCCTAATATACAGGTGGCAATGAGAGCTATTCAGTTGTCAAATACAGTGAATACAGATGGGTCGATAATCGAAAATGGAGATGTAGTGGTGTATGACACTTCAGGTCCTTATACTGATTCAGACTATAGAGTGAGCCTAGAAAAGGGTCTTCCAAAGTTACGTAAGGAATGGATAGAGGAGCGTGGTGATACTGATGAACTTTCATCTTTAAGTTCTGAGTATGGTAGAATGAGATTAGAGGATGCTTCTTTAGATCATCTTCGTTTTGATCATATTAATTCTAAGCCAAGAGTGGCAAAGGAAGGAAAGAGAATTACGCAGATGTATTATGCAAAGCAGGGAATTATTACCCCTGAGATGGAGTATATCGCGATAAGAGAGAATCAACTTATAGACAAGGCGATCCAAGAGAAAAGAGATAAGGGTGAGCCAATGGGTGCTAATATTCAGGATTATATTACTCCTGAGTTTGTAAGATCAGAAGTAGCAGCAGGTCGTGCTATTATCCCAGCAAATATTAATCACCCAGAGAGTGAGCCTATGATCATAGGCCGTAACTTCCTAGTTAAGATTAATGCTAATATCGGAAATTCGCCTATCAGTTCTTCTATTTCTGAGGAGGTAGAGAAGGCTGTTTGGGCTTTCAGATGGGGAGCAGATACTATTATGGATCTTTCTACAGGAGCAAATATTCACGAAACCAGAGAGTGGATCATTCGTAACAGTCCAGTACCAGTAGGAACTGTCCCTCTTTACCAAGCATTAGAAAAAATCTCAGGTGATGCATCTAAGCTAACTTGGGAATTATATAGAGATACACTAATCGAGCAGTGTGAGCAGGGAGTGGATTACTTCACTATTCACGCAGGTTTACGTTGGCATCATGTTCCAATGACTCTTAACAGAGTGACCGGCATCGTTTCTAGAGGTGGTGCTATCCTAGCACAATGGTGTACTACTCACAAAAAAGAGAATTTCTTGTATGAGCACTTTGAGGATATCTGTGAGATTCTTGCAAAATATGACGTAGCTGTTTCTTTAGGAGATGGTCTAAGACCAGGAAGTACAGCAGATGCTAATGATAAGGCTCAGTTTGCAGAGTTGGAAACACTAGGAGAACTTTGTCAGATAGCTTGGAAGCACGATGTGCAGGTTATCATCGAAGGTCCAGGACACGTAGCGATGCATAAGATCAAAGAGAATATGGAGCTGCAGTTAAAATACTGCAATGACGCACCTTTCTACACCCTAGGCCCTCTAGTGTGTGATATTGCCCCTGGCTATGACCATATTACTTCAGCTATCGGAGGCGCGATGATCGCTTGGTATGGAACAGCAATGTTATGTTATGTAACTCAGAAGGAGCACTTAGGACTTCCAAATAAGGAGGATGTTAAAGAGGGAGTAATCACATTTAAGTTAGCAGCTCACGCGGCTGATAAGGCTAAAGGACATCCAGCGTCAGAGCATAGAGACCTAGCTATGAGTAAGGCTCGCTATGAATTTAGATGGAAGGATCAGTTCCACTTAGCTCTTGACTCAGATAAGGCTATTAAGTTTCACGATGAAACTCTTCCAGATGAAGGTCATAAGGAAGCACATTTTTGCTCAATGTGTGGAGAACATTTTTGTTCTATGAGAGCAAGTAGAAAATTAAAAGAAAGTTTAAATCAAAAATAAAAAAAAAGATGGAATCATTAAAAAACTACATTGAGGAAAACAAGGAGAGATTCTTGGAGGAATTATTTGAACTAATTAGAATACCTTCTATTTCTTCCTTAGCTGAGAATAAACCAGATATGTACAGATGTGCAGAAAAATGGGTAGAGTTAATGTTAGCAGCAGGGGCTGATAAGGCACAAGTTATGGAAACTGACGGAAATCCTGTAGCTTATGGAGAGAAGATAATCGATCCAAGTCTTAAAACTGTTTTGGTTTATGGTCATATGGATGTTATGCCAGTTGAACCACTTGAGTTATGGGATACTGAGCCATTTGAGCCAGTTATCAAAGACGGAAGAATTTGGGGAAGAGGAGCAAATGATGACAAAGGCCAAGCATTTATGCACGCAAAGGCTTTTGAGTACCTTGTGAAAACTAACCAACTTAAGTGTAATGTGAAGTTTATGATAGAAGGAGAGGAAGAGATAGGTTCACCAAACCTTCCAAAGTTCTGTCAAGAAAATAAGGAATTATTAAAGGCTGATGTAATATTAGTTTCTGATACAAGTATGATCGCACCTGATATACCTGCTATCACTACAGGTCTTAGAGGTCTAGCTTATTGGGAAGTTAAGGTTACTGGTCCAAATGCAGATCTTCACTCAGGTCTTTTCGGAGGTGCAGTCGCAAATCCTATCAATGTTCTTTCAAAGATGATCGCTGATGTACTAGATGAGAATAAGCACATCACTATCCCTGGCTTCTATGATGATGTTCTTGAGGTTAGTCCTGAGGAAAGAGCTAAGATGGCTGAGGCACCATTCTCATTAGAAGGTTTCCAAAATGCTTTAGATATCAAAACTGTAGAAGGTGAGGCTGGTTTCTCTACTAACGAGAGAACAGGTATTCGTCCTACTTTTGATATTTGTGGTATATGGGGAGGTTATACAGGTGAAGGAGCTAAAACAGTTCTTCCATCTATCGCACAAGCTAAAATCAGCTGTCGTCTAGTTCCAAATCAAAAGCACGAAAAAATAAGTGTACTTTTCAAAGAGTATTTTGAGAGTGTAGCACCTGAGAGTGTTAAAGTAGAGGTTAATTATCTTCACGGAGGTCCTTCTTATGTTTGTCCTATCGATATCGAGGCTTACAAAGCAGCAGAGAAGGCTTATTTCGATGTTTATGGAAGAATGCCAGTTCCTGTTCGTTCAGGTGGAAGTATTCCAATCATCTCAGCATTTGAAGAAATACTAGGAATTAAATCTATCTTAATGGGCTTCGGCTTAGATTCTGATGCGATACACTCACCAAACGAGAACTACCAATTAAATCAGTTCTACAACGGTATCGCTACTATTCCATTATTCTACAAGTATTACACTGAATAATCGTCACTAATTCAGAGCGCATCAATTTTTATTCCCTAACGGATTTGCGCCAGTAGTCGACCAAATAATTATCCCCACTCATAAGTCTCTATTAACTTATGAGTGGGGATTTTCTTTTGGACGAGCCTTTTGACCCACTTTTCCTGTCAAAGCACTCCGCCCGTCGGCAAAAGATGCTCTCAGTTAATGGTTTTGCCGACGG
>CAYJFD010000002.1:0-19114 GCA_964369605.1 uncultured Muribaculaceae bacterium | reverse complement strand
CAAAGCACTCCGCCCGTCGGCAAAAGATGCTCTCAGTTAATGGTTTTGCCGACGGACCATCACTTTTCGGCCTAAAATAGGTCACCCGTCGGCAAAAAACGTTCTCAGGAAGTGATTTTGCCGACGGGCGACATTAATTTATATAACACCAGTCATCACATATCCAGTCGACCACATATATTCCCGCATTTCCACCTACTCTCTACCTCCACCGATAGATTTATATAGATTGATTCCGCCGATAGAATAGTTGTATAGATTTACTGCCTCGTTTAGTTCAGAGGAAAGTAGATTGCTTTGAGCGGTTAGTACCTCTAGGTAGTTTGCTTTTCCTCCTTCCATTAGTTCCTTGGTTATATTAACAGCTTTTGATAGTTCGTCTACCTGTGCTGAAAGGATTACTGAACTTTGCTTTGCTACTTCACATTCGATTAAGGCATCGTTAACTTCTTTACCTGCTGAAAGAAGAGATTTCTCAAAGCTTATAAGCTGTTGGTCATACTGAGACTTAGCTATCTCTAAGTTAGCCCTATTTACACCAGCCATAAAGATAGGTTGTGTAAGTGAAGCTAGTGCAGAGAAAACGAAGTCAGCAGGATTTAATATAGCACCGCCAGCGTTATTAGCCCAGCCTGCACTACCTGATAAAGTAATGCTAGGATATAGAGCAGATCTAGCGTAATTAACTCCATAGAAACTTTGTCTTAAATTCATTTCAGCTACTCTTACATCTGGACGATTTGAAAGGGCTGCTAGTGATATACTTTCTTCTAACTCAAATTCAAGGCTTAGTGCATCACCGCGCTCGATCTTCTGAGGAGCTTTATTTAATAATAAACATAGACTAGATTCAGCCTCACTTATACTTTTTTCTAACTCCATTACAGACAAACTGATACTTTTTAGGTTAGCAGAAGCTTGTAATACAGCAGCCTCATTTTGAAGTCCTACCTCTTTTAGCGTTTTGATAGATTCAAGCGTTTCTTCAGCAAGCTTCATAGAAGCCTGGCTAATTTCTAGCTGAGTATCAAGAAGGATAAGAGTATAATATGCTGACGCAATACCGCTGATAATTTGAGTCTTAACCATCTGTGTGTATTCCTGACTTTGAAGAAGGGAGGCTCTTGACTTCTCCTTGGAGTTACGAAGCTTTCCAAAGATATCTAGCTCCCAACTTGCTTGAAGAGGAACGGAGTAGTTTAAAGCGGAGGAGGCGCTGCCTACTCCACCTATAGATGCGTTAGGAGCTAGAACAAGAGAAGGTAGAAAAGCCATCTTAGATGTTCCTAGTACTCTCTCTGCTTGTTGGATATTTAATTCTGCAATTCTCAGGTCGCTGTTTGAATCTAGACCTTCCTCAATAAGGGATTGAAGTCTTAGGTCTGTAAAAAATTCCTTCCAGCTTGGGACAGGCACTGCAGCTGTGTCTGGCAGCTCAATCTGAGCACCAGCTAGCTCCTTATCCTCTACCTCTGGGCTTGAGAACTTTGAATAGATTCCGCAGCTGCTGAAGGCAGATATTGCGATAGCAAAAACAAAAAATCTTATATTACGCTTCATTTTTCTTCCTTTTAATGATTTCTAACTCTTCTAAAATTACTGGGTCAGTGCTTTCTTCAAATTTTACCGCTTTGAATTTCTCTTGTATAGTTTGGAAAATTACAAAGAGTGATGGAGTGATAAATAGAAGGGCAAATGTACCGATTAACATACCTCCAACTGAACCTGATCCGATAGTACTACTTCCGTTGGCACCTACACCAGAGGCGAACATTAGAGGGAACATACCAAAGATCATTGTCAGGGCAGTCATAAGGATAGGACGAAGACGAACCTTTGCAGAGAAGAAAGCAGCTTGTTTGATTGACATTCCTGCTTGACGACATTGAGTAGCATACTCTGTAAGTAGGATGGCTGTTTTGGCTAGAAGACCAATAAGCATAATAAGACCTACTTGTAGATAAATATTGTTTTCTAATCCCATCATCTGAGCGAAGACGAAACTTCCAAGAAGACCAAATGGAACAGATAGTACGATAGCAAGTGGAACAAAGAAACTTTCGTAAAGCATACTCATAATTACGTAAACGAAAACGATACAGATGATGAATACCATAGCAGTATTATTAGCGCCAGATTCCTCCTCTCTTGTTAGACCACTAAAGTCGATATCATAGCCCTGAGGTAATTCTGCTGCAGCTACTTCTTTGATAGCTCTGATAGCATCCTGTGAACTATAACCAGGAGCAAGAGCTCCACTTACACCGATACTAGAGTACATATTAAAACGTAGAAGTTCTACTGGGCCATATACTTTCTCTAGTGATATAAATTGATTAATAGGGATCATATTTCCAGCATTTGTTCTAACGAAAATGTTATCTAATGAAGCGATATCTTTTCTTGTATTAGGTTCAGCTTGAATCATAACTCTATAAACTTTGGAGAATCTATTAAAGTTTGATGCATATATACCTCCATAATATCCTCCTAGGATAGATAGCACTTGGCTAGGGGAAATTCCTGCTTTTTTACATTTCGAAGCGTCAACATCTACTAGGTATTGAGGGAAGTTTACATTATATGAGCTATATGCTCTACCGATCTCTGGACGTTCATTTAGTTTAGCAAGGAAGGCTTGGTTTACCTTATGTAGGTCCTCTACACTACCTCCTTGTCTATCTTGAGTATGGAATTCAAATCCACCACCTTCTCCATATCCTGGTATCATACCTGGGGCAACTGCAAATATGTTCGCGTATTTTATGTGAGCAGTTTTCTCGTAGATCTTTTCGATCACTGCGTTAACTGAACTTTCTTCTCCTTTACGCTCATCCCAGTGTTTTAGACTGGTGAAGAATGTACCAGCGTTGGAACTAACACCTGATACTAAACCAAAACCTACTACCTCTCCAGTTTGTCTTAGCTCAGGGATATCTTTGATAGCATCGTAAACTTCTGCCATAATCTTCTCTGTCTCTTGAAGAGATGTTCCTACTGCTACATTGACGTCAACAAGTGCAAAGGCAGTATCTTCTGTTGGGATAAAACCTTGCTTAGTAGTATTCATTAGGTACATCAGAACTCCTAAACCAGCAACAACGGTTAAAATAGTCATCCACTTTCTCTTGATAAAGTATAGTGCACCTTTTGTGTAACGTGAAATAAGATAGTTGTAACTAGTATTGTATGCGCTTCTTACCTTTCTTGCAAATTTACTACCTTCACCTTCCTCAGGATTAGCTTTAAGAAGGATGGCACATAGAGCAGGAGAAAGTGTAATAGCGTTAATAAACGAAAGAAATACAGAGACAGCCATCGTTAGACCAAACTGAGTGTAGAAAATACCAGAGGTTCCACCCATAAATGATACAGGGATAAATACCGCCATAAATACTAAAGTCGTAGTAAATAGGGCAGTGGTTAGCCCACCCATAGCGTCTACTGTTGCCTTGTAAGGTGATTTATAGCCATTATCAAATCTTGCTTGTACAGCCTCTACTACCACGATCGCATTGTCTACTACTGTTCCGATTACTAGAACCAAAGCAAAGAGGGTAAGAAGATTTAGTGAGAAGCCAGCTACCTTTAAGAAGGCAAATGTACCAACCAAAGAAATAATAATACAGATAGTTGGGATAAGAGTTGCTCTAAAATCTTGTAAGAAGAAATAAACAACTATAAATACTAAAATAATAGCTAATATAAGAGAAGCTATAACTGAATTAATAGAGGCAAATAAGAAATCATTTGTATTTTGGATCGTTACGATTTCCATATCAGGTGGCATCTTCGCCTCGATATCTTTGAAAAGTCTATCGATTTCCATATTTATGGCAGTCGCGTTTGAACCAGCCGTTTGATTTACAACACTCACCACACCGGCACTTCCAGTAACCCTTCCTGAGAAGTTATATGAGTCTTGATCCAACTCTATTCTGGCAATATCTTTTAAAAGTAAGTTCTGACCATTACTCTGAGTGATAACAACTATATTCTCAAATTCTTCAATAGTCTGTAATCTCCCTTTATACTTTAAGGCGTATTGGAACACTTGGTCAGAATTTTCTCCTACAGCTCCAGTAGCTATCTCTAAGTTTTGCTCAGCAAGCAAAGCCGTTACATCAGAAGGGATTAATCTATACTGAGCCATAATATCTGGCTTTAGCCAAATTCGAATACTATAAGTAGAACTATAAGTTGTAAGTGCTGCTACACCCTCGATACGTTGAACCTCAGGCTTAATGTTTATGGCAACATAGTTAGAAAGGAAGTTAGCGTCATAGGTATTATTCGGACTAACTAAACCAAATACCCTAAGGTTACCTGGCTGACTTTTTTGTGTAGTAACACCGATTCTAATAACTTCCGCTGGGAGAGTACCAGAACCGATAGAAACCCTATTTTGGACATTGACTGCCGCCATGTCTGCGTCTGTTCCTTGTTTGAAAAATACAGTAATATTTGCCTGACCACTATTACTTGCAGAAGAGGTCATATATGTCATATTTTCTACTCCATTTATTGCTTCCTCAAGAGGAGCAATAACACTTTTCTGTATGGCATCAGCACTAGCGCCAGGGTAGGTTGTTGTTACCTGCACTGAAGGAGGTGCAATATTCGGATACTGTTCAATCGGTAGGGTCATAATCGAAATCGCTCCAAAGAGAACGATAAAAATCGAAATACCCATTGAAAGTATCGGACGATCTATAAATGTCTTAATATTCATCTTCTTTCGAGTTTATTGATTAATAGGTGTTCCTTCTCTTACTAGACCAGCGCCACGAGCTATTATGATATCTCCAGTCTTCAATCCATCTTTTACGATATAAACCTCGTCGTTAGGGCCCTTCTGAACGCTGATTAAAGTCGAGCTAGCCTTCTTATTTATTACCCTATAAACAAATATTTTATCTTGAACCTCGAATGTCGCTGATTTTGGTACAAGGATAATATTCTCAAAAGTGTTCTCTAATATAATATTTCCAGCTCCTCCACTCAGTAATCTTCTTTGAGGATTTGTAAAATTAGCTCTAAGACTAATAGATCCTGTAGATTGATCGATTACTCCACTGATAGCCTCTATTTTACCTTTTTCAGAATAAACACTTCCATTACTTAGTTCTAAACCTACAGGCGGGAAGTTATTAAGAACTCCTTCCATACTACCATATTTCTCGATAAGCTCTAAAACTTGATTTTCACTCATAGAGAAATATACATACATCTCAGAATTATCTGAAACGACAGTTAGACTAACAGAAGGTGAAACTAAAGCTCCTTGGCGGAAAGGCAGAGTGCCTACTACACCATTTGACGGACTCTTGATTAGTGTGAAATCAAGGTTTACTTTAGCTGAAGCCATCTGTGCTTTAGCCATCTCAAGGCTAGCTTTTGCTGCGGCAAGATTATTCTTTGCACTTTGTAACTCAGTGTCAGAAACGATGCCTTTTTCATTAAGAGTGTTAGTATTACTATAATTTAATTCAGCGTTAGCAACATTTGCTTCAGCTGCTAGCACACTTGCTTTAGCCGCTTCGTAAGCCGCTTTAAATGGAGCTTGTTCTATAACAAAAAGAACTTCGCCTTTATTTACGACATCTCCTTCCTCTACTTTAATTTCTGCTAAATATCCAGAAACTTGAGAATAGATGTTAATGTCTTGTTTACCTTGAATCGAAGCAGTATATGAAGTTAATACTTCTGCTGAATCAGTTTTAATAGTTAGTAATTCATAAGTAGTTTTAGTATCTACTTTTTCGCTTTGTTTTTCCTTGCATCCTACTGCTATAATTAGTAGGGAAAAGGCTGCTAATACTTTTAATTTAGTAGTCATATATGTTGTTGATTTATTCAAAGTTAGGTGCTAAAAATGTTAGTTATAATAATTACATACAAAGGTACGATGTAATTAATAATAAACAGCAATAATTGCGCCAAATTCAAAAAATAATAATAAAAAAGCCCGATACTGAAATGGGGCTTTTAATCATCAAATATTTGATGGTATATCCACCTATAAGCTCCTTAAATATTCTACTGCTCTATCGTACTGCCCATCTTCCTTATTTTTGTAATCAATACTCTCATTTGGCACTAAGATATCAGGCGTAACACCCTTTCCTTCTAATATATTTCCATTTATGTCGAAAAGTGCTGTAGAAGAAGTATATATATATAAGTCCTCTGTTTGTATTATACCACCTGCAAAAAAGTTATGATCAGTAAGTGGCCCTTGTGCTCCAAAGGTTTGATCACCTATTATAGCTGAATTTTCAAAAATAGCATCGACACAAAGTGCAGCTATCTCAGCCATACTAATAGAGTAGAGATTAACAAGAACGGCTACAGGTAGATCAGTGTAGGACTTCTCTGAGCTTCCCTTTATTACTTCAGGAACTAGTGGCGTGTAATCTAACCTGCCTATTCCACTCTTTCGTTTGGTATAGGCTATCACCTTCTCTTCGCCTTCTTTAATAAAGGGAGAGAAAAGAATATTTGCGTCATTAAGGCTACCACCTCCGTTATATCGAACATCTAATATTAAGCCCTTAATGTTAGGGTCCTCCTCCAATTCTTTAAAAATGTTGAATATAATATCTTCAAATTCTGTATTATAGTTGTGTCCTTTAATGTCATAATATAGTATATCTGTTAATCTAAAACTAGAAATGTAGAGATAAACTATGTCTTTATCTTTAAACGAGCATAGAAAAGTGTTGCCAAAGGCATCCATTATAACGTTCTGTACGTCATCTTGTATAGTTCTATAATAAAAGTTATCGAAAAAGTCTCCATATTCTGGAGCATAATAATTTGGTCTATCCTTGATTTTTTCAAAAGCACCAGGTCCGATAGGATTTCCTTGGATCTCAAGACCATAGTGGTGATCTATTAAAGTCGAACTTAATCTACTAAAATATGTTAGGGCTGAATCTTTAATTACTTGCGCTTCAGTGGTTTCATAAAGACTTGAGAGTTCTTTGAATTTAGGCATATATGTTTCGTAGACTTCATCCCAGTCAGTTTCATCCGCCATCCAAAAAACATAGCTATGATTCATTATGTCCCAGTATGACTGGAATACATTCTCCCAGTAAAATTCATCCTCTACTATGCCTATCCCTGCTACTGGAAAAATAACATTAGGTGAATCTTTTCTACAACTAGCAGTGCTAAAAAGAAGAAGAGATATCAATAAAATAAGTATAGATTTATTCTTAGTCATTTGATTTCGATTTAAAGTTAATAATATAAGAAACTCCTATCTGCGCTACGATACAAGTGTTGTACATCGGATATTTACTCGTAGGCATATAACTAGATTTTTGAAGATCACTCAGTGAATATTGAATATTACTTTCTATGAAGCATTTTAGTTTAGAGCTAATAAGATACTCTATACCGATGCCCCCGATAATTCCAAGCTCATAGCGATTATCCCTGTCAGGGTTGTAACTATTCTTGTCTTGGGAGTAAACATATTCCCCAGAAAAAAGACTAAAGGCATTTACACCCCTAGAACTATTTGCTAGTATTCCGCAGAAGGCTCCGAAATTAAGAAAACCACGAAGTTTCTCTCCCCCGAATGAGAAATTACCCATTATAGGAAGCTGAATGTAGCGATTTTGTGCATCACCACTCTCCTGGATCTCAGGAGCTTTTCTTTCCCAGATGTAGTTTTTTTCGATATAACCCAGATCTGCTCTGAGGGCAAACCATGAATTAAATCTATACTGAATAGGTATAGCTACAGTAAAGCCTGCGTCATTATTGTATTGGCGTGAGTAATAATAGCCAGGGTTAGTTTCTAGCTCGTTATCCACGATTCCACCCCTTAATCCTATTTCCCATTGCGCAAAGCACGAAAGAGAGACTAAGGCCAGTGTTAGCGAAAAAAGAATTTTCCTTATCATATTTATTCGTTTATAGATTAATCAATATTTATTTGTTCCTTCCTTGTTCCTTGTTATTCACCCTTCATATAGTGTTTATAACCTTTAATTTTATCCCATGCACCACGAGTGAAATCAGGGAATTCAACTGGAGCATTTCCATTTTTTATCGAGATACGACCAAGGGCTCCAAGTACTGACCACTCAACGGCATCATATACATCCTGATCCAGAGGAAGACCATTTTGAAGACAGTAGATAAGCCTGTAGTCCATAATAAAATCCATTCCTCCGTGTCCACCTACTTCCTTCGCCTTTTCTTCAAGCTCTACGTGGATAGGGTGCTTATATTCCTGCATTAACTGCTCTTTAACTTCTTGAGGAACAAAGCGATGAGAATTAAGATCTTCTATATTAGCCTCCTTCTTGAAGTCAGCCCCTAACTTGCTCGCATCTCTAAGAGTATAACCCTGAATAGGATATTTATTTGCAAATCCATCAGTTCCAGTAAGCTGATACATACGAGAGTAGGGGCGAGGATTCATCACATTATGTTGAATCTGAATAGTCTGACCATTAGAAGTTTGAATAAGCGTAATGGTATGATCTCCATTTTGAAAGTCCTCACTCTTACGTCCAGAGTGCTTCTCTACTAGGCCAGGACCAGTAGCAGCTCTAGTGTCCATAGCCACAAGATGAGTCATCCTATTACCTCTATGTATATCTAAAAGCTGACAAGCAGGCCCCATTCCGTGAGTAGCATAGATGTCGCCCGCATATTTCTCATTAGCATCAAGCCTCCAGTTACCTTGGTAATGATCCCAGAAATCCTCTAAATTATGTATATAGGCTCCTTCCACGTGTAAAATCTCACCAAAAAGCCCCTTTTGTGCCATATTGAGAGTCGTAAGCTCAAAATAATCATAGACACAGTTTTCTAACATCATACAGTGACGACGAGATTTTTCTGCAGCATCCACTATGTCCCAGCATTCTTCAAGTGTCATAGCGATAGGAACTTCAACAGCTACGTGCTTACCCTGCTCCATAGCGTATATCGCCATCTCAGCGTGAGGCTCCCAAGGAGTAACAACATAAACAAGGTCTACATCATCCCTTTTACATAATTCCTTCCAGCCATCCTCTCCGCTAAATTCGGCTGCAAGAGGGCGATTTGCCTCTTTTAAAATTTCCTGGGTGCTAGTAACTCTCTCAGGGTATAGGTCGCAAAGAGCCGTGATCTCAGCTCCAGGAATATGAATAAAACGTTCAACTGCCCCTGGTCCACGCATTCCTAGACCGACTATTCCTATTCTTACTGTTGGAAGAGCCTCCGTGCGTAGTCCTACTACATCACTTTGACCTTCAGCTCGTTGAGGAGTTTCGAGAGTAATTATTTTACTTTTTGGCGCTTTCTTTTGAAAGCAATAACAGCCTCCTAGCGAGCCAAGAGCCAATGTGGCTGCAAGCGCTATGGTAAATAATTTGAAGTGATTCTTTTTCATAATAAGATTTAATTTTATCGTTTTTAATTGTTTAGTTCTGATTTTAAATGTTTAGATCTATTTAGTTTTGTTTAGCACCTTTTCATACTCTTCTTTTATAAAGGCCTCCATCTCCTCTAGGTTTTTATCTATGCTGTGCAGTAGTGTTAGTTGAGCTAAGCTCCTAACGTAATTGTGTTCAGGGTATTTCACCTTGTAGTAAGTATCTCCATTTATGTAGTCGGTCAAGAAACGCACAGTCTGCATATAGGTCATAAGCTGAGCCCCATAGGCGAGCAAGTTCACCTCTTGAATGCTTAAAAACTTGTGGGCGCTTTCCAGATAGCCTCTAGAGAACTGCTTGAATATCTCAGTATCTAGTCCTATCTTACTTAAATCTTTTTCATCTTCTGCTCCTGTGTTAGCAGCGGTACGAATAAAATCCCCAAAATCAGAAAGCACAAAACCAGGCATAGTCGTATCTAAATCTATAACGCATAATAGCTCGTCATTTGAATCAAAAAGTATATTGCTGACTTTTGTATCGCAGTGAGTGACCCGCTTTGGGAGTGCTCCCTGCAAGTGGAGGAGAACAGCCTTTGACATTGGCTCGCTTCGAGCCTCTAACTCATCTACTATCTCCTGGACCTTAGAGAGGCGACCCTCAGGATTAGATTTTACCGCTGAGCGAAGCTGCTCTAGTCGAAAGCTAATATTGTGGAAGTCCTTGATAGTCTCGCCAAGGCTATCACCAGGAAGATCGGAGAGTAGGTCCTGAAATTCGCCTATCCCTAGGCCAGTAAGGTAGGCTAGCTTTGGAGTAAGCTGCTCGTGGCAAACAGAGTCCTCGATGTACTTGTTTAGTCGCCAATAACTTTCCCCGTCAAAATGAAATAGCTCCCCGTTCAAGGTCGGAATGATTTGAAGTGTTCTTCGGGACACATCTTTAATCCCGCGTGAACTTAACTTCTGGCGAATATGTTCTGTTATCCTTTTGATATTGCCCTGCAAAAGGGCTACATCAGGAAAAATCAGATGGTTAATCCTTTGAAGTACATAGTTCTGTGAGTCGTCAAGACATCTTACCAAATAGGTGTCATTAATATGTCCTGAGCCAAAGTTTTCGATATTAGTTACTTCAGAAGTGATATCAAAGTTTGATATAATAGTTTTGTGCTGCATAGTTTTAGTTTAGTTTGGGAAGTAGCCTAGGCTTTCACCTAGTAAAAATACAAAAAATACTTATCTTTGTGATAAGTAAATACTTAAATTTATAAAAAATATTACGATATGAGAAATTTTATAAGATTTGCACTTCTTTTAGTGCTTGTTTTAAATTCCTGTACAGAGAAAAAACCAAGAGTTGCCATAGTTGGAGTAGGGATCGAATGTAGCACCTTTTCACCGGCACGAACAACGATAGATATGTTTAGACCTAGGGTAGGTGAAGAGATCCTGAAATCTTACCCCTTCTTTCAAGATAATGAAGAACTAAAGGCAAGGGCACAGTGGTTTCCTGCATACTTAGCTTGGGCGACCCCAGGTGGAATCGTCACAAGGGAAACTTATGACACCCTAGTTAACCGCTCTATTCGTGAATTAAAAAAGAATATGCCCTATGATGGCTTATTTTTAGATATACACGGAGCTATGAGTGTTGAGGGTCTGGATGATCCAGAGGCCGACTATGTAGCAAAGATCAGAGAATTAGTAGGTGAAGATGTAATTATCTCAGCATCGATGGATCCCCACGGCTGTGTCTCTGAGAAACTAGCAAAAAGCGTAGACCTAATCACTGCATATAGAATGTCCCCACACACTGACAGATATATCTCACGTGAACGAGCGCTTGTTAACCTACTAGAAAGGTTCGAAAACGGACTAGGCAAACCAAAATACAAGGCCTGGGTAAAGGTTCCAATCCTCCTACCAGGAGAAAAAACATCAACAAGAGTAGAACCAGGAGCCTCACTATATGCTGCTATAGAACCAGAAGAAGTTAAAGCTGGCATCGTCGATGCCGCAATATGGATGTCTTATCCTTGGGCAGACGAACCTAGAAACCACGGCGTAGTAATGGTCGTAGGAGATGACAAGGAGCAGGTAGCCAACTCAGCGCGCCTATTAGCTGAAAAATTCTGGTCAGTTCGTGAGCAGTTTGAATTCGTAGCCCCAACAGCCACCCTCGAAGAAGTTCTAGAAGAAGCCATAAAAAGCGACAAACGCCCCTACTTTATTAGCGATATGGGAGACAACCCAACAGCAGGCGGTGCAGGTGATGTGACCTGGACACTAGATAAACTCCTTAAACGCCCAGAATTTCAGTCCAAAAAAGGAAAGAGATTAATCTATGCCTCCATCCCAGGCCCAGCTATGGTAGCAGAAGCAAAGAAAGTAGGAGAGGGCGGTATAGCTAGCGCAATGGTTGGAGCAATGGTCGACAACCGCTACTGCCCACCCATCCTCCTCACAGGCAAAGTAGAAAAGATACTAGAAAACGGCGACAACGATCAGGTAGTCATCCGTGTAGGCTCTATGCAAGTCATAGTAACAGAATCCCGCCAACCATTTCACTACGAAAAAGACTTCGATAGACTAGACCTAGAACCAAGACAGGCAGACATCATAGTAGTCAAACTAGGCTACCTAACCGAAGAACTCTACGCCATGCGCGCTGACTGGATGATGGCCCACACCCGCGGCGGAGTAGACCAAGAACTCGAAAAACTCCCATACAAACGCATCCAACGCCCAATCTACCCCCTCGACCCCCAAATGCCAGACCCTGAACTGGGGGTGGTGTTTTTGTAATGCTTTTATGAAAATATAAATGTACTCGTAATAATATTGGCTTGACCATTGGTAGAACTAAAACCTATTCATTGAAAACTTATAATATACTTTAAATTAATGGAAAATATAAAACAACTGCTAAAGGAAGTCTCATATATAGTAAATGCAAATCAGAAAAAACTTGATGAACAACGTAAACGAGGAGAGCACTTTAGTATATTTGAGGTTCTGGGTATCTGGTCAGACGAGATGAAACATTCGGCTGTTTTAGCACAGTTCTTAAACCCCAAAGCTAGTCACGGCATGGGCGATATATTTCTAAAATGCTTTATAGATAGTATTGGGATAACTGATTTAGGGATTAATACAGAGAAGTGCTGCGTTATGGTTGAGCATTCATTCGATGGTGGGAGAATTGATATTCTAATTGAAGAGGAGAATAAGGCTATAATAATTGAAAATAAAATTTATGCAACAGATCAATACAGACAGTTGATTCGTTATGATGAGTTTGCAAAAGCTCGCTATAAAAACAATTATAATATTATATATCTTACTCTAGATGGACATGAAGCCTCTGAAAACTCAGCAGGAGTGGCAAGTGATAGAGTAGATTATATGCCGATTTCATACAGAGTGCGAATTCTAGAGTGGCTCACACGGTGTGCAGAGTTATCATATAAAGTTCCGCTAGTAAGGGAGACACTGATACAATATAGAACACTTGTTCAAAACATAACAAATCAAACTATGAATACTGAGAATACACAAGAACTTATAAAGCTTATAACAAATAAACCTGAGAATCTAAGAGGATGCTCAGTGTTAGCTACTTCACTTTATGATGCACAGGACTATTTATATAAGACGCTATTTATTAAGACCTTAGAATTAATAACTAAAGAGCGTCAATTGAAGGGTAAATGGGAATTGTGCTTTTATAAGGTTGAAAAGAGTTACGCTCGATACGCTGGTTTCTGTTTTTTTTCAGAAGATTGTAATTTGTATAAAATAGGATTTGAATTTCAAGGCTCTAATCATACTGGACTCATCAAAGGTGTGGTGCCTCGACAACAAGAAGCTATAAATGCTGATGAGTCCTCAGTAAAAGAATTACGAGAAAAAGGAAAAGAACAAGGATATAATCTATGTTCCAATACATGGCTATTTTATGGATATCAGAAGTATAAATCATGGGGCACAACAGAATTTACATACATATACGACAAAGACAGCGATTTATACAAAAGTATAATAAATGATTTATGTACAATAATCAACCTTATCTCCGGATAAGAAATCTAATGTAAATAATCAGAACTAAAGGTGGGTGAAACATATATAGAAGCGAGTAAGATATAAATAAAATTTATAAAGAGTTAGGTGGTGAAGATACAGATGAAAATTATACTTTGCTTAGGACTTATAAAGAACATTATTTAGAAGCAGAGTTAGTCCTGAGCTTATAAGTAGTAGATAATTAATTATCAAGAATGTTAAGTTTTAAGTTAAGCAAAGAAACAGTACTCTTTATATTATACCTTTTTATCGTAAAACTAATACTTGCTTTTAATTCAAAAGAAGAAATAGAAAACAGAATTCAGGAATATTAACAGACTTTATTTATTTGACTATGAAGAATATAATATATGTTTTAGTGCTACTAGTTATCACGACTCTACAAAGTTGCGTATCAATTGTAATGTTGAGTAGTGCATATCCAGCTAAAGCAGAAGATGCACTTATTGAAGTATTTGTCACAAATAAACCCTCAAAAGAGTATATAGAAATCGCTTTAATTAAATATGATAGTGAATGGACTGAAGAGGCAACATTAAATACCATAAAAGCAAAAGCTCGTAAAATGGGTGCAGATGCACTTATTATCACAGGAAGAGTAGGATCTTCTGGGGTAGTTTACACTACTGGTAATGTTGCATTTGTTTCAACTGAGACGTCAGGGTTTGCTGCAGTTGCAATTAAATACAAAGAGTAACGCATACAGAAGAGATGTAAGCATGTAGTTGCGAAGTATTGAATATGTACTTGATATTTAGTAGAGTATCATTAACTTTGCAGTAATTGCAATGAAAATAAAGAATTATGACCGGGATAAATAGATTAAAAGTTGTTTTAGTAGAACAAGGAAAAACAAGTAAGTGGCTTGCAGAGCAGCTGGACAGAGATCCAGCAACAGTTTCACGCTGGTGCAACAATCACACTCAGCCATCTATTGAAACGCTTGATAGAATGGCTAAAGTGCTTGGAGTGGATATTAAAACTCTACTGCGGTAAGATATATGAAAATATTCGACAACATAAATGATGTTATTATAGATGATTTAAGGCAAACAATAAAAAGCGGAAATTGTCTATCCATTGCTGCATCAAGTTTTTCGCTATATGCTTTTGAGGAGCTAAAAAGCGAACTTAAAAACATTGATGAGTTGCGATTTATTTTCACATCTCCAACATTTACGGCAGAGAAAGCAGAGAAAGGCAAACGAGAATTCTATATTCCTCGCTTGAATAGAGAACGAAATCTTTATGGATCTGAGTTTGAAGTTAAGCTTCGTAACGAATTATCACAAAAGGCTATTGCCAAAGAGTGCTCCGAGTGGATAAAAAAGAAGGTTTGTTTTAAGTCAAACATCACAAAAGAGAGTATGTCTGGGTTTATGCATATATCTCAATCAGACAATACCGATTATGTCTATTCTCCTATTTCAGGATTTACAACCACCGATTTAGGATGTGATAGGGGCAACAATATCTTCAATTTTGTGAATAGATTACCATCTCCTCACGCAAATCAATACCTTAGCCTATTTAATCAGCTATGGAACGATAAAGATAGAATGCAAGATGTAACTCAGCAACTGATAGACAGCATCACTGAGGTTTATAAAGAGAATACACCAGAGTTTATATACTATGTGACTTTATATAATATTTTCAATGAATTTCTTGAGGATATTTCAGAAGATGTATTACCAAATGAGGCGACTGGCTTCAAGGATAGCAAGATATGGAATATGCTCTTTAACTTTCAACAAGATGCTGTTCTGTCTATTATCAACAAATTAGAGAAATATAACGGCTGTATTCTTGCGGATAGTGTAGGTCTTGGTAAAACATTCACGGCACTATCTGTTATAAAATATTATGAGTCACGAAATAAGGATGTTTTAGTATTGTGCCCTAAGAAACTTAGCAATAACTGGAATACATACAAAGATAACTATGTGAATAACCCTATCGCTGAGGATAGGCTCTCCTATACAGTGCTTTATCATTCGGATCTAAGTCGCGACAAGGGTACTTCAAACGGAATTGACTTAGACCGCTTAAATTGGGGCAACTATGGATTGGTTGTAATTGACGAGTCTCATAATTTCAGAAATGGTGGTAAATTATCTGCTGAGGATAATGAAAAAGAAAATCGTTACCTAAAGCTACTGAATAAGGTGATACGTAAAGGTATGCCGACAAAGGTTCTGATGCTGTCAGCAACCCCCGTAAACAATAGATTTAATGATCTTAAAAACCAATTGCAGTTAGCTTACGAGGGCGATAGTAAAAAGATAGACGAGAAATTAAATACGACACGCTCAATAGAAGACATTTTCAAAAATGCTCAAAAGGTATTCAATGTGTGGAGTAAATTAGTTCCAGACGAACGTACCGGAGTCAGGCTTCAGAAGATGTTAGACTTTGATTTCTTTGAGGTTCTTGATAGTGTTACTATTGCTCGTTCTCGCAAGCACGTTGAGAAATATTACGACACAACAGCTATTGGCACATTCCCTATACGAAGAGTGCCTCTACCTGAACACCCTCCTCTAACAAATTTGGAGAGTGCAATAAACTATAATCAGATATTTGAGCAGCTAATGTTGCTTAACTTGAGTATATATACACCCACGCATTATATCCTGCCGTCAAAGATTGATAAATACGCTGATTTATACGAAGATAATAAAGTAAACATCAATTTTACACAAGCCAATAGAGAAAAGGGAATACGCAGATTAACCGCTATTAACTTGATGAAGCGAATGGAAAGCTCGGTCTTTTCATTTAGACTTACGTTGGATAGAATACGAGAACTAATCAATAGCACTATTAGTACTATTGATGCTTTTGATGTGAGCGATAGTGCTATCATCTCACTTAATGATTTGACTAATGTAAGCGAATTTGACGAGGAGGATTTGGGCGATGATCTATTCACATTTGGCAAAAAAGTGAAAATCAACCTTGCCGATATGGACTACCAGTCGTGGCGTAGACAGTTAGCAAAAGATAGCGAAGTATTAGAGTTGCTATCATTAATGGTGCAAGATATAACTCCTGCCTATGATTGCAAACTTCAAAGGTTACTAACTATTCTTTGTGATAAAGTTGAGCACCCGATAAATGATGACAACAAAAAAGTTATCATCTTTACGGCATTTGCAGATACGGCAGAATACCTATACGCTAATGTAAGTGGTTTTATCAAAGAGAAGTATGGACTAAATTCTGCAATGATAACTGGCTCAGTAGATGGGCGAACCACTATTCCGAAGCTACGTTCCGACCTGAATACGGTGCTTACCTGTTTCTCTCCAATCTCAAAGAGTAAAGCTTTGTTACTGCCACACTCCACTGACGAGATAGATGTACTCATAGCGACGGACTGTATCTCGGAGGGACAGAACCTACAAGATTGCGACTACCTAATTAACTACGACATACATTGGAACCCAGTGCGAATAATCCAGCGTTTTGGGCGTATCGACCGTATCGGCAGCAAAAACAAGGAGGTGCAACTCGTAAACTTTTGGCCAGATATATCACTCGACGAGTATATCAATCTAAAATCAAGAGTTGAGACACGAATGAAGATTGTTGATATGACCGCTACGGGTGATGATAACCTACTCAGCGATGGCGAGAAGATGGATATGGAGTATCGCAAGCAACAGCTCCAGCGACTAAAAGACGAAGTTGTTGATATTGAGGATATGAGCACAGGGGTGTCTATTATGGATTTGGGCTTGAACGAATTTAGGCTCGATTTACTTGACTATATCAAGAAAGAACCCAATTTAGACAAAACACCCTTTGGATTGCACGCAGTTGCAAAAAGTGAGGAGGATGCACCCCAAGGCGTTATCTATGTTCTGCGCAACAGAGCCAACAGCGTAAATATAGATAACCAAAACTTGCTGCACCCCTTCTATATGGTCTATATCTCTGACGATGGTGAGGTTATTATTAACCACCTCGAATCAAAGGAGATACTCAACCGTTTTAGGCTATTGTGTCGTGGAAATGATACGCCAAACAGCGAGCTATG
The DNA here is from genome assembly GCA_964369605.1 of uncultured Muribaculaceae bacterium. Classification (GTDB taxonomy): domain Bacteria; phylum Bacteroidota; class Bacteroidia; order Bacteroidales; family UBA932; genus CAYJFD01. Next base: position 1,595 of record CAYJFD010000002.1, on the reverse strand, counting down.
TCGTGATTTTAATAAGGAGACACGAGATGGAAAGAATATGAAGCACTACTCAAGGTTGCTTGGCGATGCCATAAACTCTATTATAGATGTAAAATCAAAAAGCACGTTGGATAGTTTTCTGAGTGGCAGTCAAGTTAGCTTCTTTACTAACGAGATAAAGGGCTTAGATGATTTTGAGTTAATATGTTTTTTAGTTGTGAAATAATATGTTGAACCTACCAAATAAAACGCTACGCAACATAGCATTGCCGAAAAAGGCAATCTACGATAAGTTTGTGTTGAATGCGGCTCAAAGAGCGGTGTTCGATGCTGACATTAGCCGTATGCAGATTATTGCAGAACTTTCAGAGGCGACAATATCCATCTCGGCAGGTAGTGAGGTAGCCAGCATCTTTGTGGTTCACGTAGCTCTCAAGAAGAGAGAGTTCAACGAGAAGAATATAATTATGCTCACCAAACTCATTGAGCAGAGAATGGTCTTCGTCCTTGAATTTGATGGCGAGGCGTGCCTTGCTCTATACCATAGCAAACTCCACACCTCACAGTGGCAGAGCCTGGAGCAGTTGAGCTTGGATGTTTCGGACATTAACCTCGATACGGTATGGCAAAATATCACAACTCAAATCGGCTCTTTTAAGGTTGAGCAGGGCAATACACTCACCGAGCAAATCGAGCATAACGAACAAAGGCGCAAGATACAAAAGCAAATAGAATCACTCGAACGCAAGGCACGAGCCGAGAAACAACCAAAACGCAAGTATGAGTTGGTGCAGGAGATTAGAAACTTGAAAAATGGCAGTTATGAATAATTACAAATTACCGAAAGAAATCATACAACTGAGCGTTTCGGATGTATGGGAATCTGCTAGATTAGAGTGGGACTTTAAGTATGTGTATGAGAGTGAAGAGCCATCTACTTGTTTATGTGGACATTATCCAATTAAAAATATTTGTGTAATTAAGAATAGGATTAATAGCAACGAAACAGAAGTCGGTAACTGTTGTGTAAATAAGTTTTTAGATATTGATAATGGAGATAAAATAATTCAGTCAGTAAAAAAGATTAAAAAAACAATTGATAGCAGTATGTCTGAAGGGACGTTATTATATCTTTATGATAATGATTTCATAACAGAATGGGATTATAAATTTTATAGCAACATTAGATTAAAACGAAATTTAAGCGACAAACAGCTAAATATAAAGCGTGAAATTAATCAAAAACTCATCAATGCAACTAAATATGAGACTAATTCCACGAAGTTTTCAATTGAGATGGTAATAAGTTGGGCAAAAGACAATCGATCATTTAATTGTGATTTTGTTTATAGTCTAAGAGAACAGATTGCGAGAGGTAAAACCTTATCAGAGTCACAATTAAGCTCGCTAAAAAATATAATTGAAGGATTTAATATAGAAATAAATAACAATGAACAAACTAAAAATGCACAGCCTGAATAAGGTTGATAAGAATATAGAGGCGATTGGGGCGTTGTTTCCTAATTGCTTGACTGAGCGAAAGGGTGAAAATGGTGAGATTGAGATGGCGATTGATTTTGATGTGTTGCGTCAGGAGCTTTCGGCTGTGGTTGTCG
>CAYJFD010000001.1:218629-247136 GCA_964369605.1 uncultured Muribaculaceae bacterium | reverse complement strand
AAGTAGCGGTCCGTCGGAGTTTTCACTGTCTGAGAGCGTTTTTTGCCGACGGGCGTTTTTTACGGTGCGTGGGAATGGCAGAGTGGCTGGAAGTGATAGAGTGGATAAAAAAAATCAGCAAATGGACTAATCCACTTGCTGATTAAAATAAGTTTTTTATTTGTTATTTGTATTTGCTCTTTACAGAACAGAACAAATATTTAGTCGTTTAATGAGAATCTGTGGAAAGCTGTTACTTTAACTTCAGAATCTACTGATTTTAAGTATTCAGCTACAGATATCTTACCATCTTTAACAAAAGTTTGCTCTTCTAATGTGCTTTCTTTGAAGAATTTAGCTAGACGACCTTGAGCGATTTGTTGTACCATCTGCTCAGGAAGGTTAGCTGCTTTCTCAGCTGAAACATTAGCTTTGATATCTCTGATTTCTTGAGCTTGTGCCTCTGTGATATTACCTTTCATAATACCTTCGTTAAGGTGCTCTTCGTTTTCAGCGATATAAAGGTTGAAGCCTGCTTTCTTAAGAGCTCCTTCAACTGCCTTTTGTACTTGCTCCTCTTTTGTCTTAGCGATAGCTATCTCTAATTCCTTTTCGATAACTTCTTTTGGACAATCTTCCTTACTGATAGATACTGGACTCATAGCAGTAATCTGCATAGCTATCTCTTTAGCTACTTCAGGGTTAATACCCTTATTGAAGCCTACGATAGTACCGATTTTACCAGTCATGTGAACATACGCTGCGATGTAAGCTGCTTCGATTTTCTCGTAACATGCTACCACGTGCTTCTCTCCACTCTTACCAGTTTGCTGAGTAATCGCTGCCTCTAAAGTTTGACCATCTAATGAAACTTCCATAAGAGCCTCTTTTGAAGCAGGAAATTCGCTCATAGCTACTTCAGCGATGCTGTTAGCTAATGTTTGGAATTCTGCATTCTTAGAAACGAAGTCTGTTTCACAACCTAAACATACAAGGATAGCCTTAGTATTGTCAGAGTTTAATTTAGCCACTACAGCTCCTTCAGTAGTTTCGCGGTCAGCTCTTTTAGCTGCTACTAACTTACCTTTTTCTCTAATTATAGCTTGAGCTTTGTCGAAATCACCTTCAGCATCCTTTAAGGCTTGCTTACAGTCCATCATACCTGCTCCAGTCATTTTGCGAAGTTTCGCTACATCTGCTGCTTTAATTTCCATTGTAATAAATTTTAATAGGAGTTAATAATTAAGCTTCAGTTGCAGGTGCTGCTTCCTCTTCAGTCTTAGGAGCTGATTTGCGAGGGCGAACCTTTTTTCCTGCAGCATTGTCATTTTTCTTATTCATTGCATCTAGCTCAGCCTTCTTCTCGTTCTCAATTCTCTTATCTTCAAGACCTTCCTTGATAGCGCCACAAACAGTCTCCATTACTAGAGCTATTGATTTAGCTGCATCATCATTTGCGGGAATCACGTAATCAATTGGTGTAGGATCGCAACAAGTATCAACCATCGCGATTACCGGTATATTTAGACGATTAGCCTCTTTCACTGCGTTCATTTCTTTTTGAACATCTATCACGAATAGTGCAGCAGGAAGACGGTTAAGGTCTGCTATAGAACCAAGGTTTTTCTCTAGTTTAGCTCTTTGACGAGTTACTTGAAGACGCTCACGCTTTGCTAGTGTTAAGAATGTACCATCAGCAATCATCTTGTCGATAACATTCATTTTCTTGATAGCCTTACGAATAGTAGGGAAGTTTGTTAACATTCCACCTGGCCATCTTTCGATAACATAAGGCATCTCTACGCTCTTTGCATATTCTGCAACGATGTCTTTTGCCTGTTTTTTTGTAGCTACAAATAGAATTCTACGGCCTGTGCGCGCGAATTGCTTCATTACATTTGCAGCCTCATCTATTTTTACAACTGTTTTATGCAGGTCAATGATATGGATACCATTCTTCTCCATGAAGATATATGGTGCCATCTTTGGATTCCATTTTCTCTTCAAGTGTCCAAAGTGTACACCTGCATCTAATAAATCTTGGAAATTTGTTCTTGACATTTTTCTAATTTTAATTTGTTTTGTTTCTCCTTAATGAGAATTCTCTTTTTTAATTTCGGAGTAGCGACTTTTCTTGCCGATCTCCCAAATTTACCGCAACTTAATAAATACTAGGTAGCCTCACAAGGAGGATCCTACTACTTAATATAAGTTGTGCAATAAATTGTAAATCAGTCGAACGATATTAACGTTTACTGAATTGGAAGCGCTTACGTGCACCAGGACGACCTGGTTTCTTTCTTTCCACCTCACGAGCATCGCGAGTTAAGAAACCATTTGACTTAAGTACTGAACGATAAGTCTCTGCATCTATTTCACATAGAGCACGAGAGATACCAAGGCGAAGAGCCTCAGCTTGTCCTTTAAAACCACCACCTGTAAGGTTTACCTTAATGTCGAAGTTAGAAAGAGTTCCAGTAACTGTTAAAGGCTGTCTAGCTATAAAACGAAGTGAATCCTCTTTGAAATATTCATCTAGAGGACGACCGTTAATAACGATATTTCCTTTTCCTGTTTTGTTTACATAAACGCGAGCAACTGCTGATTTACGTCTTCCAAGGGCGTTGATTAATTCCATGCTCTGTTTACTTTACGTTTAATAAATTAATAGATTTTGGTGACTGTGCTTGGTGTGGGTGCTCTGAACCTGCATATACGTGTAGGTTAGTAAATAGAGCTGAACCAAGTCTGTTCTTTGGAAGCATTCCTCTTACGGCTTCCTCGATTACGGCTGTAGGTTTTTTTGCTAAAACCTCTTTTGGTGTAGAAAAACGTTGTCCACCTGGATATCCAGTATGACGTACGTAAACTTTCTTGTCCATCTTGTTTCCGGTTAAACGGATTTTCTCAGCATTGACGATAACTACATTATCACCACAATCAACGTGAGGAGTGTAATAAGGCTTACGCTTCCCACGTAGAATCATAGCAACTTCTGAAGCTAGTCTACCAAGTACAAGATTTGTGGCATCTACCAATACCCATTCCTTTGTTACAGTGTTTGGGTTAGCCGACACTGTTTTGTAACTTTGTGTGTCCACTTTCTTGATTTTTAAGTTAATACATTAAATTTTGTTGCGTTCCCTATAAAATTAGGGGCGACAAAGGTAAGCATATTTTCTTAATCTACAAAATATTGAGCCAATACGATGTAAACTATCGCTTCAACTATTACGGGACAACGTAGTGCAAAACAGGCATCATGTCTCCCCTGCGTCGACAATTCATCACTTTCCCCTGTAGAAAAATTATATGTTTTTTGCTCCGCCATTATAGAACTTGTTGGCTTAAAAGCTACTCGAAAAACGATATCATTTCCATTTGATAATCCACCATTTATTCCACCTGCTCCATTTTTACTAGTTTTTCCTGTGGCATCTATAATCGGATCATTATGCTGAGAGCCTCTCATATAAGAAGATGCAAATCCATCTCCAAACTCTACACCTCTCACCCCTGGTATCGAAAAAGCTAGTTGAGCTATTTGCGACTCTAGTGATTCAAAGAACGGCTCTCCTATTCCCGCATCAAGACCCCTTACGCGGCACTCTATTACAGCTCCGAGTGAATCACCTTTTGATATTGCATCGTCAAGATGCTCTTTCACAAAAGCCTCACTCTCAGGAGTCAAATATGCCCTGACCGATATTAAATCTTCCTCTTCTAGGTGCTCGCAGCCCTGATAAAGAATGCTTTTAGCTACTCGTGCTGCAGCCACAAGTGGCAATGTCAGACGCCCAGAGCTATGCCCTCCCCCTCTGTAATCGTTGTAGTCCTCGAACTTTATACTATTTACAAGATCAGCATGGCCAGGACGAGGCTGAATACCACTATCGTCGTAAGCAGAGGAATCCACGTTCTCATTTTCGAAAGTCATAGTAAGGGGACTTCCAGTAGTATAGCCATTAAAAACGCCCGAAAGGAAACGAGGAGTATCTTTTTCTTCTCTTGTAGTCGTCCCTTTCTTCCCTGGCTTTCTTCTAAGAATATCCTCTATAAAGTCTTTTTCATCTAATGGTATGCCTGCTGGGACACCATCTATCACGATTCCGATAGCTGGACCGTGTGACTCACCAAAAATACTGAGTCTAAATTTATTGCCAAATGAATTCATTTAGCAAATATAGAGCATTTAAATTAGTGTGGGAAATAAATATTTGGAACTTATCTTTTATTACATATCTTTGCGGCATCTTCAGGGCAGGGTGCGAATCCCTACCGGCGGTAAAGTCCGCGAGCTTTGAGTCTGAGAGGCAGACAAAGAGCTGAGCCGTTGAAACTACGGCACCGACAGTTATAGTCTGGATGAAAGAAGAAGTATATATCTGCCTTGATGATGTGAATAAAAAATCAAGTATTATGAACAAACGAATTTTAATTCTCATCATCAGTACCTTAAGTTTAAGTATTGGTGTGCGTGCGCAAGATTCTGCGCACAATGGTGTTGACTCTACAGCGATCTTGCTGGATGAAGTCACGATCTCGGCAGGAGTAAATCCTGTAAACAAATCTCCCCTAAGATTAAAATCTATTAGCAAACAGGAAATTTCCAGAATTTCTACTGGTAAAACCTTTCCTGAACTGCTCGGCTTTACGCCAGGGGTTTATGCCACTTCTGAAAGTGGTAGCTACGGAGACGCTAGGATAAATATCCGAGGTTTCGAACAAGAGAATATCTCTGTATTACTTAATGGAGTTCCCATCTCTGGGTTAACTTCTGGATCAATGTTCTGGAATAACTGGATAGGACTGACAGACGCTACAGCTAAGATCGAGTTACAAAAAGGAATCGGAGGATCAATGCTTTCTGACAACTCTGTTGGTGGAACGATCAACATTATCACCCTTAGTCCCGAAAGTAAGCCTCACTTGAATCTTGGTTATTCCTACACAGGTTTTGGCACCTCTAAAACCTTCTTAGACTATAATAGTGGACAGCTTAAAAATGGATGGGCAGTATCACTAGTGGCTTCTTACGCCACTGGAGAGGGCTATGTCCAGCAAACTGATCTTAATGCCTTTTCTTACCTAGCCTCAGTAAGTAAAACATTTAAGAAAAATCACTCCTTGCTTTTTACTGCTCTTGGTTCTCCTGAAAGACACGAGCAGCGTGCTACCCGTTTAAGTTACGACGAGATCTTGACCTATGGTAGAGATTATAATAAGAACTGGGGATATGACCAAGGCGAAGCTAGGACGACAAACGAAAATAATTACTTTAAACCGTATTTCACTTTAAGCCATTTCTGGAATACAAAGACAGGCAAAAATGATAATATCAAAGTAAATATGAGTAATAGTGCTTATCTAGCTATCGGAAACGGAGGTGGACTTAGAACATACTCGCAGGACTATAGTAATAGTATCATCTCGCACCAGACTAACGGACAGATAGACTGGAGTGCCGTTTATGAGGATAATAGACAAAACTATGATCCTGTTCACGGCTATGAGGCTGTTAATGTAATGAGCCAACACATGGCTGGTCATACCCAGGCTGGACTAAAGAGTAGCACCCTATTTAATTTTAACGATAAAGTCGAGCTAGATGCTGGTCTTCACTATCAACTGTACCAAACTTGGGAAAAGAAACAGCTTCTTGACTTACTTGGAGGTGATTACTGGTATGATGCAGGGAATAACACTTATGATAAAGTAGGAGATTATCTTGGAGGACACAATGGTAGAAATATGAACTACCTTACTGTATACGCTATGAGTTCTTACTATTTGGCTGATAACAAATTAATCCTAAAGCTTGGAGCCTCTGGTAGTGGATCTACAGTTCAACGCTGGGATGTATATAATTATGTAGATGATGTGTACAGTGATACCTATTTAGGAGCTGGCGGAAGCATAAAAGCAGGAGCCTTATATAAGATAAATAATAATAACAGCATTTATCTAAATGCAGCAGCATACAGCAGAACTCCTTATGCCAATGTTATTTTCGCGAGTGGAAATAATAATATCTCAAATGATATCAAGAACGAGGAAAACTACCTAGGAGAACTTGGGTACCGTCTTGTTGGACGCAACTATGGAATGGAAGCTACTGCCTATTCAGCTCTATGGAAAAACAAGAGCCTAATGAGTAATCCTTACATTCAAGATGATAAGCATATGTATATGGTATCAGGTCTTAATGCCTTCCATTATGGTGTAGAGATGGACGCCTTTTATAGACCTATTCACTGGTTAAAACTTGAGGCCTTTGCCTCTATTGGGGAATGGAAGTGGCTAAACGATGTAAGTGCTTCCTTCTATGATCCTGTTACAAGTCAGCTCGTTAACACCTTAAACATATACACTAAAGGACTACACGTAGGAGATGCTCCTCAAACTCAACTTGGGGCAGCTCTGGAGACAAATCTTTTTAGAGCACTTAGAGATAAGCATTATTTCTTCCAAAACAGCGATCTTTTTGTAAAATTAGATTGGCAGTTCAATGATCGTTTCTGGTCAGATTTTGATCCTAGTTCTAGAACTAATCCTGATGACCGCTCAGAATCTTATCAAATTCCAGCTTACCACATATTTAACCTCAACATAAGCTGGCAACATAGATTTAGTCCTAAATTCGCTCTTACTGTATTCTGTAGTATCAATAACCTTTTTGATGCATTCTACATAGAAAGAGGAGTGGACGGAGCTCAGCACGACCTTGAAAGCTTTAGAGGCTACTGGGGTCTTCCAAGAAACTATAATTTCGGAATTAGACTTAATTTCTAATAATACATATTATGTAAGGCATGGGATTACGACTATTCATATTCAACCCTGAGCATGATATGGCTCTAGGAAATGGAAGCGAGAATTTCATGCCTTCTAAAACTATTGAGAGATTTAAGCAGGAGAATGCTACTATAATGAGCATCCTCGCTAGCGAGGGAGATATCGTGCTCCTTCCTGGGAGTTCTCTAAGTGAAATAGACCTTGCGAGCATAAGCGAAGTGGTTCCTTGGGGCTGGAATGCCCACCTAGTAAAAAGACTTAGAAAAGCGGGGCTAAGGTCAGAGCTCTACCCTTCAAGTGAATGGATTAACGAGTATCGAGAACTATCCCATAGAAGGACAGCCCTTAAATTAAGCTCATCTTTAGGACATAGTGATGGACTAGAAATAAACGACACGAAGCAGCTAGAGATAATACTAGAGAGGGAAAAAGACCTAGTGCTAAAATCACCTTGGTCTGGCAGTGGAAGAGGGCTTAGATGGTGTCATAAGACCCTTAGTGAATCCGACAGAGGATGGTGCATAAGAACTATAAATACTCAAGGCAGTATCATAGCTGAAAAGCGCCATAAAGTTATTCAAGATTTCGCCCTTCTTTTTAAGGGAGATGACTTTATAGGCTACTCTCTTTTTAAAACTAAGAATGGAGCCTATATATCAAATGCCCAGCTAACAGATAAACAAATCAGAGAAAAACTTAGTTCCTACATAAATCTTCAGGAGCTAGATGATTACCAAGATAAAATCAAAGACTTTATATCTAAAAACATAGTCCCTACCTACAATGGACACCTAGGAGTCGACATGTATGTGTATGAGGATAGTTCTACTTCTTCTAATAAGCTTCGTCCTGTTGTCGAGATCAACCTACGCTACACCATGGGACACTTGGCTCACAAGAAAATAAATACTACCTTTACACCTTAAACATAAGGATATGTATTCTCTGAACGAAAAAAAGATAGATCTAAAAAGCCTCATTAAGGGTTTAGCTTTTTTATCAAAAAGCAATATACGCAAGAGGCTCACTTCACTCTACGAGCTTAGCCTTTACGACACCATAATGTGCTACCACTCCATTAAAGAGGATAAGGCCTATGAGAAGGAACTCGCTTACCTTAAAGAAAAAAAGCATCTTTCTATCTTTCCATACCCTTCGACTAAGAAGTTAGGTAAAATAGAGGCTAAGTATGACTTTAGAAAAAATATGAACTACATCCTACATAAGGGAAAGAGACTCTACTTTCCTAGTTCTTATTCTAAAGCGCTTAGCATAGAGACATACAAGAATTTTATAGAGAATGAGGATCTTCTAGGGGAAGGTTACAAGAGTTCCTCCCCACATGCATATTTTTCTAAGGATTTCTGTTTTGAGAAGGACGCCATAATATTTGATCTAGGCTGTGCGGAGGGTTTAGTATCCCTAGACTTAGCAGAGAAGGCTAGTAAAATCATCCTTTTTGAATCAGATAAAAAATGGATAAAAGCACTCAAAGAGAGTTTTGCCCCGTGGAAGGATAAAGTAATTATTATCAACAAACTCGTATCTAGCAAGGACTCTAATACTAGCATCACCCTTGAGACTGCTTTTAAAAAGCATATTGAAAACGCAGAAAATAGTGCGGACTTAAAAAATAAGAAGCTATTTGTAAAAATGGACATAGAAGGTTATGAGCAAGATGTGCTTGAGAGTTCAAAAGACTGGATAGTGAAACATATAGACAGACTGCATATAGCGTGCTGCACCTACCACAAACATAATGACGCACAGGATATTGCCGCCTTCTTTAAGCAAGTAGCTCAAGATTCTCATAAAGAACTTTCAAGTCAGTTTTCTGAGGGCTATCTTCTAGCGTACAAAACAGACCAGATTCTAGCACCCTACTTCCGAAAAGGACTCCTTAGGGTAAAAAAGACTTCTTGATACAATCCAGGTTATCTATCATAATTCTTTCAAAGTAATTCTTACTCTGCAGTTTTGCTGCTACAGCTAGAGCTATGACCATTCTATGATCGCCATAGGAGTTTAAACACAAAGTTTTTTTCGAATTATAGCGTGAGGGAAATGAGGGAGATAAACCTCCCTCTATCAGCATTTGATCCTTAGCTTGATCGATAGTTAGCATATAGCCTAGTGCAGATAACTCATAGTAAATCGCCTGAGCCCTATTAGATTCTTTATTATACAAACGAGAAATACCCTTTATTCGACTAAGACCTTCAGAATTAGCAGCTAAAACCGCCAATATAGGGAAAAGATCTGGGCTATGAGTCGCATCAAAGTCGAAGGCTTTTAAAGAAGTCCCGTCTAAATTAAGTACATCAAGAATCCTTCTATCCGCCTGCACACTCTGCTTGTTCAAGCCCTCTGGCACAGAAGTACTTCCCGAGAGTAATCTTTCCGCTACCATAAGGTAGGCAGCCGCGCTCCAATCCCTTTCGATATCCGCCTCCCTAAAGGCGTAAGTCTGAGGCGCCGCTATCTTATAATGTAATACATTTTCGCTAGCACCTAAGCACTCTATATTTATCCCTGAATGCAGTAGAACATCCAGTGTTAAAGTCAGATAATCCAGACTAACTGGCCTTATTAATTTTAACTCTGTATTCTGACTCAAAAGAGGCAGTGCGAAAAATAATCCTGACGCAAACTGAGAAGACTTTGAAGCATCATACTCTAAATAAGCACTCTTAATCCTTCCCTTAATAGATATCGGAAGTCGCCCATTTTCACTAAATACCTCTAAACCCCAAGACCTTAGCGCCTCGATTTCATCATTAAACACTCTACTACTCAAACTAGCACAGCCCCTTATCACATAAGTTTCACCCCTATTTAGAAAGTCTACAGCACACAGAGCCATCATCATACGACACAGTAGACCACTCTCTCCCACATTTATCTCTGCTAAAGACGTTGAAAATTCTCCTACCATCGTTCTTGCTGACGCAATATCTCCACTTGCAGTAGCAATATCGCTCCTTTGCAAAAAGAGTTCGTCACCTGAAAGAAAGGCAGCTAATATTGCCCTTTGGGCAATACTTTTAGAAAGTGGAAGGGACTCGGGTAGCTCAAAATTCGGCAAATCATATTTATATCGCCCTTCATCTAAAAGCTCTAAGGCTTCGTCTACAGTATACTGACCGCTAGCCGTAGCACCGAGTTTGTCCGAACAGACATAGATAAAAGGAGCTCCCATTTTTAGACTTAGATGACGCGAATACTTTGTACTCTCTCCCATAGTAAAAGCAAGTAAAGGCCTGTCTAAATGAGGGTTATGATAAAGAGACAAGACTCGTGAGACCTCACTGAGTGTTTCTGCCCTTGTCACTATCTTAATTATATCTGGATTATAGGACTTTGCTTTAATAAGTAAAGCCTCTAGCGTAGCTAAATCTGGAGTAGTTTCATAATTATGACTAGATATGATTAATCCTACATTATTTTGCCTTGCTCGCTCTATGACTTGATTAAGAAAGTTCTCTGAGAGACTTAAGTCAAGGTCGATATAAGCCACACCACTATGTATTGCTTGATAGTAGGAGCTAAGCACATTCCCTATATCTTCTTTTTTAGAGGATTCAAGATCTGCATCATATCTATGAGTGTAGATAAGCCGAGGAGCTAGCGAGCATAATTCTGCTACCTGATCTAGTGAGACACCACCGTAATCCATTCTCAGTTCGACAAAAGATTCCTTAATCCTCTCTTGGAACCCAGTACTCAACAGCAAGTCTTCAAATAAAGCTATATCTCTGGCTGCTAGACTAAGACAGAGCATAGTATGCCTCTTTGAGTTTCTCTATATCTATTTTCTCAACTCTTACATCCCCTATCGAATAGGGTCTTGAGAAATATATTTCATTCTGCACTACCTTTTTATCATTAAGAACCGCCTTAAAGATACATTCTTTATTAAAATCAAGCTCTGTTGGAAGTCCAATACTATTAAAGTCTTGAGTTAATTTCTCAGACAAACAAGGATCTGAGCATCCTCCCTGCATATTCTCACTTATCTTTGCTGAAATTATCATCCCTAAAGCTACTGCTTCTCCGTGTGTATATTTATCAGTGCACTTTTCTATAGCATGGCCAAAGGTATGCCCTAAGTTTAAAAGTCTCCTCTCTCCTTTTTCAAATTCATCTCGCCTGACCATTTCCATTTTATAGGATGCACATTTGCTTATAAATCCTGAGAGCTCTTCCATGTTTTCTTGTGATAAATTTTTTAGGTCTATGCTACTAAACATTTTCACTAGGGTATTATATGCGTGAGGCTCAAAGATTAAAAATGTTTTTAGCATCTCAGACAAGCCTGATCTCAATTCTCTTTCTGAAAGAGTATTCAAAAATAATGGACTTAGCACTATCCATTCAGGCTGTCTAAACACTCCTATTACATTCTTATAATATTCACTATTTACTCCATTCTTTCCTCCGATAGCTGCATCCACCTGAGAAAGAAGAGTACTTGGTATAAAGCCAAACTTTAGTCCTCTTTTGTAAATAGAGGCTACAAAGCCCACTACATCTGTTAAGATTCCTCCGCCAACTCCGACGATGAAGGCTTTTCTATCTAGCCCTAGCTGCAAGAACCTATCTATTAGCTCAGAAACAGTCTGAAGATTTTTTAACTTTTCTGATACCTCTACCTCTATTATTTCATACTCAGAGAAAAGTTCTTTATAGGATTCAAGATTTTTATCTATTACAACGCATACTTTTGAAGTACCTACAGGTAGATAATTTCCTATTTTTATGTTTTTATATATCTCCATTGCTCCAGTTATTTCTTATTTCTTCTAGATGTTTAAATAGCTCTTCAGGATCATTTTCTGTCACTAACTTCAGGCGCATTGGCTTAAAGTTTTCAAGGTTCTTAAAGTAGCAAGATAGATGCCTTCTCATCTCTAAGATTCCGACCCTATCTCCCTTTACCTCTAAGGATTTTGCTAGGTGTTCCTTCGCTAGGTCTACTTTCTGATTAAGGGTCAATTCTGGCATTGGTTCACCTTTATCTAGATAATGTCTTATTTCTTGAAAGATCCATGGTCTACCAAAACTTGCCCTTCCTATCATTATTCCATCTACGCCATACCTATCAAAGGCCTGAGCTGCTCCTTGAGCTGAGGTAATATCGCCATTTCCTATGATAGGAATATTCATCCTTGGATTATTCTTCACTTCGCCTATCAACGACCAGTCAGCCTCTCCCTTGTACATCTGGCATCTTGTTCTTCCGTGTATTGTAAGAGCACTTATTCCTGTATCTTGTAATCTCTCAGCTAATTCAACTATTATTTTTGAATTATCATCCCATCCTAGGCGTGTTTTCACTGTTACTGGTATTTTCACAGCATCAACAACCCTCTTTGTGATATCTATCATCAAGTCTGGGAAACGCATCATTCCTGATCCAGCTCCTCTATTTGCGATCTTATTCACTGGGCATCCAAAGTTTATATCTAAAAGATCGGGGCCTGCCTCCGCCGCTCTTACCGCTGCTTCCACCATGGCCTCTGGAATATGTCCATAAATCTGAATTCCGATAGGATGTTCATACTCATACAGATTTAGCTTTGCTAGGGCCTTTTTAGCATCCCTTATCAAGCCATCAGAAGATACGAATTCTGTATAAAGCATATCTGCTCCAAACTTCTTACAAATGTACCTAAAAGATGCGTCTGTTACATCTTCCATTGGCGCTAAAAAAAGTGGTTTTTCTGGTAAAACTATATTAGCAATTTTCATCCTACAAAGTTAGGACTTTTTCTAAATTATTATGTAACTTTGTCTCTTACTAAAGATTCAAATGTAAAAAGATGAGAATTGATCTACTAATATTACTTCCATACTACCTCTGCCTTTTGATACGTAATTTTTTCTACGACAAGGGTGTATTCAAATCATATAGCTTTGATACACCTATTATCACGGTGGGAAATATCACAGTTGGCGGAACTGGAAAAACCCCACAAATAGAATACTTAATCAACTTATTCAAAGATGATTACAGAATAGCAGTTATCTCTAGAGGTTATGGGAGGAAGACAAAGGGTTATATTGAAGTACTATCTAAGAGTAAAGCGAGTGAAGTAGGAGATGAGCCTTTACAGATAAAAAGGAAATACCAAGATGTAATGGTTATCGTTGATGAAAATAGAGTAAATGCTATTAATAAATTAGAAGCACTGGATAAAAACTCCAGACCTCAACTTATACTTCTAGACGACGCATTCCAGTATAGAAGGGTTAAACCTCTAGTTTCAATACTGCTAGTAAACTGCCACAGACCGATATTTAGAGATTTCCTTCTTCCTTTTGGTAGACTCAGAGATCTAGTCAGCCAAACTAAGAGGGCAGACCTTGTAGTCGTTACTAAATTCCTTAGCCCTATTATAAATTCAAAACAGTGGAGGGACGATCTAAAACTTAAGATTAATCAGAAACTTTTCTTCTCTACAGTTGAATATAAGGGACTAAAGCCTGTATTTACAGAAGAATTCGACAACAGATATCTAGTAGCAAAATCAGTAATTCTTTTTTCTGGCATAGCGGATAATTCTATACTAAGGAGTTTTGTCTCAGCAAATTATTCGCTAGTTGAAAATATAAATTTCGCCGATCATCACTCATTCTCAAAAGGCGAACTTAAGAGGATAGCTTCCTTGGCTAAGAAAAATAATTCTGCAGTACTAGTGTGTACCGAAAAGGACGCTCAGCGTTTAATCAATCAGGACAATATTCCTGATATCATAAAATTAAGACTTAGTTATATCCCTATAGAGCAGGTAATAATTGAGCCTCTAGGGGAAGAAAATCATCCTGATTTCAAAAAAACTATTGAAGAAATAATTACAAACAAAGAATAAGATGGCATCATTTATAATAGAAGGTGGACATAGATTATCTGGGGAAATTACTCCTCAAGGAGCAAAAAACGAGGCGCTTCAAATTATATCGGCAGTGCTACTAACGAAGGAAGAAATTATCATTCGTAATATTCCTAACATCCTAGATATTAACAATCTTATCAAACTACTTAGCGACATGGGCGTGATAGTAGAAAAGATAAGTGAGAACGATTATAGTTTCAAGGCTGAGGACATAGACACTGATTATATATACAGCAAAGAATATATTAAGAAGAGTAATGGCCTTAGGGGAGCTATTATGTTGTCTGGCCCCCTTCTTGCAAGATTTAAGAAGGTACTCATACCAAAACCTGGAGGGGATAAAATAGGCCGCCGTCGCCTTGATACTCATTTTCGAGGATTCGAAGCGCTTGGAGCAAAGCTAGATTACGACCCAAACAAGGAACTTTGCGAACTATATGTAGATGAACTTAAAGGCAGCTACATACTTCTTGACGAAGCATCTGTTACAGGAACAGCAAATATTATTATGGCTTCTGTTCTAGCCTCCGGCAATACCACTATTTATAATGCTGCCTGCGAACCTTATATTCAGCAGCTATGTAAGATGCTTGTAGATATGGGAGCAGACATACAGGGAATAGGCTCAAATCTCCTTAAAATTAAAGGAGTTGACTCTTTACACGGCACTGAGCATAGGATACTGCCTGATATGATTGAGATCGGAAGTTTCATAGGTATGGCAGCCATGACTAAGAGCGAACTAACTATCAAGGATGTATGTTTCGAGAATCTAGGAATCATTCCAAAGCAGTTTGAAAGACTCGGAATTAAACTAGAACAGAAAGGAGATGATATATATATCCCTGCGCAGGAGCACTATGAAATAGAATCTTTTATCGATGGCTCTATTATGACCATAGCTGATGCACCTTGGCCAGGAATGACCCCTGACCTTCTAAGTGTCATCCTTGTCGTAGCGACCCAAGCAAAAGGAAGTATTCTTATACATCAAAAAATGTTTGAGAGTCGCCTCTTCTTCATAGATAATTTAATAGATATGGGGGCTCAAATCATATTATGCGACCCACATAGGGCTGTAGTAATAGGACAAGACCAAAGATTCCCTCTAAAAAGCAGAAATATGACTTCTCCAGACATCAGAGCAGGAATCGCTCTATTAATCGCAGCATTAAGTGCTGATGGAGTAAGCCAAATCAACAATATTGAACAAATAGACCGTGGATACGAAAATATTGAATCACGTCTTAACGCACTAGGTGCGAAAATTACCCGAATACTATGATAGACATAAAGACGAACTACTCACTACTAAAACATAACACATTTAATATCGACTATTCTTGTGCCTATTTCCTAGAGTATAGCTCTAAAGAAGAAATCATCGAATATATTAAATCAAATGAACTAAAACACCCTGTGATGCATATTGGAGAAGGTAGCAACCTTCTTCTTACAAGGAACTTTCCAGGAACAGTTCTACATTCTAAAATAAATTTTATAGAAATAAATGCAGAGTCCCGTCTTTCAGCCAACCTTAAAATAGGGGCAGGAGTAAACTGGGATGAAGTAGTAAAATTCAGTATCCAGAAGGGGCTTTACGGAATAGAAAATCTTTCTAATATACCTGGAGAGACTGGTAGTGCAGCTATTCAAAATATAGGGGCATACGGAGTAGAAATAAAGGACTACATCGTAAAGATTGAGGCCATAGATCTAAATACTGGAGACACAAGAACATTTTTAAATGAGGATTGCTTCTTCTCTTATCGCTACTCTATTTTTAAGGACGAGGAGATGAAAAAATACATCATTACCTCAGTCACCCTACGACTTAGCAAGCAGCCTATTTTCAATCTAAGTTACAAAGCTCTGAATGAGAAATTTGACAAGAATAGATCTAGCTTATCTTTAGAAAACATCAGAAACTATGTTACAGAGCTTAGGGATTCAAAGTTACCTGATTACAAAGTAACTGGAAATGCTGGAAGCTTTTTCACTAACCCCATTATCGATAAAAAAGTTCTACACACCATATTAAAGTTTTATCCAAATATTAGCTACTATCCGCATAATGAGGACTCTGTTAAATTATCAGCTGCATACCTTATAGACCAGTGTGGATGGAAGGGTAAAACACACAAGGGAGCCGGGGTATATGAAAAGCAGGCCCTTGTTTTAATCAACACAGGTTCATCTGACGGAAAAGATGTACTTGAATTATCAGAGTTAATCTGTCAATCTGTTCAAGAGAGATTTGGCATTAAATTAACTTATGAAGTAAATATTTATTAAATAACTATATTATGTTCTCAAAAGAAACTTATGTAAAAAGAAGAGAGAGTCTTCTTTCAAAAATGGATTCAGGACTAATTTTATTATTAGGTACTGGAGAGGCACCATATAATTATCCTCACAATACATACAAATATCGCCAAGATAGTACTTTTAATTATTTCTTTGGTCTAACTGACCCAGATCACGCAGCTATACTAGATATAGACTCTGGAGAGATAGTAGTATTTGGAAATGATGTAGACATCGATGATATTATCTGGATGGGTCCTCAGGCCCTTCTTAAAGAGAAGGCAGAAAAAGTTGGGGTTAATATGACTGCTCCTTTTGCTGCTCTTGATGAGTATATAACCAAAGCTCGCAGTGCTGGTAGAAAGATACACTACCTTCCTCCGTATAGACATAAAAATATGATTCACATCAATAGGCTTTTAGAAATCCCTTTTGATAAAATCAAGGATTCTGCATCTGTGGAGTTAATTAAGGCTGTAGTGGCTTTAAGGCTTATCAAAGAGCCTTGCGAAATTATAGAAATGGACAAGGCTGCTGACTTAGGTTATAAGATGCACATCACTGCTATGAAAATGGCAAAACTAGGAGTACTAGAGCAGCATATCGTAGGAGTTATGGAAGGTATAGCTGCCTCTGAAGGTCTTATGCCATCTTTCCCTATTATCCTTTCTCAAAATGGAGAAACGCTACATAACCACATGCACCACCAGATCCTAACTGAGGGACGACTATTAGTAGTTGACGCTGGAGCTGAGACTAATACAAATTATGTATCTGACTTCACTCGTACTCTGCCATCTTCTGGAAAGTTTACTCAAAAACAAAAGGAGATATACGACATCGTCCTTGCAGCGAATAATCTAGCCTTTGAACTCTCTCGTCCTGGCATATCATACACTGAGGTTCATCAAAAGATGTCTGCGGTACTAGCACAGGGTCTTGTAGATCTTGGAATCCTTAAAGGAGATGTCCAAGAAATAGTCGCAGCTGGAGCTCATTCTCTTATGATGCCTCACGGACTTGGCCACGCTATGGGTATGGATACCCACGACATGGAAGATCTTGGTCAAATCTATGTAGGTTACGACGATAACTATCGCCCATCTTCACAGTTCGGTTTAGGATCATTACGATTTGGAAAGATGCTTGAAACTGGCCACGTAGTATCTAATGAACCTGGACTATATTTTATCCCAGCCTTGATCGAGAAGTGGAAAAATGAGGGAACAAATGCCCAATTCATTAACTTTGATAAGTTAAAAGATTACTACGACTTTGGTGGAATCCGTTTAGAAGATGACGTACTTATCACAGAGGACGGAGCTAGACTGTTAGGGTCTAAACGTCTGCCTATTACTGTTGAAGAAGTAGAAGAGGCTATGAGAGGCTAAAATACTGCCACTACCAAATGATATAGCATCATAATAGATGCCACTAGCTTAAAGCCAGTACCTACGACAAATCCTATCAAGGATCCTAGGGCTGGCTTTATTGATTTCTGTAACTGTTTTCCTTCTAGTATCACTTCCCCTAGTACCGCTCCGATAAAAGCCCCGACTATCATTCCTATTGGAGGGAAGAAAATTAAGCCTACCAACATTCCAGCGACTGAGCCTCTTGAGGCTGATTTTGATCCTCCTGTTATCCTTGTAAAGTAGGCAGGTACGATATAGTCCACTATGGTTACTACCACAGTAACGATTAAGTATATGATTAATAACTTCTTTGTTATAACATCATCAGCTCCATCTATGAAGAAGAAGGCTATCAACAAAGCCCCCCAATTAATAGGAGGTCCTGGAAGCACTGGTAAAAATGCTCCTAGGACTCCTACTATAGAGGCTACTATCGCTAGTATTATTAGTAATGTTTCCATTCTTAGTTTTTTAACCATTGATCAAACCACGCAAAGTATTCTCTTTGCCAATGCACTGCATTTTGAGGTCTAAGTATCCAGTGATTCTCTTCAGGGAAAAGTAACATTCTAGATGGAACTCCCATCATCTGAGCTACATTGAATGCTGCCATACCTTGATCTACTGGAACTCTATAATCTAATTCACCGTGTGTCACCATTATAGGAGTATCCCATTTTTCAACTAATGTATGCGCTGACGAAGCATAGTGTTTCTTAGCTATAGGATTGTTATCCCATGGTGCTCCTCCATTATCCCAGTTAGGGAACCAAAGTTCTTCTGTCATCATATACATGTGCTCTTGATTAAAGATTCCTGCGTGTGAAAGGAAGGCGTCGAATGTATTATTATGAATTCCGGCTAGATAATAGATAGAGAATCCACCATAACTAGCTCCAGATGCGCCCATCTTTGAGACATAAGGCTCCTCAAGTAGATTATTTGCAGCTGATAGATAGTCATCCATATTCTGTCCCATATAGTCTCCTGAGATTTGATCACACCATTCTTGGCCAAAGGCTGTTGTTCCACGACGATTAGGAAGTACTATTATATAGCCTTGAGAAGCCATAAGTGCAAAATTCCATCTTGTTGACCAGCTCTGACTTAATGTCCCTTGTGGTCCACCTGTACAGAACAGGATGGCTGGATATTCTCTTGTCTTATCAAAATTAGGTGGATATAATACCCACGTATGCATCTTCTTATTATCGGTTGTAGTAATCCATCTTTCTTCACAAGTACCCATATTAAGCTGACTTAGGAACTCCATATTTTCATTCGATAAGTTCTCAAATGATCCATCAGCGATATTTACTGAAACTATCTCTGAAGGCTGGTACATAGACTTATTTAATGCGATAAGTTTGTCTCCTACAGGTATAGGTGCAGAGAAATCAAACCACTGATCTTCTGAAGTAATACGAGTTATTTCTCCATCTAAAGAAGTATAGAATAATGCTTGTACTGCATTACAAAGAGATGCAAAATAAATTCTATCTCCAGTCTCGTTAAAGGCAGGGTAAGCTACATTGTATGCAAATTTATCTGTAAGTTCTTTCTTTTGCTTAGTTTGAAGATCCATAATAAACAGTCTTTGCTTATCTGCTTCAAAACCTGCTCTTTCCATACTTATCCAAGCTATATATTTACCATCTGGAGAATAAATAGGGTTAGTATCGTATCCTAGCATTCCTTCAGTGATATTCGTGTGCTTATTCTTCGCAATATCATATAAGTAGATATCTGTATTCGTAGAGAAAGCATATTCTCTACCCACTACCTTACGACAAGAATAGGCGATTTGTTTTCCATCAGGGCTCCACGCTAACTGCTCCGTTCCTCCGAATGGAAGAGTAGGTAGTTCAAATAGTGTTCCTTCAACTAGGTCTAAACCACTAACTAGTGTTGTTGCAGGATCAAAATCTGCAAGGAAAGTGTGTGGAATAGTTTCTACAAAATGATCCCAGTGGCGATACATTAAATCCGTGATAGTACGACCGCTTGACTGAGGTAGATCTGAATAGTTATCTGTTGGTTTAATAGCATATTGAACATTTGAGATATACATTATTTTCTCTTGATTAGGAGAAAGAGAAAATCCAGAAATTCCCGCTGGCACCTCACTGATTTTCTTGATATTGCCACCTGTGGCACTCATTATATATAACTGTCCTGCTTGTAAGAAAAGTATTGACTTCCCTCCATTATACCAACGAGCATTTGAGGCGCTCTTTGAAAAATGAGTAAGTTGAGTTTTGGCTGTACCGTCAATATTCATTGTATATAGCTGTCTTACTCGTCTATTCTCTTCGATAGAGGTATAGCTTACTCCATAAAGAATTTTCTTTCCATCAGGAGATAATTGAGCATCAGAAAGAGCTCCTAATGTTAACATTATCTCTGGTGTCATCGTTTCATTCTCTATCACGATATCTTTCTTCTCGATGATAGTACCGGCGTCTTGTGACTGAACGCAACTACATAAACCTAGTAGCATAGCTAAATAAAATATTTTCTTCATTATCGTTTTTTATAAAATTTCTTTAATTTTTATTTTCAACTCCTTTATTCTTTTCCTTAGATCACTACTGCATAGTAATTTTAGGTCTGATAACAAACAGCGCATTAATCTAAAACCATCTGAGGCTACTAGGATAGAGGGAATCAGTGCACATTCTGCCACTAGTGCCCACTCTAGCGGTAAGACATTAAAGATACAGATAGTATAGACTAGTAAAAGTATTGGCCAAAGTATCAGCGTAAGTACAAACCTAATCGAATTATAGAAGGCCTCGTCTTTTGTAAGCTTATGTAGATATCTTGAAAGTGCTGTAATAGGTAAAATCAAAATAGAGGATGCCAATATATATGGCAAGCCGAGTAAGAAAAGGAAGGTTTTTAATAAGATAGCTCCAATAGGACGTTTTGCTACGACCGAGGATAGGTTTATTCCCTTCTTCTTCCTTAGGTCATAGATTTGTTTTGCTTGGGCTAATAGCTGCTTTGCTTCTTCTGGCCTTTGTTCTATTAGCGTTTGAATCTTTGACGCAGATATTCTATTAGCTTTTAGACGTGTCTCTAACTCTCTTCTCTTTTTATCTTCCTTATTTTTAGGAAGTTCACTCACTTGTTGGTTTAGTCTTAGTGACACTATCTCTAGTGCGGCATCATAGTTATCATCATTTGGTAGATACAGAATTAGATCCTTCATTTCTTCTGCTAACTTATCCTTTAAATGATTCATCTGCTCAGAATCCGATAGCTCACTATGTTGCTTTAGGTATTCCTTAATATTTATTGGTTTTCCAATATTCACTAAAGCTGTTGAGCGGAATCGAAAGAAATTTCCATACTCTATTCCTATGGGGATGATATTTACTGCTGTTTCATCTTGGATATGGCTCTGCGCTTGCATCGCAATACGAAAGATCCCCTTTGACAGAGGAAGTAGCGAGTGCCTCGCGTTATGTGTTCCTTCTGGAAGGATACAAAAAGGTGTTCCGTCACAAAGTACCTCGACTGATTCATTTATTATTTTATCATTCTTTCGCACGTTTTCAAGTCCATCCCTAACCCTCATAATAGGCATTATCTTTAAGAAGCGCAATATCTTTGCTAGAGTTGGGTTCTTGAATATATCTGCTCTAGCTACAAAGACTTTTGCCTTTTTATCTATGGCTAGAACTACTAGTGCATCCATTAGTGCATTCGTATGATTTGGAGCGAATATTACAGCTCCTTCACTAGGGATATTTTCTCTTCCTACATATCGAATACTCCTATATGCTAGTAAGAAAGATGAATCCACATAATTCCTAAGAAAATTGTAGGTTCTGTTATTTGAGTTAATTTTCTTATCTTTCCTTCCTTTATTCATTAGATACTTTTATTAATTTTCTCTTATAGCTGTTATTCCTGGAAGTTCTATTCCTTTTAAAGACTCTAGCATCGCTCCTCCACCTGTAGAAACATAGCTCACTTTATCTGCATAACCTAACTGTTTAACTGCTGCGACTGAATCGCCTCCTCCAACTAGAGTATAAACTCCTTCGGATGTTATCTGCGCTAATATTGATGCGACTTTCATAGTGCCCTCAGCAAATGTAGGCATCTCGAACACTCCTGCTGGTCCATTCCACAGAACAGTTTTTGAAGCTCTCAAGATTTCCTCCCACTCACTCAAGGTCTCTGGACCTGCGTCCATACCCATCCATCCATCTGGTATATCATTTGCTGGAAAAATCTGAGTATTTGCATCATTTGCGAAACGGTCCGCTGCTACGACATCCTTACAGAATGATATTCTAACTCCTTTTTTCTTTGCTTTCTCTAGCGTCCTTAGCGCAACATCTATTTGATCATCTTCACAAAGTGAATTTCCGACATTGCCCCCTAGGGCCTTTTCAAATGTAAAGCACATTCCTCCCGCAACTATCATATTATCTACAAAATCAAGTAGATATTCTATTATTCCTATTTTCGATGACACCTTTGCTCCTCCTACTATCGCTGTCAGCGGACGCTTTGGACTAGCTTTTATTTTGTCTATAGCCTCGACTTCATTTTGCATTACATAGCCGAACATTTTATCATTTGGGAATCGGCTTGCGATTAGCGCAGTTGAGCCGTGAGCTCTGTGAGCTGTTCCAAAAGCATCATTAACATAGCAGTCAGCATAAGATGCCAACTTATCAACAAATGCTTGCTGACTTATCTTAAGTTCGCTCTTTGCTTGTGCTCTTTGCTCATCTGATGCATCTTTTGGTATACGCGGAACACAGTCTTCTTCTGGATAAAATCTGACATTTTCAAGCAGTAAGACTTCACCGCTTTTCAAAGCAGCGACCTGCTCATCTGCCTTGAGACAGTCATCGCAAAAATCTATACTTTGTCCTAGTAGCTCTTCTATCCTACTCTTAATGTGTATCAGTGAATACTTTATATTCTTTTCTAAGGGTTTTCCTAGGTGCGACATAATGACTAGTGATGCACCCGATGAGAGTATTTTTTTCAATGTTGGAATTCCTGCCCTTATTCGGGTATCGTCTGTAATGTTAAATTCTTGATCTAAGGGAGTATTGAAATCTACTCTTATTATTGCACGTTTTCCATTGAAGTTGTAGGTATCTATATTCTGCATAGTGTATAAAGTATTATTTGAAAGCAAAAGTACTAAATTAAATATAATTTTACCTATCTTTGCGAAGATATTAACAAGAAATTACTATGATTTTAGAATCTCCCTCTGAACATTGGAAAGACTATGAATTAATCGATTCAGGTAATTTTGAAAAACTTGAGAGATTTGGCTCATACATACTTGCTAGACCTGAGCCAAAAGCACTATGGGACAAGAGTCTCCCTCAAAGTAAATGGGATAAATTAGCACATACATCTTTTAAAACAGGTGCCGGGTTTGGACGCTCTGGCAAAGAAGACTCAGGTTCATGGATTATGTCCAAGAAGATGCCTGAGCAGTGGCAAATTAGCTATCGAGGAGGTGAATCTTCTCCTCAGTTTAATCTTCGTCTAGGACTAACATCTTTTAAGCATGTTGGTGTTTTTCCAGAACAAAGTCCAAATTGGAACTTTATCTACCAACAAGTTAAAAGACTAGGGGGTACTCCTAAGGTCTTGAATCTTTTTGCTTACACAGGCGCGGCATCACTTGCTGCCAAGGCAGCTGGTGCTGACACCACTCACTTGGATGCAGTTAAGCAGGTAGTTACCTGGGCAAGGCAGAACCAAGACCTAAGTAACTTAGACTCCATTAGATGGGTAGTAGAGGACGCGCTAAAGTTTGTAAAAAGAGAGGCTAAAAGAGGAAGAATTTACGACGGTATACTACTTGATCCTCCTGCTTACGGGCACGGCCCAGATGGAGAAAGATGGAAATTAGACGAATGCTTAAACGAACTACTTAAGCACTGTTCAACTATTCTAGCTCCGAAAAATAGCTTTTTAGTGCTAAATCTTTATTCAAACGGATATTCTGCTATGCTTTCTGATACTCTGACGCGTTGTGCTTTCGGCACCTCTGGGGAAAGAATTTCAGGCGAGCTTCTATTAAAAGATAGCTTTGGAAAAGTTCTTCCGCTAAGCGTATTCACAAGATTAATTAGATAAATTTATGATAAACTTACTTTCTATTGTATGGGATGTAGATCCTACAATTTTTAGCATTGGGAAATTCGACCTTAACTTCTATCCCCTTTTCTTCTTAGTCGGTATTTTTCCACTAGGATACTACTTAGCTTGTAATATGTATAAGAAGGAGGGACTAAAGACAGAACTAGTTGACTCTCTTATGTGGGCAGTATTAATAGGCATAGTGGTAGGAGCTAGACTAGGCCACGTTCTTTTCTATGATCCTAAATACTACCTTGCAAATCCCCTAGAAATACTTATGACTTGGAAGGGAGGACTTGCCTCTCATGGTGGAACAGTCGGGGTTATTATTGCGGTATTTTGGTATATTAGAAAATACGGAAAGAAATATAACATCGATGCGCTTTGGCTTATGGACAGAGTAGCTATTCCTACTTGCTTTGTCGCTTGTTTCATTCGCCTTGGAAACTTATTTAACTCTGAGATTTACGGAAACCCTACTGATCTACCTTGGGGTTTTATATTCACTCTTCAAGGAGAAACGGTAGCTAAACATCCAACTCAGATATATGAAGCTCTTTGCTATTTAGTATTAGGATTAATGCTGTTATTTGCATACTACAAACTAATGCCAAAGCTTAAAAGAGGTATGCTTGTTAGCTTCCTTTTCATCTGGATTTTTGGATGGAGATTTATGATAGAATATATAAAAGAGCCTCAATCTGATTTTGAGATCGGCATGTTCTTTAATATGGGACAAATCTTAAGTATCCCATTTATCCTAGCCGGTATCATATTAATGATCTGGAGTTGGAAGCAAGGTAAGCCTGCTTTAAGAGAGATCCCTTCTAATGAAAGACAGAGCGCCAACATAAACACTCCAAAACAAAAGGGAGAAAAGAGAAAAGGCGAAAAGAAATTTAGATATTAAACACCTGATTCTATATAATAATAAAAGCCCCAAATTTGGGGCTTTTATTATATCTACTAGAAGATGCTACTCTTCTACGAAAACATCTTTTCCTTCTCCGCATAGAGGACATACCCAGTCTTCAGGTAGTTCTTCCCAAGGAGTTCCTGGATTTATTCCGTTATCTGGGTCGCCGATCTCAGGATCGTAAACATAACCGCATACTTCACATACATAAGTTTTCATACTTTCTTGCTTTTGTAAAATTAATAATTAAACTTGCTATAAAAATAATACTATTTCTAGGATCTTCCAAATAATAAACCCTAAATTTCAGCAGTTTAACAGAAACTTATATTTTTATCAAGCCTTTTTTTATAGCATATAGCACCAATTCTGAGTTACTATTTATTCCTAGTTTCTTAAAAATTCTCGTCTTGTGTACACTAACGGTTTTCACATTCATATCTAATTCGTCTGCGATCTCCTTGGTATACGCACCTGTTGCTGCTAGCTTTAAGACTTTAAACTCAGTAGGGGTAAATATATCTTCTTCCACATTCTCTTTTGATACTACAATACTATGTAGTAATGCAGCCATATCTTTTCCATAATAGTTAACGCCACTACATATACTCTCTATAGCCCTGAATAACTCTCTAGGCGGCCCACCTTTTCCGATAAAACCATTTATTTCTACATCTAATAACTGACCAACCATCTCGTGGGAGTTCTCAGCAGAGAGAATTAAAATTTTCATTTCAGAGCCACTACTAATTATTCTCTTTGCTATCTGTCCTCCAGTTTCATCTGGAAGATTTAGATCTAAAAGGACTATATCAGCTTCTAGGCCTTGCTCTAATAGAGCATAGAATTCTTTTGCATTTGCGGCTTCGCCGACTACCTCTATTTGGAAATCTTCATCATTTTTCATTTCAAGAGTATTTCTTAGCCCTACTCTCACTAGAAAATGATCATCCACGATTATGACTCTAATTGTTTTCATTCGCTTTAAGTATTGTAAATGATATCGTTGTTCCTTTGTTAAATTCACTCTCTATTGTAACCTCTCCTCCGTTTATTACAATCATCTCTTTTGTAATAGCCAATCCTAAACCACTACCCCTTTCTCCCGCAGTTCCTAACTGCGAATAATTACTATCTGGTTTAGCTAAGGCTCGAAGCACCTCTGTTGTCATACCTATCCCCTTATCCTTGACACTGACCTTCCATTTCTTCTCTTCTAAATCCTCTACGATAATTTCCACCATTGCTCCTGGGTATGAATATTTTATTGAATTACTCATTATATTCCTAAATATCGTAGAGAGCATATTATAATCACTAAATGATATTGCTCGCTCTGGCATATCTACGACCACCGATATGTTCTTTTGCGCAAGTGTCATAAATAGAACTTCCTCTACCTCCCTAACCACGGATCTAACATCAAGGTTTACAGGGTTAAATTTAATAGAGTCAGACTCTAGCTGCGACCAGTTCAGGAGATTGTAAAGGAGGTCTAGCAAGGACTGTGACGAATCTAAAATACGCGCGCATTGCTCTTTGAGCTGTTCTATCTCTAATCTTTCCATATTCGCGAGCATTAGCTCAAGTACGGAACGCTGAGCCACTAGAGGGTTCTTGATATCGTGCGATATAACGCTAACAAATCTATCCTTTAAACGATTGATATCCTTTAACCTTTTATTTGACTTCACGTGGAATCTAATTGTTAGATAAAGCACTAGGACAACAAGTAGAAATATGATTGCTGTCGAAGATAGGGATATGGTTAAGAGTTTTATCTTAGCCTCTTTTTCCTTTTCTTTAAACTTGACGCTTAATTCATTTAGCTCCTTTACAGATTCTATTTTATACAATGAATCGGATAAATCTGAGTGCTTTAAAAGTGCATCATAAGCTTCTTTATAATCCTTTCCTTGAGCAAGAAGCTCTGAATATGATTTATATGCCTCGTGTAGTACCTGCCTATATCCGCATTTTTCTACGATCTCTATACTCTGTTCTAAATACGAGCGATTACCTTTTAGGATACCCAAGTGAACTAGAGCTAGAGACTCGATCTCTCTATCATCTATTTTTACTGCTACTGAATAAGACTCTTCTAGATATTGCTCTGCAAGTGAATTCTCCTCAAGCTCCATATAACAGGTTCCCACATTATAGAGAGTATTACAAATAGTGCTGCTATCTTTTAGTCGTTGCTGAATTTCTAGACTCTCCAGGTATTGAGAGATCGCATCTGCGTATTTCTTCTTAGTCTGATATACATTTCCGATATTATTCTTCGCTATAGATACTCCTTGATCGCTCTTTTCCTCTATAGCCAACATTTCAGCCCTCTGGTAGTAATCTAGAGCACTATCTAGCTGTTCTGAAAAGAAGGAAATCAGTCCCATCTGCATTAAACATCGAGCGAGCATAAGTTTCTGCTCAGAGTCATTTTCTACAAGCTTCATTACCTCCTGGAGTACTTCTATAGCCGTTGGATAATCTCCATAATATGACAGTAGATTAGCATATTCGTATAATAGGCTTACCTTTTCTTCTTTAGACCCACCTTCTCTATCATAGATCTCAAAAAGCTCCTCATAGGCCCTTATTGCCCTTGGTAGATCCTGAGCTTTATTTGCAGCAGCTACCTCCTCTAGTCGCCTCTCTAAATTTGGGGTTATAGTGGCATTTATTAATAATACTATGATTAGTAAGATTTTCATATAGATTCCTAGCTTTAAGTTGTTCAAATATACGATTATTTTTTTTACTAAGGAAATCCTTACACTTCATATAAGGAAATCCTTACGCCTATTTTCAACTGCGCTTTGCTCATTAACCTAAATTTGCATTAAACAAAAATATGTGTAGTTATGAAAACATCAGAAGACCATATTATCAATAAGGATATTCTTGAGAATAAGGACATACTTAAGCGAGAATTAAATCGCACGATTGATATTTACTCTAAAGCTATTAATGATATATCAAATATGTCATATCAGTCCATGATTGTTCCAAATAAACGGAAAAAGCTATCTGGAGTCCTTAATTGGTTTGGCAAATTATTTAATAAGAAATCACTCTAAAAAAATATATTATGAAGAAATTTATTTTAATTATGACGATGTATCTAGTAGGGATATTCTCGTCATGTGTTGAAGAGGTGGTTCCGATAGATGTTACTAGCGTAACAATATCTGGATCATCAAACATTGAATTAGTTGTCGGAGATTCTGTGGAACTTACAGCAACTGCTCTTCCTGAAGATGCCGATGACAGAAGTATTACTTGGAGCTCTAGCGATTCTAAAACTGCTAGTGTTGTAAATGGTAAGGTAACTGCATTGGAAGCCGGCAAAGCGACTATTTCTGCAAGCTCTCACAATCAAAAAAGAGCTAGTGTGACTATCACTATTATTCCTAAAACTATCGCTGTTACTGGTGTTAAACTAGATAAGAGCAAGATTAACCTAATAGAGGGCGAAAAGGAAACTCTTATAGCCTCTATTACTCCTTTGGATGCATCGAACACAAATATCAGTTGGAGCTCTGATAATGAAAATGTTGCCAAAGTTACTAACGGCATTGTTTCAGCTATTGAAAAGGGCAGTGCTGCTATTACTGTTGAAACAGAAGATGGAGGCAAAACTGCTGTTTGTATTGTTACAGTTAGCGCAGCTCACATTCCCGTAACGAGTGTATCTCTTAATAAGACCTCGATATCACTTGTCGAAGGTGAGGAAGAAACACTTAAAGCAACTATCAACCCTGATGATGCCACTGAACAAGGGCTTACTTGGAGAAGTGATAACCCGAGCGCTGCTAGTGTAGATGCTAACGGCAAGGTTACAGCACACTCTGATGGTAGTGCTACGATTACTGTTACGACTGACGACGGAGGTAAAACTGCTACTTGTAAGGTTACAGTTACTAAGGTAAATATTCCTGTTACTAGCGTATCTCTTAATAAGACCTCTATATCGCTTATCGAAGGTGAGGAAGAAACACTTAAAGCAACCATCAACCCTGATGATGCCACTGAACAAGGGCTTACTTGGAGAAGTGATAACCCGA
>CAYJFD010000001.1:69488-218529 GCA_964369605.1 uncultured Muribaculaceae bacterium | reverse complement strand
GAGGTAAAACTGCTACTTGTAAGGTTACAGTTACTAAGGTAAATATTCCTGTTACCCACGTCACTTTTGATTACACTGTGATTAATATATATGAAGGAAGCAGTCGAATCCTAACTGCTAATGTATTTCCTGATAATGCGACTGAACAGGGAGTCACTTGGAGGAGTGATAACACGAGCGTTGCGAGTGTGGATGCTAACGGTAGACTTACGGCACATTCTAAGGGTAGTGCGACGATTACTGTAACTACTGTTGATGGAAATAAAACCGCTACTTGTACAGTGAATGTGGCAAAGGCTGGCATTCCTGTTTCAAGCATATCACTTAACAAGACTAGTTTAAGTTTAACTCCTGCTCCGACATATATTCTTTCTGATTTGAGCGAGTTTACACTAATTGCAACTGTTCTTCCTGCTGATGCTGGGAACAGAGATGTTACTTGGAGTTCTAGCAACTCAAGTGTAGCAAAAGTGGATGCAGCAACAGGTAAAGTCACTGCAGTTGCTGGTGGAACTGCTACTATTACCGCTACAACAGTTGAAGGAAATAAAGAAGCCTCTTGCGAAGTCATGGTTAAGACTAAACTTACAGGTGGTGAAATATTACTTGATGGAGTAGCTACACCTACTTCTAAAACTATAAAGGTAGGTGATGTGCTTGTTATTTCTAGGAATATACTACCTAGAACACCTGCTAGTGGAAGTGAATACGAATGGTACTCTACAAACTGGGGCATTGGCTCAAATAGCATCTTAAGTTTCGACTATGGTACGAAAAAGATCACTGGTAAGGCTAAAGGAACGACGACTTTAACACTTCAGTTTAGTATGATGTCTCACTTGAATAAAACAATAAATATCATCGTAGAAGACGACGATACATCTGGAGGAAATCCTCCTGACATCGGTGATGGCGGTGAGATTCTATAATTATAAATAATAGTTTAATATCAAAGACATGAAAAATATAATAAAATTTATACTCATCTTCATCTCCATTACGATGTTATTTGGATGTAAGAAAGATGAATTCGCACAAGACTTATTGAATATAGAGACTTTAACCGTTGCCGCTCCTGGGACTGCAACTGACACGAGAGTTAATATCACGCCTAATTCTGGTTTGGGATATAAAGTAGATTGGAAGGTTGGCGATGTTCTACAAGTTTCTAACGCAGCTGGCGATTCTCACGTAGCACTCTACAAAATCGCTGCTTTGGGAGACATCGCATCAGATGGTAGCGCTAAATTTACGTTCTTATCGGGCTCTAAACTGAGTTTAGGAACAAAGTACCGTTTTCATCACGGCACTAACCGAACTTATGCTGATCCATATAACTATGCAACATCTTTGCAAAGAAATCATATAGACGAGGCATTTGATAAGAGTAATTTGATGGATGTTATTCTATATACTCCAAGCGCTATCTCCGTAAGTGGACCTATCTCACTTGTACACCTACATTCATATATAGGCCTAACAGTTAAGACAGCTAAAGGGACAACATCTAAAGTAAAGATCACTTTTAGCATTGACGAAACTTCCTACGAACACAGCTATGAGTTATATAATTGGGAGGAGGCAGTAGTCGACAATAGCTATACTTTCGATTTCTCAGTTGCTCCTGGAACAACTGACGGAGAGATAGTAGTAGAGCTATCAGAGGATAAAGGTTCTACATTTGTCGAAGTTTTCCGCTCTTCAGGCTCTAATACTCTTATTGCAGGTATGCATTATAGCATTACTGCCAATGGTCCAACTAGCAGTGAGGGCTTCCCTGTGGGAGCAAATATTTTTCAAAAACACGATGGATTCTTTGGTTCAACATCAGTTAATTCTTTAACACCTATTGTTATCGAATCTACAGAGGATACAGAAACCTATAAGAACACAACTTATAGAGTTGGAACACTAAACGGTAAAACTGTAATCACTTACTCTGGAACTACTTGGTCATCTAGTGAGACATCTGGAAGTAAACTAATCACATTCTCCCAGTCTGGTGGTATATTAACTATTACAAATATCACACTTCCTGCATCTGGTACTAAGACGGTAACATTCACTGCGACTGCTCCAAATAAAGAAAAGATGACATTCAGGTTTGACCTTGTGGCTGTTCCAAGTACAGAAGGCTTCCCTGTAGGATCAAATATTTTTCAAAGACACGATGGATTCCCTGGTTCAAAATCAGTTAATTCTTTAACACCTATTGTTATCGAATCTACAGAGGATACAGAGACCTATAAGAACACAACCTATAGAGTTGGAACACTAAACGGTAAAACTGTAATCACTTACTCTGGAACTACTTGGTCATCTAGTGAGACATCTGGAAGTAAACTAATCACATTCTCCCAGTCTGGTGGTATATTAACTATTACAAATATCACACTTCCTGCATCTGGCACTAAGACGGTAACATTTACTGCGACTGCTCCAAATAAAGAAAAGAAGACATTCAAGTTTAATCTTGTAGCTCTTGAGGATTTCCCAACGGGAATGTCAATAGGTAACTTTAATTCCTCTGGTGTTATAACTGCCTACAGACCTCTTTCAGAAATCGAGTCTACAGAGAATTATTACTTTTTCAATAATAGAACTATATGGGTCGGTAAAGTAGGCACAGATGAGACCTATGCTAAAACTGTGTGGTCAACTAGTGAGGACGGAACAGGTGAAGTGCATATTAACTACACAGATAATGGGAATGGATCTATGACTATAAGTTCTATTACGCAACCTAGCTCTGAAACGAAGAGAGTTAGCTTAATCGCTACAGCTCCAAGTGGAGAGACAAAACAGGTGCTTTTTGACCTATTACCCCCTCCAGCAGGTGCTCCTACATCCATAACCTTAGACAAAGACTTATTTGTCGCTAACGTTGGAGTGACTCTAACTCTTACTCCTACTATATTACCAGATAATACTGAGACTAACAAAAATCTCATTTGGAGTTCATCAAATACTTCAGTAGCAAGTGTAGATTCCAAAGGCAAGGTGACAACAAAAGCTGGAGGTTCCGCTATAATCACC
This sequence comes from uncultured Muribaculaceae bacterium, assembly GCA_964369605.1. Lineage (GTDB taxonomy): Bacteria > Bacteroidota > Bacteroidia > Bacteroidales > UBA932 > CAYJFD01. Next base: position 215,493 of record CAYJFD010000001.1, on the reverse strand, counting down.
GCTAAAGCTTCAGTGGGCACTGAGAGTGCGACCTGTACTATTAAGGTAAATACTGCTAGCCCATCAGGCTCATACTCTGTTGGAGATTACTATCCAAATAGCACCAATCCTATTGGTATAGTCTTTTGGATAGACTCACCATACCCTGGCGGCAGCGCAAGTAGTGGTAAGATAATAGCTCTTGATGAGGGAGAAGCATCCTATGGCCTTGATGATAGTGAAGAAGTTAATAATTTATCTCTGACTGATGGACTCGCTAATATGAAGGTACTTTCTGAAAATAGTAGTAATCTAAGTAAATACCCAGCTGCACAGTGGGCTCACCAGAAAAATGCTGCTGGAACAACTTATTCTTCTACTTCTAAAAATATTTGGTATCTCCCTTCAGCTCTAGAGCTAAGAATACTATATGCTGCAATGTGTGGATTAAGAATGACGCGAGACGGAGAATCTCCAAACCACGGAAATGGAGTAATAGATGATTGGGGACTATTCCGTGACATGTATCCTGCTGCAACAAATTATACAACAGAAAGAAATAGTTTTAACAAGAAACTTACAGATAAAGGAGGGCATGGATTCAACTTCGATGGGAATTCGTATGATACTAATATAAATCTTATTAGTTCTTCAGAAGATAGTGGCACCTCTATTTTCTTTATCAGCCTAAAGACTGCTCGTGTAGGACAACGCAACAAAGAAAGTGTGACAGCAGTTCGCGCTATAATGGCATTCTAAATCAAAAAAGGTAGGTCGAATCAAAAAAGGTGGGATCGCTTCATTCAGCGTTCCCACCTTTTTAGTTAAATAATTGTTAACCTTTCTTAATTATTTTTTTATTTTTCTTAAATCATCTTGTAATATCTCCAGATTAGATTTGCACCGTTGTTTAAATAACGCTAGCAAAACACACTAAATAAATTAAACTAATCTAATCTAAAAATGAAAAAAATCTTTTTGCCTATTACATTATGTTTTTTTATAGGCATATTTGGCACTAGTTGTCAAAAAAATCAAGATGACATTATCCATGCAACGCAGGATGTAACTTTTAATTTTTCTTCTAAAGCAATGTCGGATATTAGAACACGTTCGGCTGCTTCTGCAGAGGAGAGTACTCTTGAAGACATTACTCTTTATGCTTTAAGTTCAGATGGAAAGATTGTTCAAACATTACAGATTGAAGATCCAGCACAACCAACGACGCTTGCAATAGAATCAAGAGTTACAAATGTGTATGCTTTAGCTAATGTTGAGACAAACAACCTTTTAAGTGTTGCGGATCTTCAGGCTCTTACCTTTGACGCTTCTTCGATGCCAGCATCTCCTTTTGTATTTTCAGCACACAGCACACTATATGGTTCTTCTATGAATATTGAACTTATTCGCGCTATTGCTAAAGTAGAAATTCTTGGTAAAAATGGATTTCAAGTTAATTCGATCACTGTAAAAAACACACCTAATAAAGGTTTTATCACATCTTCGCAACAAAATGTACCTGCTGATGCTGTTATGGTTGACTATTCTAAATATTCAGGCACTGCTGTATATGTAGCAGAGAGTAACGCTTCTGAGCCAGTAAAATTCTTCGTTGAAGGTATGCTGAACGGACAAACAACAGCTTACACCTTTGATCTTAAGATAGATGGTAAAAACATTAACATAATGCGCAATACTTGCTATCAGATCGAGGTTTCACCTATAAGCGATACTGAGTGTGAAATAAACGTTGTTATTCCTGAATGGAATGATGAGACAGGGGATATTCAGCACCTAGCTAACTTTGGAACATATTATACTGTTGACTTTCATCAACACACTAATTTTACAGATGGCACACAGCCACTCCGCTTTGTAATGGAAAAGGCGCAAAGCTACGGTATAGATATTAATATCAACTCTGGTCACGGTGGAGCTTTTAATAGAAACGGAGCAGTAGGTTTAACAGATTTAGAAGGAAAAACAAATGAAAATAGTCCTACTTGGATAGCAAGTGGCTTATTAGCAAGTGACATCTTAGGAGATGTGAATGGTTCAGGAGATGCTCAGAAAATGTGGAGATGGCAAGCACTTCGTGACTATGTATTTCCAGAAGTACAAGAGTTTAATGCTGATGGAAACACAACACTTGGCATATTAGGTTATGAGTGGAATCCTCCAGGACACGAACACTGTTCAGTAGGTATCATCACTGAGCAATTCTCATCATCTAATCCTAATGTAAATGCTTTAGCTGAGTTTGAGTACAAGTTTGACAATTCAGATAAAGATATGACAGGTGGTGCTGCTCAAGGATGGGTAAAATCTACTTTAAGCAGTAAGGAGAAATCTTTAGAGGCTGCTCGCTGGATGCAAGAGAATCACCGCTACACTAGCTGGATGGTGCCTGCTCACCCAGAACGTGCAAACAAATGGCATATTGAAGATTATCGTAATATGAATGATGCTGCACCTGACGTATTTGTTGCTTTCGAAAGTATCCCTGGACACCAAGCATCAAGCAAGCGTGGTGGAATAGGCAACACAGGTTCTTATGATTTATCTTACACTTTTGGAGGAGCTGGTAAGCAATCTGCAACAATAGGTGGCGTATGGGATGCTCTTATTTCGGAAGGTCGTCGTTTCTGGTTAGTTGCTAATTCAGATTATCACGGTACAGTACAAAGTGGTTCAGGTGATTTTTACCCTGGTGAGTATCAAAAAACATATATATCTATGGCAGACAAATCTGCACAGTCTTTTGTTGATGGTCTTCGTTCAGGTAATATCTTCACAGTTCATGGCGATCTAATCGACCGTCTAGAGTTCTCAGCAGGTTCAGCAACAATGGGACAAACCTTTACTGCTAAGGCTGGTGAGCAAGTTCGCATTCGCATTCTTCTTAACGACCCTCAAGGAACAAACTTCAACACCTACGATCCTTCATATAACAATCCTACACTAGACCACGTAGACCTTATCGCAGGTTCTATGCGCGAACGCGTATCTAAATTAGATCCAGAGTACAGCAATCCAAACTATGCAGATGTCAAAGTTATAGCTCGTTTTGATGCTGAGGGAGGCGAAGTTGATTCAAACAACATTACTAGCATTAAGTGGGAAGATCTTGGCAACGGTCTTAAACTAATTGAGTATGATGTAACTGTTGATAAAGATACATATTTCCGTCTTCGTGGTACAAACCATGGTATAAACACTGCTGAGGAAACTGATGGAGCTGGTAATCCACTCGTTGACAACCCTACTGCTACAAATGCTGAACAGGGTATTGAGGCGTTCTCAGATCTTTGGTTCTACTCAAATCCAGTCTTTGTGGATGTTAAATAAATTCCATAGGTAATCATTAAGCGATTGATAATAACGCTACCAAAGCGAAATTATCAATCGTTTTTCTTTTTCTTCTACGATATTAAGGCTTCTTACCGTAAGTTAGATACCTCCAAATCCATTCCATAGGACCAAATTTCGCTTTACTTAGCCACCACTTGCTAAAAATGATTTGCACTATAAATATGACAATGGCTACGCTAATAGCACAACTAGCCGAAATTTCCTGAAATAAACCAAGTCCATATTTATAAATGATAAGGCTAACAATTAAAGATTGGGCAAGATAATTGGTCAAAGCCAGTCTGCCAGTAGCTGCAATGTAGCTAAAGAACTTAGCATCTGAATATCGACCATAAATACTCCCAAAAGAGCAAAACCTCTTATAATATCAAGTATTTGTATTCTCTGTTTTTGTGCGCTTAGTTCCATATTGTTTAAATTAATTTGGCAACTAAGTTAATAAATAAGTCTACATTTTTCTTATATTTGTATGGTACACTAAATTAAAAGCCTATGAAACGAGTAACTACATCTTTATTATTTATCCTAGTATATTTAACAAACTCTTTCGCCTGCACAGGCATATCTTTGCTAGCAGGACAAGGGAACTGGATACAAGCCAGAACCATAGAATGGGGAGAATTTGACCTTGCAAGTAAGTTAGTAATAGCCCCAGCTGGAGCAAGCTATACATCGATTCTAAATGATGGAAGTAAAGGACTAACTTGGGTGCAAAAATATGGCTTTGTCGGTGTGTCAGTCAGCGTTGATCAATTCATTGGAGAGGGTATGAACGAAGCCGGTCTGAATGCTGGCGTTTTCTATTTTAGAGGATATGGCTCATTAGAAGATTTGGGAGATAAAAATAGATCAAGAGCTCTAACAGATATGGACTTTGTTCGCTGGATTTTAGGAAACTTTGCCTCTGTTGATCAAATGCTTGAGGCTTTTGAAAACGTGACATTAGTACCTGTATTTATTAACCCTGATGGAAGTGCTGCACCGACTGGACATTGGCGAGTAGCCGATAAAACTGGCAGAAACATAGTCGTAGAAATAACAAATAAAGGCGAGATCGCAATTCACGAAAACAATCTAGGCATCTTAACTAATTCTCCAGATTTTCCATGGCAAAGAACGAACTTAAGCAACTACATCAATCTTGAGCCAGGAACTGTTCAGCAGGCTCAGTTTAGAGAATATACAGCTAAGGCCTTCGGCTCAGGAACAGCTACGTTAGGACTCCCTGGCGATATTACTTCTCCATCTCGTTTTGTCAGAGCAGCTTTCTTTACAGCTACCGCTCCTAAGTGTAAAACCCCTCTTGAGGCTGTATCTCAAGCCTTTAATATTCTAAATAACTTTGACATCCCCATAGGTACCGAATTTGCAAGAGCCGAACAGGAGCATATTCCAAATCTCCCTAGTGCAACCCAATGGACTGCAGTTAGCGACCTAAATAATGGACGTTTCTTTTATAAAACTATGTACAACTCGACTGTTAGATGCGTGGATGTAAAATCTATGGTAAAAAAACATAAAACAGAGCATTACCTAGAACTTGATAAGAATGAATTTCACTTTGAGGAAGTAAAATAATAATAATAAACTTCTTTTAGGCCTACTTCAAATAAATGCTCATTTTACCGATTATTGCAGATAGCCTTAGAGCAACAATGAGCTGGCCCGTCGGAGTTTTCGCTGCCAGAGAGCGCTTTTTGACGACGGGTGGCGCGTTTTGTGGTGAAAAGTGGTGACCCGTCGGAGGAATCACCGCCTGAGAGTGTTTTTTGACGACGGGCGGAGTATTTTGCTAACGAAAAACACTGGTTGGTCGGCAAGAACACTTCCAGAAAGCATCTTCTGGCATAACTCTAAAAGATAAAAAAAGTGGATTGAAAATCTAATGATTAACAGTCCACTTTTATAGTATTTCAGTACCCGGAGCCGGGATCGAACCGGCACGAATTGCTTCACTGGTGTTTGAGACCAGCGCGTCTACCAATTCCGCCATCCGGGCAAAATATTTATCCTATTTGGTTAATAGGCGTACAAAGGTAAAATTATTTTCTTAAAGAACAATATCTGAACTATAATAAGTCCTTGAGTTTCTCTAAGTGTATACTGTGTGACCCCTTAAGCAGAACTAAAGAATCATTCAAAGGGCTAGTTTGTAAATACTCATTTAGGGCCTCAACATCAGAAAGAAAGACAAATCCAACTGGCTTTTGGAGACAAGCTGCAAACTCATAACCTATTAAGAATACCGTTAAAAAAGAAAGGTTCACTAGTTGATCTAATACCCTTTGGTGTTCCTCGACAGAAACAGCTCCTAACTCCTTCATATCACCCAAAATCAAGACCTTGTTAAAGGCCTCCATTCTATCAAAATTCTCTATAGCCGCCTTCATACTTGAAGGATTTGCATTATAAGCATCTATAATGTATTTATTTGATCCACGTTGAACTAACTGAGAGCGGTGGTTTGTAGGAGTATAAGACTCTAATCCACACTTTATTTGCTCATCACTTAACTCAAAATGCTTACCAAAAGCATAGGCTGCTAAAACATTATCTACATTATAATCTCCTACTAACTTTGTAGATAAAACCATATCAAATAAAGAGATTCGAACAAATGGCTGCTGCGGAGTGGTTGGCAAAAGCTCTGCTCCCCAATACTCCTTTCCATAAGGCCTAGAAGGCAGATCTGGACGCTGCTCTACCATCACTCTTAACTCTGGGCTATCTATATTATAAAAAGCCAAATCTGCAGTTCGTTGAAGATAATCATAAAGTTCTCCCTTAGCCTTTTTCACACCTTCAAAAGACCCAAAACCTTCTATATGAGCTATTCCAACATTTGTAATCATCCCAAAAGTAGGTAAGGCTATACGGCAGAGAGTATCTATCTCCCCCACCGAACTAGCTCCCATCTCTATGATCGCCAACTCGTGTTTACTATTCAAACGAAGAAGCGTTAAAGGTACTCCTATATGATTATTTAGATTTCCTAAAGTAAAAAGAGTCTCGAATTTTTGAGACAATACCGAGGCTAATAACTCTTTGGTCGTAGTTTTACCATTAGTCCCCGTTAGACCTATCACTGGAATAGAGAACTGCGAACGATGGTACCACGCTAACTTCTGAAGAGCGATAAGACCATCCTCGACAACAAAAAAACTATCCAAAGGGAAGCCTTCGTACAGAGTCCCGTTCCCATTCTTTACTTCCTTTAGTTGCTTTGCAATATCACTATTTTCTGCCACCACAGCACAGCGAGCGCCAGCATTCAAGGCAGCTAATGCGAAATCGTTTCCATCAAAATTATCCCCACTTAGAGCTAAGTAAAGCTCTCCTCCCTTCACAGTTCTACTATCTATCGTAATGGCAGACGACGCCACGAATAAATCATATAACGATAAAAGATCTTCCCTTTTCATTATAAGCCCTTATTTCACCCCCGTAGAGCCAAAGCCTCCTGCTCCTCTATCGCTCTCTCCTAATTCATCCACCTCGTCCCACTCTATTTTTTCATAACGAGCTATAACCATTTGAGCTATCCTTTCACCCTTTACTACCTCAAAATTCTCAGAAGAAAGATTCACAAGTATTACCTTTATCTCACCTCTGTAGTCAGCATCTATCGTTCCAGGAGAATTTAACACTGAAACTCCCTTCTTCGCAGCCAGACCACTCCTTGGGCGAACTTGAGCCTCATAACCGGGACTCAACTCTATATAGATCCCTGTAGGTATCATCGCACGTTCTAGAGGTTTTAAAACTATTGTTTCTTCAATATTAGCATACAGATCCATCCCTGCAGATAGCTCCGTTGCGTAAGCAGGTAAACCAAATGAAGATTTATTTACAATTTTAACTTTCATTCCTTTATCGTTTTAAAATATTTAACGTATTATTACAAAAACCCTAATAAGGTCCTAGCCTTCTTCAAACTAACAACAGATGGGTCTATATTTTTTCATTATCATCACAATTAACTGGTACTGATCGCAGCTGTACCTTAAACATGGTCACGTAAAGTAATCCAATATAAAAAACTACTACTCCCGTATGCGCAAACAACTTTAATCCCAGACTCATCTCTGGTAACAGAGTGCTTAAGCCCCATAACATAACTGCAAGCACGATAATTAAAGATATCTTCCACCACCTATAAGGTATCTTATAATATTTATTTCCTAGACGCACCGAGATTAGCAGCATAAATAGATAACTAAAGAAATGTCCCCAAGCGGCCGCCCAAAAAGAATACAGCGGCAGGAAAACAACATTAATCACAGTACTCACTGCCAGACCTGCTAGGGTAATATAAATAGCATAATGTGATCTATCTGTTAACTTATACCACATAGAAACATTGAATAATATCCCCATGAACACATAAGAAAGTAGCATAATAGGCACCACTCCCATTCCTCCTCGAAACTCAGACCCAACAATCAACTCTAATACATCTATGTAAAGGACTACACCTAAAAACACAAGCATAGATGCCGCCACAAAATACTCCATAACCTGAGCATATAGTTCTTTCGAGTTAACATCCTTTGAGCGAGCAAAGAAGAAAGGCTCAGCTGCAAACCTAAACATCTGAGCAAAAATAGACATTAAAACTGATATCTTTACAGCTGCCTGATATACTCCAAGTTCCGAACGCCACAAGGCATCATCAACATTAAAAAATCTAAATAATATCCTATCTAGAAAATCATTTACTATCCCTGGTAGACCAGCTATCATCAAAGGTAAAGAATAAAGCATCATACTCTTCCACTCTCGAATATTTGGTCTGAATCGAATACTCAGAAAATCCTTTAGAAGCAATAACATAACGATTACACAAGAAAGAGCGATAGAAAATATCGGATAACTAAAGTCTGGGCTAGGCGAAATAACCTTTAACAAGAAACTATCTGGGTGAGACTCAGCATAAGCAGGGAAAAAGAAAAATAAAAGTAAGTTTGAACCTATTTCTACGCATATCTTTACAGTCTTTATACTAGCAAACCTCCAAGGCTTAGATTCAATCCTTAATTTCGCAAACACTATAGCACTAATACTATCTAACATCAATATCACACCCACAAGTACATAAGATGAATAATAATCCGTATATCCCATACTCTGAGCTAAACTTCTTCCCCAAAGCACTAAGACGAAAAGTAATAGCGACGATATACTAGAAATCGAGATTAAAGCATTAGAATAAACCGTATCAGCAGAGGCACCTTCCTTATTTACATGGCGAAAGCAACCTGTTTCCAAGCCCATAGTAAGTAGTACCTGAAAGACTGCGATATAAGCCATAAATTCCGTTAATACACCATAGTCATTTGTCGTAAGAAAATAAGTATAGACAGATACCAAAAAGAAGTTGATGAAACGAGCTACCATAGTACTCATCCCATATACAAGCGTGTCTCCAGCTAATTTCTTGATAATCGACTTACTCTCCATCTTAGTTACTTAAGCCCCTATCTCTAAATATTAAGAATCCCATATTAAATTGAATATACCACCTTGTAGACTCACTACTGTAGTAGGACGTGGATATTGATATCGGGCCAATAGGAGACTGCCATACCGCACTTGCGTCAAAAATAAAACCTCCCTTTGGAAAAGGATCCGAAAATTCATAATGTCCAAGACCTCTATCTTCAATTAACTTATAGGGCTGGAAATAAGCAAAAGTCGTATGTAGATACAGGTTGTCAGTATATTTTATTACCGGAGATATCGAAAGTCCTAAAAAACTTGAAGCTCTATAATTCGGAAGGGATACAGTCCTTGAATGTGCTGTTGGGCGATAAGCTGGAGATATCAATACTGTTGATAGATAGTCTCCCATTTCTAACTGAGTAGAGAGCGACAAGTCCAGTCCCATTCCCATCGAAAAATTAGGAGTGAAACGCAAATAATTATCATAACTAAATCTCAACTGATGCTCTCCTCCATTTCTATTTATCACCTCTAGATTATCATCAGTAAGAGTTCCAGGGTAATGATCCTCACTACCATAAATATATCTAAGATCAAGCCTAAGTTTTGTTCCCTCAGTTGGATAAAGTAAATAATCCTGAGTGTTTCTGATCAGTCTTGCCCTAACTGTAGCATAACTATAGAACGTAAAATCTCTCACATCATATCGCGAGAAATAATTATCTGGAAAATAATTCATATTCATTCTTCCCGCCGTCACACCCAGCTGGAGCTGATAATTATCAGAAACAGCAAAAACTGGAGTTCCAACATTCAGAGTAGCATAAGTATCATTTTCATCTATATTACTTGGCTGAAAATTCAGCAATGCCAAATTCTGAGGAATCGTAAAATAATTAAACTTCTGATAAGCCAGATCTAAATCATAATAAAATAGAGTTTTGAAACCAAAATCCTGTCTAAAATAAAGTCTTACACCACTATAGAAATTACCTATATCCAGATCAAGTCTTGCCTTCCAAGGGTTGTGAACAAGGTGATTATACCTAAACCCAACATACCCCTGAGTCAGGGCTGACGAAGATATATTCCCACCTATAGAAACAAGCAACTCCCTTCTCTGATAGGCTCTTAAAGTAAACGTAAACAAGGAATCACTATTTTGTCGCACCATAGGATAGGCCCCGTCTAGGATTTTTCTAGAAACAAATCTATAATAACCTTCCTTTATATCCTCAAAGCTATTTAAACTATCTCTCTGAGAGATAATATCTGCAACAAAGTCCTTCTGCTTACTTGAAATATTTCCTGTAACTTCTACCTTATTAAATCGCAACTCAGAACATTTTGTACGAAAATCCAATCTCTTTTGCGCCACTTCCTGATCGCTCCTTTCCTTCTCTATCTTTCTCTTAAGTTCTGGGATATACTTTAAAGTATTCTCATATCCCATTTGAACTAATTTATCTATCTGGTCAAACTCTAATAACGAAACATCATAGATTCCTGAAATCACCAAACCCTCCTCCTCACTAATGCTATAATCCGTATCAGTTGTTATCATACTTTCTATTTGAAGATAAGGATCAAACTCATCAGGGTCTATAGGGGCACCATCAGCACACTTTGCCCCAATAATGAAATCTGGATTATACTTAGCCTGCATATCCTTCCATGGAAAATTATTATAAAATCCACCATCAAACAATAAAACAGAATCTATTACGACTGGTTTGAAATAACCTGGAAAAGACATAGAAGCCCTAACAGCACTCCCTAAATCACCACTATCCAACATATATGGAGCCTTATTCTTTATATCTGCCCCGATACAAAAGAAAGGAACCATTAACTGGCTAAAGTCGTATTTGCAAGCCGCAGATGATGATGCAAATATTTGGGCTATCGCAATATCCATCGGAAAGGGAGAAACAAGACTCGTTGGAAGTGCGAACTTAATCTTTCGCTTTTGATCACTCTTTTTATCCTTCCCTAGATACAAACCTAAAGAAACAATAGCTGAAGACGGTGCATTAGCGTAATAATTTGTCGTATAATCCTCTTCGAAATCCCCAACTGACCAAGACTTAAACTCTTTTGATTTAAACATATAAACCATCTCGTCTGTCGTTAAGCCTATCGAATAAAGAGCACCTACTATAGAACCTATCGAAGTTCCAGCAACATAGTCAATAGGGATATTATTCTCTTCAAGAGCCTTAATTACCCCTATATGAGACAGACCCTTCGCACCGCCTCCACTTAATACTAGGCCAATAGTTTCCACTTGCTGTTTGTCTTGACACAAACATTCAATAGAAACTATTAGAAGCATTAATATGGTAATAAGTCTTTTGCTCATAGCTGTTTTTTTCGTAGATTTGCGAATCAACTTTCAAATATACAATATATTTTAGAATTTAAAGAATATGACAAAAACAACACTAACTATTTTATTGATCTTTATGGTCACTTCCATCTTTTCGTGTAAGAACAGAGACAAAAAAGAGAACCAAGCTATAAGACTAGAGCAGACCGCTAAAAAAGATAGTACTGACACTACCACTCAGGCCATAGACAGCCTTTTGAGCGATTTAAAATTCAATCCTGACTCCCTTACATCCGAGACTCTATTTGAAATCAAAACTAACGTAGGTAGTATGATTATTAAGCTATATGATCAAACACCTCTTCACAAAGAAAACTTTATAAAACTAGCATCTGAGGGCTTTTATGATAGCCTTCTTTTCCATAGAGTTATCGCTAACTTTATGATTCAAACTGGCGACCCTATCACAAAGGATACTAGCAGAGAAGAAGAATTCGGTACGGGAGGCCCTGGCTACACTATTCCTGCTGAATTTGTAGAAGCATACACTCATAAAATAGGAGCGCTTGCCGCTGCGCGCACTGGAGACATCGCCAATCCTAAGAAAAACTCATCTGGCTCTCAATTCTACATCGTACACAATGCAAACAACTGTATGCACTTAAATGGAGAATACACAATATTTGGAGAAACAGTCGAAGGACTAGAAATCATTGATCTAATAGCCTCTAGCCAGACATACTATAATGATAGACCTATTGACGACATAAGAATTTTATCAATTAGACCTATTTAAAACAGACTTTGGCATGCTATTTGATACTATTTATAGTAAATAGTATTTCATAAGGTTAAGTTTTTAGGTTAGTTAGTGAAGGATTTAAGCGCAATGCTTAGATCCTTCATTCTTTTATAACCAAAATATATAAATTTCTTTGGTTTTCTAAAAATCTTATCTACCTTTGCAGGCCTTTTCTCGTGAAGATAAGGAAGTTATTAATAATAAAACTTTAAATAAAATCAATTATGGCAGTTAAAATCCGTTTATCACGCCAAGGTAAAAAGAACTACGCGTTCTACCAAGTAGTAGTGGCTGATAGCCGTGCATCACGTGATGGTCGCAGAATCGAAGTTATCGGAACTTACAACCCAAACACAAACCCAGCATCGATCAATATCAAATTAGATAGAGCAGCGTACTGGTTAAACCAAGGAGCACTTCCTACTGACACTTGTCGTAGAATTCTTTCTTATGAAGGAGCTTTACTTTTAGTTCACCTAGAAGGTGGTGTTCGTAAAGGAGCATTTACTCAAGAAGTAGCAGATCAAAAATGGAATGCGTGGAAGGCTGAAAGAGATGCTAAGATCCAAGCTAAGAAAGATGGCCTTTCAAATGCTAAAGACAAAGCAGCTTCAGCAGCAAAAGACGCTGAAAGAAAAGTAAACCAAGAGAGAGCAGAAGCTATCGAAAAGAGAAAAGCTGAAGAGCGCCAACAAGCTGAAGCTGAAAGAGCAGCAGCGGCAGCTGAAGCAGCAGAGGCAGCAACTGAAGAAGTAGCAGCTGAAGAGGTAGCAACTGAAGAAACTGAGGCTTAATTAATGCGTACGGCAGAAAATAATTTATTGCCGATCGCACAAGTGCTAAAATCCTATGGCACTCAAGGCGAGCTAAACGTTAGCTTTCATGGCCTTAGTCCGCTGGATATAGACATAAATGAACCGGTATTCATCTATTTTGATGAATTGCCGGTTCCATTTTTTATTACATCCCTGATTCAGAAGGGAAAGACTAAAGCAAATATCAAGATCGAGGGTATCGACACCCTTAATGAAGCAGAAGCCCTCCTAGGCTTAAAACTCCACTTAGACGCTTCATCTGTTCAGATAGAAGAAGATGTAGACGAGGACCTTTCAGAGGCCCTTAAGCTACTGAATTTCATACTTGTAGACCAAAACAACAACGCCATAGGAGCTATTGATGGCGCACAGAACTATTCAGGCAACATCTGCCTTGAAGTAGGGGAACATCTCATCCCATTTCACTCCGAGCTAGTCATAAAGATTAATAACAGAAAGAAAACTGTTGTACTAAATATACCTGAAGGACTTTTCTAGCCCTTATTCAGATTTCTCAAGTCTGTACTCTACAGCGATAGTATACCTAACCCTTACTTTCTTACCTGCTATCTCACCTGCTTTCCATCTAGGAGAAGCATTAATTACCCTTAGAGCTTCCTGTTCTAGAGCTTCACTCTCACCATCAACTATAGAAGCATTTGTCAACTCACCTGAAGGCTCTATTACAAACTCTACTACAACTATTCCTTGAGTCCCGCGCTTTACAGCGATTTCTGGATAACGCAGATAAGTGTAAACCCAGTCATTTAAGAATCGCTTTTCATCACCACCTAGAAAAGTTGGCAACTTATCTACCTCATAAGGGGAATAAACTCGCCCTTCATTCTCATTACTAGGTTCATTTTGCTCTGTATCTGCACCTTTTAAATCATTTTCTATATTATCTTTATTAGCAAAATGCATTAGTAAATTATATAGGTAATAATTATAATATAGCATAGCATCATAATCTAAGTTTTCCTTTACATCATTTACTGTGTAAAGATCTACATCTAAACCTGAAGTAAATAGAATAAAAGGTATCGATCGCTCATAAAATGACACAAAATCAGAAGAAGGCACTCTTCCCTCTAACCAACTTGGAGGCACTACCGAGAAATTATTAGATGTTTCTTGTATACTCTTAGTTAGTGAGGCACTTGCCATACCTGTATAGAATTTCAAGCTATTTCCTTGCGATTTCTTTCCCACCATATCTAGATTAATCATTAACTTAACCTTATCAATGAAAGGGAAGCCCTTATTAACAAAATACCAAGATCCAGCCATAGACTGCTCCTTTGACCCAAAGCCAACGATAAGAATAGAGCGTCTAAATAAATAAGCAGACTTCGCTATCTCTTCTGCCAAAAGCAGGGTGCTCGCAACACCTGAGGCATTAGAATTAGCACCTGGAAAAATTTGCAATTCTTGCTTACCATCTCTATCTAACACATTAACCCCTATATGGTCATAATTTACTCCAAGTAAAATAAATTCGTCCCTTAACTCTTGGTCATACCCTTCGATTATTCCTATTACATTTCTTGAACGCAAGCTATCTTTTCCATTTAGGATAAGAAACTCCTGACCATTCTCCGGAGAATACAGAGTAATACCAAATGACTTAAGCATATTTGAGAAATACATAGCTGCTTTTAACTCCCCCTCCTCTCCGGCTTTTCTTCCTAACAAGGAGTCATCTGTAAGATACTCTATATATTCCTCTAGTTTTTCTTTCTCTTGTTCTTGTGAAAATACGATCGTACTCACAAAAAGGAAACTTAATCCCAATAGCTTTATATACTTTGTCATAATGCAAATATAAAAAAAACTCCCAGTAAAGTGAAATGTTAATCACTTACTGGGAGTATTTTTTTCCTAAAGGTAAACTCTTATTTGAAAGGAAATTTAACGATTACTGCTTTAAGTATCTTTCCTCTAACTTTTATACCTATTTCAGATCCTACTTTAGAGAATGGCGTTTGAACATAAGCTATACCTATTGGCTTCTTTAATGATGGAGACATAACTCCAGAAGTAACAACTCCTATGTTATTCCCTTCTAAGTCACAAACTTCGTAGTCCTGACGTGGGATACCTCTATCTAAGAGCTCAAAGCCTACAAGTTTACGCTTTAGGCCTTCAGCTTTTTGCTGCAACATATACTCCTTATCTAAGAAATCACCTTTTGCATCATTGAATTTTGTAATCCAGCCAAGTCCAGCTTCGATAGGAGATGTGCTATCATTTAACTCATGGCCATATAAGCAAAAGCCCATTTCTAGACGTAGTGAGTCACGACAGCCAAGACCTACAGGCATGATTCCGAACTCTTCTCCTGCTTCGAAAACTACTTTCCAAAGCTGTTCAGCATCATCCTTATGCGCATAGATTTCACATCCTCCTGCTCCTGTATAGCCAGTAGTGGAAAAGATTACGTCGTTAATTCCTCCAAGGTTTAACTTTTGGAAGGTATAATACTCCATATCTACGACATTCTTGTCGCTAATTTTTTGCATTGCTTTCAGAGCATTTGGACCCTGCACTGCAAACTGACATATCTCATCAGATGCATTATATAGTTCTTTACCTGGTGTAATATTGAACTTTGGGGCGTACTTACAAAGGTGTTCCCAGTCCTTATCTATATTAGAAGCATTTACTACTAGTAAATATGTCTCTTCGTCGATACAGTAGTTTAGTAGATCATCTACTACTCCACCTTCGCCATTAGGGAAACAAGTATATTGAACTTTACCTGGAGTAAGCGCTGCAACATCATTCGATGTCACATACTGTAAAAATGCTAGGGCATTAGGGCCTTTAACCCAAATCTCGCCCATATGAGATACATCAAAAACACCAACACTATTTCTTACTGCTAGATGCTCATTAATAATACCTGTTCCGTATTCGATAGGCATATTATAACCTGCGAAAGGTAACATCTTAGCTCCTAACTCTATGTGCTTATGTGTAAAGGGAGTATTTTTCATTTTCTATATCTAATTTATGGAATATTTACTCTACGTGGAATTCTCTGTTTGTATCGTAAATCCAAATATCGTAAGGACAATATTGCTCTTCTAGGATTCTATTCATTTCTGCTTTCGCATCTTTATACTCAGTATAAGACGCTGCCGATACTGCGATGAAACCATTTTGGAAATTAACGATAGTAGGCTCGAATCCTTCAGCTGTTAATTTTTCGAAAAGTACATTTGCATTATTCATATTTTTGAAGCTACCTAAAATAACATAGAATCTGTCTTTAAGTCTTAATGCTTCTTCTTCAGCTAGTCTTTGAGCTTCTTTTGCAGCTTCTTCTGCTTGAACAAAAGCGATAGAATCTTGTATTCTTTTCTTTTCAGCAGCTTCTCTTTGAGCTTCTACTTTCATTCTAGCAATATCCTTAGATGTTGGCTTTCCTGCAATTTTTCTAAAGAAGTCACAACCTGTGAACAACATAGCAGAAACCAATAATAATGTGATGAATTTTACAGTCTTCATATTTTTGATTAATTATTAATTATTTAGCACAAATATATACAATATAATGATTTAGAGCAAAAAAAATATATCTTTACTCGGTATTTAATCCAACTATAATGCAAAAGCTATTTCTCTCAACTCTTATTAGTCTTCTGTTTACTAGTACACTACTAGCCAAAAATGATTCTCTTTCTCTATTCTTTATCGGAGACGTTATGCAGCACACAAAGCAGTTAAAAAGTGCGCATATTCCTCACACAGATACTCTTTTAGATTCCTCTTATGACTATACTAGTTATTTTAAGAACATACAATCATACCTAAATAAATCCGATCTAAGCATTGCGAATATGGAATTCGCTGTTGGAGCTAGTCCTTTTACTGGCTACCCCTCCTTCAGCGCTCCTACATCACTGCTAGAAGAGGCGCATCGCAGTGGCATAGATATATTTCTATGCGCTAACAACCATATTTGTGACAAAGGCAGAAGAGGTCTTAAAAGTTCAATCAACAGTTACAGAGAACTTGGGCTTATATATACAGGTGTCTACGAAGGACAAGAAGACTACCTTAAAAACAACCCTCTGATTATTAAGAAAAATAATATCTCCGTAGCATTTATAAATTTCACTTATGGTTTAAATGGCTATACCTCCGCCCCATCTCCTTATTTTGTGCCTATGATGAATTTAGAAGAGATATCACAGTCAGTGCAAAGAGCGAAAGATGCGAATGTGGACTTAATTATCGCGCTTCCTCACTGGGGTAAAGAATATGCTACCGAATCGAACAAACACCAACAGTACTGGCAAGAAAAGCTATACTCGCTAGGTGTGGATATTGTTATTGGCACCCACCCTCACGTTGTTCAAGAAATAGATGTAGACTATGAGAATGGAAATATAGATAGGTTAACTGCATACTCACTTGGGAACTACATCTCAAACATGAGCAAGAAATTTACACGTATAGGTCTAGCATTAGAAATATCGGTGATCCGAAATCCACAAGGGAAAATTCAAATCACCGACTATAATCCTATCTGGACTTGGTGTGCACTCGCTGGAAGAATCGAGGAAAACTATACTAGTTTCCCTATCGAGAAATTCCTAAATAAAGGACTCATTAATAACCCAGCTGAGCTTACAAGAATTCGCACACAGTACGAAGAACTTTTAAAGATATTACCAGCTTCCACCAGCACCTCCGCCTCCGAAGCTGCCACCGCCGAAACCGCCGCCAAAGCCACCTCCACCGAAGCCACCTGATGAACCTCCATAGCTTCCTCCACGTCCGCCACTTAATATTGAGGATAACAAAATCATATCTAAAACGCCAGGTCCTCCCGAACGCTTATTATTTCCCATATTCTTTCCTTTTCCTCCTATGGATCCCAGCAAATAAATAATAACTGCGATTAGTAGAATCGGAGAAAATCTCCTACCTGTTGACTTCTTTTCCAGTTCCTTATAACTTATCTCACCAGCAGCCAATGGCATTAGCACATCTACCGCCGCACTTACTCCTGCAAAGTAATTATTATTTTTAAACTGCGGAATCATAGCCTGCTCTATTATTCTCTTAGCTATAGCATCTGGAATAACTGACTCCAATCCATAACCAACAGCGATAAAAGCCTCACCTCTGGAGTTTGTTGTCTTTGGCTTTACTAAAACCACTATACCATTGTCAAATTTACTAGAACCCACACCCCACTCTTCTCCTACTGTATAGGCGTACTGAGATGGAGACATTCCGTTAAGGTCATCGACTGTTACCACCACTATTCTATTTGATGTCTCAGCAGAGAAATCAACAAGACGCCTTTCAAGTGCATTCTTCTGCGTCGCAGAGAATACAGCTGCAAAGTCATTTACTGCTGTTGCCGTAGTAGGTTTCTTAGCTACTTGCGAGAAAGCAAATAAGGACACTAGGCCTAGCATTACAACTATTATTGCCTTTTTCATAGTTACTTTAATTCCCATAAGACACCTCATTACTCTGTTCATTTATATCTCCTTCACAATATGGAAAGTGCTCTTTCAGAGCAATACCTACAGCCAACACCGCATCTGCCATTCCCTCTGCAAACTGCCCTTGCGAGAACTGCTTCAACATCTGACTAATTATCTCATCCCAGTAATTTTCAGGAGTCACTGCATTTATTCCCTCGTCTCCGATTATAGCGACCTTCTTTGAACCATAGGCGACATATAATAGGATTCCGTTCCTTAATGCTGTTTTATCCATCTTTAGCTTATTGAAAATATACACGGCCCTCTCTAAGGGATTACCCTTGCACTGCTTTTCAATATGTACTCTTATCTCCCCAGAAGTGTTCAACTCAGCCTGCTCTATAGCAGACTCAATCTTATTCTGAGTATCTTTCGATAGAAAGATTCTACTTTCCTCTTTATTCATAATTATATTATTAAAACTCTACCTTTGGAGCTACCTCAGCACCCTGTTGAGCCTCAAAGTAAGCCTTCTTCTCATATCCACTCATATTTGCAAAAAGCACTGCTGGAAACCTTCTGATAGCCGTATTATATACTCTAGTCGCATCATTAAACTTCATTCTCTCTACTGTTATTCTATTTTCAGTTCCTTCTAACTGCGCCTGTAGATCCATAAAATTTTGGTTCGCCTTAAGATTAGGATAATTCTCGGTTACCATCATTAAACGACCTAAAGCTTGAGATAATTCTCCTTGTGCCTGTTGATACGAAGCCAACGATTCCTCAGTTAAACCCGTAGGATCTATAGTCACCTGTGTAGCCTTTGCCCTTGCCTCCATTACACCTTCTAAGGTCTCAGACTCGTGAGAAGCATAACCCTTCACTGTCTCTACTAGATTAGGAATTAGGTCTGCTCTTCTTTGATATACATTCTCCACCTGAGCCCAAGCACTAGATACGGCCTCATCCTTTACAACTAAACCATTAGAAATTCTGACAGCCCACATAATGATGATGGCTACTACAGCTAAAACACTGATTAAAACAATTGTTCCTTTTTTCATTTTTATTAAATTTATTCCACTAGAACACCTAGTGTACACTTAACACTTCAAAAATTCTACCACATTAATTAAAAAGAAAAAGCCTGCCATTATGACAGACTTTTTTGCTAATATTCTTCTTCATTAAAGAAGAAATCCTCTTTACTTGGGTAATCTGGCCAGATATCCTCGATACTGTCATACACTTCTCCGTCTTCCTCAAGATTCTCAAGATTCTCTATCACTTCCAATGGAGCTCCTGATCTAGAAGCGTAATCGATAAGTTCCTCTTTAGTTGCTGGCCAAGGTGCATCCTCTAATTTTGATGCTAATTCTAACGTCCAATACATATTAAAATAATTTAAATTCAGTCTTTTCTTAAAAATAGGGTGCAAATATAAAGATTTCTTTTAAACTACAGCCAAAATATCCTAATTAAATTTATAATTCATTCATTAGCACTAACTTTTTTATAAAAAATCTCAAAAGAGCACACCTCAAATTTGTTTACTTTTAAAAAAAATCTTATATTGCGACAACTTAATATTTAAAAACTTCGACATTAGTCGCATAAACTTCATTCACTTTCCACTTTACAGCACCCTGTAGAGTGGCGTAGCTACATATTCGGAGTTGATAATTTTTAATTACTTATAAAATTTATCACTATGGAAGATGCTTTTATTAATATTACTAAAAAGATTGCTTTACTACTTTCTAAAACTAAAGACACTATCCTAGCGGACTTTAAAAACGAAGTAATAAGCATAGATTTTTCCTCAGAAATACCTGAGGGCGCTTCTTTTGAGGACATTTCCGAAATCGTAGAAAGAATATTTACAAAAATCGGCATAGATTTCAGCAATTCGGACAATTTAGAGAAGCTAGCAAACAACCTTGGGGAGGCTGTTAAAACTATAGAAAGTATAGGCAACACCCTTGCTGAGATCAAAGATGTTGACTCTGTCAATAGCCTAATCAGCAAATTTACTCCTGTTGTTAAAGAGATAATCACGATCGTTAAAAACTTCTCCGACACAAGCGTAGAGGAAATAAAGACAGAGCTTAAAGATGCTATCGAAGGTTTCGACTATGAAGCACTCATTCGACGCATAGTAAACTATGTACTTATGACTCTTTTAAAGAACGCTCGTACAGTATTTGCGGACGAGATAAGGCTTATAGAGATAACAGCTCAAGAGATTATAGATGATGTGGAAGGAATTATTGAGACTGTTGGAGATACGATCGGCGACATTAAGGACGAAGTCAAAGGCACCTATGAGAAGATTTCGTTAGAGATCGATGCCTTTCAAGAGACAGTCACTAAGGAAATCAAACAGGAGATATCTGAGATTAGAGACCGCTTATGTGAAGAGTCTGCAGATAAAAGAAATGAGCTTCTAGAGCTTATTAAAAGCCCAGAGGCTAGTAATATAATTGCAAAGATCGCGCATGCCTTCAGTATTACATATAGTATTCTTGACTTTGTAGGAATTATTAGTCATAAGAAGTATGAATTAAAGGTACCTGAAGGCTTTGTAAATTCTCTTAAAACCGCCAAAGAAACAGTAGAAAACAAGGTCAAGAACGTTGGCGAAAAGGTGGATTCTCAATTCTCCAAACTTGCAGCCCCTATGAACATCAGCCGCTCTAGCGTGTCTACGAGTGCCCTTCAGCTTGCCACCTTGAACCTTATTCAGGAAAAAGTGTCAAGCCCAGCTAAAGACGCACTTGACGCACTTACTAGTGCTGGAGAAACCGTAATGGCCGATATTGCGCAAGCAGCAACTACCCTAAATAACAGCGTGGATGGCATCCTAGATAAAATAGAGAATTTCTCTTATCCTGTCGAAATCGTAATTCTTGATTGGAGTAAAACCAAGAGTCTATTCACTCAGCCTATTAAGCACTTTCGCGAGCTATATCCTATAGACAGTTTTGAAGACGCCAAAGATTTGATTCAGAGATTCACGGATCTATTACATTTAATAAATCCTGATATTCCTGACTTCTCCACTCTTATCTCCTTGCTAGAGGGTCTTCTTAAAAAGCTTAAGGATAAGTTTATGCTTCTTGTTAAGGAGGCCAAGGACGAGGTAAAAGAATTCTTACTACCTCTGATAGAGAAGATCCAGCAAATCATAGCTATTCTTAAAGACGTCGCTAAGGATATTAAGGGTGAGTTTGAAGATATTATCGAGAACCTTAAAGTGATTATTAACGCTATAGGTAGTCAAATAGCGGAGGTAAGTAGACTTTTCACTCAGGAGATTAGCGCACTTGCTGATGAAGCTGAGGGTGCACTTGAAAATATTGTAGATGGAGCTAAGGCAACACTAGAAGACATTAAAGAGAAGTCTTTAGAGGGCCTAGAAGATGTCGGAGAGGAGATCTCTAGCATAATCAAAGAAGTAGGTGTAAATCTTCCTTCTCTTAAAGGCTTCGATCTACACAATGATGTTATTAAGCCTGCACTTTTAAGTTTCGCAGGTATAGATTTGGAATTAGACTTCGAAGCTGAAACAGCGGCTAAACTTAAGAAGAGTATTGAGGATCGTTTCAAAACGATAGCTTCTGATAGCAAGCAGGATGTTCTTTCTTGGACAAAGGAAGTAAGTACTAGTATTCAGGCCGTTGTAAGTCCTAGCATTTGGAAAGAAAGATTAGATAGCGTTTTAAGCCAGCTAAAAGAAGAGGCAGAAAATGATATGAATAGTATCACTAGCTTAATTTCTGCTGATGGAGCAAAACAACTCATCACTAACTTTAACTCCACTAAGCAGTCCTTAGTTGATAGCCTCGACATAAATAGTTATGTTAATATATTTAAGACTGCGCTAAATGACGTAATTTTACCTAACCCTGAATTATATTACACTAGCTTCAAGACTCTGATAAAAGACCAAATTTTTGGTCGTGTCAAAGATAATCTCAAAGAATTAGAGGCTGAATTAACGGAAGCAGGCAGTGATATTAAAGGAAAATTTGAGGAAAGATGGGCGCTTATATCATCTGCCTCTGATGAGGCTTTGACAACACTTATTGAGGAATTTGCCTCAACAGTATGGAAGAAATTAAAGAGTAAACTGGTCGACCCTATCATAAATAACATCAAGCAGATCCTTATCACGGTTGCCCGTCGAGTAATTCGCATCGCGATAACTAAGATCCTTGATGAGATAGCTAAAAATAATGATTTCATTAAGGGGGCTATTAATGCAGCTAAGGAAGAATACAAAGAAGAAATAGACTTCACAGTTGACACTCTTAAATCAATAGGAACCTACCTTACATCTGAAATGAGTTTCACAGACACGATGAATCTCGCAGTTTCTATTTACAGGAGAATCCCTTCAGATTTCAAAGACACTATTAGTGATATAATTCCTCCTCTACCTGATGAGATCACTAATTACTGCAAAGATCTAGAGTACGAGAGTGACTTAAATAATCTATTCGTAAATATTACACTCTTCGACTTGAGCAAACTTCTAAAAGGCAGCTCTAGTGAGTCGAAACTTGATGCCTCCGTAAAACTAGGACTTACTATTGATATAGAAGATTATATTGTCGAGAAGATTGATGAGCAGAATAATATCACAACTCCTGGTGTTTACTTCTACTTAACACTAAACAGCTCCATAGCGCATCCGTTTGAAATAGGAGACAAGCATGTTCTCAAATTAGGTGCTTCCTGCGATCTCGGAAAAACTAATACAGAAAGCCCTGGCGAAGGACAAACACTAGGATTCTGTCTCACTAAAAAACTTGAGAATGGAGGTTACTTCCACGGTTTATTTAAGCCTGAGAATATTAGTGCGCTATTATATGCCTACTTCAATAGAACTTCTACTGCTGAGCAAAGTAATATCCTCTCCACTAAATATATAGATATTAACATTAAGGACTATCCACAAATATTCTATCTTGGATATAACCCTGGACTTGACACTCTTCCTGAAGAGGTTAAAGATCTAATAAAAAAGGAGAATACTGAAGGCTTCCAGCTAGGATACCTAGGAGCACTTAACGACTTAGAATTTATAGTCAAACTTAGAGAAAATCCTCTATTTAAGCAGATTTTAAAAGACGACTTAGCAGTTCTTTTGAGCACCCACCTTGGATATGACCTAAAAGATGGCTTAATGATAGGAGGAGGCTGCAAGGTTCAACTTGATTTCGATCTAAATAACCTAAAAATAGGCAACCTAACATTTAACTCGGCAAATGTAGAACTTGGATCTAAAGAAAATGACTTTGGTTCACTTATTCTAAATCTTAATACTACATTCCAAATAAACTTTGAAGCCGTTCAGCTAGCCTTTGAAAATCTAGGTGTAGGATTTAATACTAGAATCCTAAATCCTGACTACACCTTCGCCAGTCCAAATTTTGATGCGGACTTTAACTTCCCTACCTCTATTGGTATTAGTGTAGAGGCCCCAGGAGTAACTGGAGGAGGACTTATTTCAATCGACACAGAAAAAGGAGAATTCTCTGGCTTCTTTGAACTTAGCGTTATTGACAAATTTGGAGTTTCAGCATATTTCATATGCAATACCGGGGCTAAGGAGGGGCAAATCTTCAGTTTGATAGCGATGCTATCCACATCCTTCTCTCCGGGGATTCCTCTTGGCATGGGATTCTCGCTGACAGCAATAGGTGGCTGCTTAGGGTTAAACCGAGGTATAGACAGAGAAAACTTAATAAAAGCAGTTCGACAAGGGACACTTGCTACCGCTTTCTTTGTTAAGGATCTTCAAAAGAATCTATCTGTAATCCGTTCTACAACTGAAGGACTCTTCCCTGTAAGACAAAAACAATTCTATTTTGGAGTTTTAGGTAGAATTAGCTTTGAACCTATATTAACCTGTGATTTTGGTCTAATACTTCAACTACCTAACCCAGTAGAGATAATAATAGTAGGAGCTCTTAAAGTATCTGCTGGAGATAGCCTAGACGATATTATTTCTATTAATGTATACTTCGCCGGAGGACTTAACTTTGAGGAGGGACTTTGGTTCGATGCATCCATTGTAGATTCTAGAATAGTAGGAATCAGTCTTGAAGGAGATATGGCCTTCCGTCTATTCTGGGGAGGTGCAAGTAAAGGATTCTTACTTTCAATTGGTGGCTTCCACCCTGCATACAAGCCAGAAGAGGGGATGATGGTCTCAGATATGAAGAGATTATCTATGGGTTTAGACTACGGGATAGTTAAGATCAAACTCGAAACATATTTAGCTGTTACTTCAAACTCATTCCAGATAGGAGCAGATCTTACCTTAAATATTGGCTGGGAAAGCTTCGGGATTCACGGATATGCCGGATTTGACACTCTGTTCCAGTTTGATCCTTTCCTATTTATGTTTGACATACGCGCAGGTGTAGCTGTAACCTGCGGAGGTTGGGAGTTACTAGCTATACATCTTGCCCTTGAACTTAGCGGTCCGGCCCCTTGGCGCGCTGCAGGTAGCGCAAGCTTCAATTTCATATTCATACCTATCTCTATTGGATTTGACATTGAGTGGGGGGACAGCACTCCAGAACTTCCATCTACAGAGATAAGCGTTCTTGAGCTACTTGATAAAGAGATCAAAAATGTAAAAAATTGGTCTGTGAAAGAGGCCTTGACTACAAACGGTGTTCAACTTAGAGAAGATCAGGGAGCTTCGACTTCTGAGACAGACACTATTATCGTTCAACCTTTCTCTTCTATTTCCTTCAATCAAAGTTCCTTACCTTTTGTTACTAAAGATTCAACAGGCGACTTAACCCTTACTTCATTTGAAAAAATGGATATCTGTAACAATGCACGAATAGTGGATTACTGCTCTATTAAATTAGAGGGACTTACCTTCAGAAGTAATAATAGCAGTATTCATATAGGAGAAAGTCTGACTATGGAGCATAATGATTTTGCACCGTCATTATATAAACTACTTAGCATAGAAGATAAAATTAAGTCAAAATCATACGTTAAATATAATAGTGGATTTACGTTTACTCCTCCTAAGAGTTCTCCGAAAGAAGGAAGGGAGCTAATATTTGAAGTTGAGCACTCTTTTGGTTTTGAAGAACCAAAATCACCTAATAAACAATCTAGTTCATCTAGCAAGTCTAGGGCATTTACTCGTAGAGATAATGCCTCGTTCCAGAGATATATTAATCAACTAGACAATCTTAATAAGCAATATAAGATAGATGAGATTAATAAGCTAGATAATAACAACAATTCTAAAAACTAACAAATTATGTCTAAAACTTATATATTACCATTTATTCGCCAAGGTCTGAGTCAATATATCGTTGAAGTTGACAATCTTTCAGGAGAAGCTGGAGGAGGGCAATATGCAAGCATCTCAGCAGACATTAAATGGAAGGGCGAGATAGTAGAGCTTCCTAAGGATTCGGAAGAAGAAGCTACCGACTCCCTTTCTAGCGATTTTTCTCATTCACAAAAATTTAAACTCATAGGACCTAGTGAGGTCGAATCCATTCAGAGTAGTGCTATTCGCCAGGTGGTTCCCCCTCAGGGTGGAGCGGCGATGAGTTATGAATTTATGCCTTATATCGAATTTCATGATGCCGACTTCCCTTGGAGATATACTCCACTTAAAGAAAATGGAGAAAAAATTCGCCCTTGGATTTCACTAATTGTATGCAAGGAAGGAGAATACGAACTTCTTCTTCAGCCATCAGGCAAGTATTTATTGAATATTAAAGCCGAGATGATAAAGACGCTACTTCCTGACATCAAGGATCTACCCTTACTTTCTCACGTTCAGCAAGAAAGAGAGAGCGAGAAGGTTCTTGGTGAGTTCTCTCGCACTTTGTGCAGCCGTAAGCTTGAAATAGAAACAGAGTATACAGCATTTCTGATCCCTACTTTTAAACAAGGACTAAGGGAGAAAGATGAAAGAAAAAGTAGCATTCAAGAAAGTGCGTGGAATTATAATAACCCAAGTGAGGTAACTTTCCCGATTTACCACCAATGGAAGTTTAAAACAGGAGATGCAAGTTTCCGCACTCTAGCAAGGAGAATTGAATCTATAGATGACAATGATTATTTCAAACTCAATGACACGTTAAAGATTGATATCTCTGATACTGGAATAAGTCATATTGAGGCGCCTGTTGCGTTACTAAATGATATAGAAGTAGAGCGACCTAAAAATCCGAGATTACCGCTGCTTGAGACGAAACATCCTATTAATGATAATAGACGAACTAACTCCAAACTAAGAGGGTTAAATATTCCTAAATCTACTAAGAATGTAATAATAGAACCGCTTAAAGATATTAACGTCACTACTTCTCGTAAACCGAATACATCATTAGTAGATTTTCTAAAAAACAAGAAAGGTGAAAACTATGGAATTATCCCTATTGGCGTAGCACTCAAAAAGAGAGGAAATAGCCTTGAGGAGACTCCAGACTCTGCTACTAAAACTCTTCTAAAGGATCAGCAAGCAAGTCTAAAAGAGTTACTTAAACTAAGCCCAGTATTCACAAAAAACCACAGTGACATCACTGGAAATGATAGTCTAATGTACGATGAAGACCCATGGATAGTTCCTCCTGTATACGGTGCACGTCACCTATTATCTACAAAGGATAAACTTAATAAGAAAGTCGGACAAGACAATATTATTCATGATTTAAATATAGATTTTGAGAACAGAATAGCAGCAGGTATGGGGGCTAGCGCTGTTCAGGAGAATCAAGAGAGTTTTGTTCACCGCGCCTGGGTACAAATCGAGAGTGTTAAACAGCAAAACCAAATAATCAAAGAATTCTTCGCTATAAACCAATTAAACACCATTTCTGAGAAGCGCGTATCGCCTCACTTCTATAAGGGCTTGGATGCTAATCTTTTTGGGCTAAAATCTGATGCCGCGATGAAGATAGCAGCTCGTTCAAAGCAAACATCTACGCTCTTTAAGGCGCTTGAGAATGGCGAAAAGAATGAAAGTATTTATAGTGGTTATCAAATTAAAGATTCATCTCTTACGCAAGGGGTTTACACTGATGAGTTAAAAAAACTATTTGACTTTAGCACTTGGCGAGATTTTCTAGATGAGAACTCTAAAAGTCTAAAGGTGGCCGAGATGATAGTTCCTAGATCTCGGATCGTTAGTAGTTTCTTTAAAGCCGATATCATCGTAGAAGAATTAAATAACGGCGAGAAAAGCTACCACGACATATCTGAATATCCTGACAGAGTAGCTACCTTTAGTTTTGATATGGCAAATTTTAAATCTTATGAAAATTCTCAGAATAAAGATATTTTTAAGCCTAATCAGAATATGAATAATGTCATACCTGCCTATGCTAACAACAAGGTTTGTTACCTTAGGGTAGGAGACAAGGAGGAAGCAGGAATAATACTTCCTAGCATAGAGTACAATAAGCTTTACAGTGAAAATAATTCTGTTAGTGGCATTAAATATAAAAATGGGGAATCTGAGGAAATATTTTACATCTTTAATGGTGGTGATTTAGATTACCTCCAAAGTCTATCTACGTCCACTATAAAATTAAAATATCGTTGGTGGTATCTAAGGGAGATTCAAAGTCGTGAATATTCAGTATCTAAAACCGAGAATATCAAAAATGTGCATTTTATAGGCGGTTCTAAAAGTAAGAGCAATTACATAGAAGATTTCAAAATCGGATTAGAAAAACTTGCACTCAACCCTATTATTCCTCCTTCTCAGGAGGTTACGCAGACGTCAGACAGCGATACTGATAATATTAACTTTGCAGATAAAATAGCAGACGACAGAATCCTTAAAATATATCAGGAATTCTTCCCTGGAAGAGATCTCGATGATATAATGACACGACTATGGGAGACAGCCTATAGCAAGCACCCTATTATGGCGTATCCTGAATTCCCTGATCCGACAGTTTTCTACTTACGCAAACTATCAGAACGTTTCGTACTTCCTTCTGTTAACTCTATTAAGCAAAACACTATTTCCTGCTTTATTTCTAATCCTAAATTCGAAGAGGCCTTCTTATGCGGTATGAATACAGAGATGGGAAAAGAATTACTTTGGAGAGAATATCCGACTGACGAGAGAGGCTCGTATTTTAGGAAGTTCTGGGATACTTTCAACCTTCCTAAATCATTTGATGATAACTACTTTGATATAGAAGAAGTTCATAACTGGAAAAATAAGTTAGGCGAGAACCATAGGAAAAATAAATTAGGAGAGAACCATAAAAGCGGTAAATCGCAGTTGCTTACCTTTGCTATTCGCTCAGAACTAATGCACGCCTATCCACAGACTAATGTATTCATTTCTTCTTACAATGGAAGTAAGTTTAACCTGAATAATATCCTTGAGCCAGAGATGACAGTTTGGCTTACAGATGATATCTTTCTTGTGGGCTTCCCTGAGGCGGAAGTTACAAAATTTATAAGCAAAAATAAGAACAGCTGTCTAACCTTCGAGGAAGAAAGAAGCGGTATGCGTTTCTATTTAGATCCTAAACATAAGAGCTCACCACCAGTATCTGCTGCGGCATACGCTGAGCTACGTAAAACAGATCTATGTATCCACGGATATAAACTCGAGGATATTCCGAATATCACTAATTAACTTATTGGGTATACACAAACTTAAGACTAAAAAAATGTACAGTAATCAAGATATTTTACGCATTCATTCTTCAAACAAGTTGAGTGCCTACGACGCGGGAACGACTATGGCGATGTTTCCTCTTCGTTTAGAAACTAAATTTATTAATCGCCCCGTAAAAAAGTACTGCGACGAGCATAAGGTTCTCTGGGTTTTAGATAAAATCTGGAATTTAGTACTTGCACTTAAATCCGAAGAAAAGGATATTATAACTGATAGACTTGAGAAGCTAATCCTAGCCTCTGAGGATATCAAGATAATCTACAAGGAAGATAGATCCTATATTCTCGACCTACTAAATCATCTTAAGAAATCAAAGTTTGAATCTCATGATCCTGAACTTAGTCAAGCTATTCAGAACAGACTTAATCAAGTTATTCAAAATATAAACTCGCTTGCGTGTACTAGTGCGTCGAAAGATAACCGTGCTACAAATTTCCTAAGAAAAGCAAATAGAGTGATTAGTCTAATGAATAATATTATTGTCAAAGATAATATTTTTGGCCAAGAGGAATTTGTTTACAAAGAAATGTTTTCTGGGAAGCAAAGAGAAGAAAAATTATGTATATATTCGAATAAATATGAAGATAGCCCCTACTCCTTATCTGTTTTCTATAAATCTAGGAATAAATGTTTAAAGAAGATTTTGGCTTTTTACAATACATTTGAGAAAGAACTCTCTAAGATTCCATCTCTTGATAATCAGCAGCGAAAGTCCCTCATCTCTATTATGAAAGCACTTAAAGATCGTTTAGAGGTCTTTCGAGATAAGGAAACAAAAGAGATTTCATTCGTGAAGCATTCATCTCTAATCATTCCTTCCTCAAAAGAAAGAGAAAAAGAAATGTCTACCCGTAATAGGAATTTTTATTATTCCTACCGAGAGTGTTGTAAAACATTTTTTCCTCTCTGCGACAAAATTAAAGCATTCTCTTTAATAGACTTAGAAAAAAAACTTAGAGCTAAGTGTCCCCGTATCGCTAGCAAGGGCTTACACTATCGCTACACTCAACTAGCTAGAGTCCTTATTAAACAAGAGATTAATGATTGTTGTTTTAATAGTCAGGACTCTGTTCGACTACGAAATCTAGCAAAGCGCACACTATTTAATTATCAGCAGGAGCAGGATTGGCTAATCTCTTTACTTAGTCATTACAACAATAAGGCATCAAAAGAAAATCAGATAACTATCTCTACTGGGTATCTTCGTAAGAATGATCGCTATATTAGAAGGCGCAAAATGACTTATACTCATTCTGAAAAATGCCTCTGTGTTCGTATTTATCCTGACGAACTAGCAGTAACCCAGCTTCATAATGCCCTTAGCAAAAAAGAAATCTCAGATGTTAAAACCTTCCTCGATGAATATTTTTCTACTGGCAGAACGATTAAAAACCAAAGACGAATAAAGGACCCAAAACAAAGCGCTTGGGATAAGCTATGCCTCTTATACCCTCCATATAGGGCAGCTTGGATAGTTCGTAACTATGTACGCTTTCCAGAGAAAGCAGCTATAGAAAAAGACCAAAGATTTAGTATTCCGATATCAAAATGGATGCCTAGCCGTTTCACCATCCAGGCAGCAGTAAAGATTAACAGCAAAAGAGAAGAAGTAATTTCTCGAATAGGAAATCGTCTTCCTGACATTCTAAATGTTGGATTAGACTTTAACCAGGAGGGGGAAGATGTTTTCCAGAATACGATAGACACCTCTAATGGGCATATCCGTTTTAAGAATCAGATTAAATGGATGACAGATTACGATGAGGCTGAAAAGATAGGAATGGCTATTACTATTCCGCTATCTTCTTTTAAGTTTGGCAAAAAGAAAACTATGCGTAACTATGAGTTCAACTCTATTTACGTATTAGGAGCGAAGGAAGATATAAATATCCAGAATAAAGAGGGTTTTGAAATGCTTCAACAGCTCCTTGAATGTCACTTATTTAGTGCTAACGGAATGGATCTTATCAAGCAAGGAACAGCGACAAACATCTTAAGCAACAAGGATGAAACGTCATTTGACTCCTCTACAACTAGGCAAAAAGAAGTTTATTTCAAGATGATCACCTCATCTCTAAAAAAACATAAAACCTCTAAAGTTAATCCGCCGTCCTACGCCTGGGAGGTGAATAATAGCGAACACAGCGATGCCTCTATCCTTAACGCTCTACTTGGAAAAGTTAAAAACCAACCGATACTAGAAACTACTAATGCTGACAAATATGAGATACAATACGCTAGGCTTGCAAATAAATATCTTCTAGATGCCTTTGCTACTAATGATAATTTGCTAGGGTTTATAAAATATAACTCTACCGTCTATGAATATTTCTGGAGGTATGTACTTGCTCGCAGTCCATACTCTAGCATACGAATAGGGACACAGCCTTACGGCCTCCTTCTATCTAGTGATTTACGTAACTTAAAGTTTTTTAATTCTCCGATGAGCTTAGTTAGAGATGTTCTTACCTACCTTGCAGATAACTGGAACCTAATCGCAGAACAAAACAATGTAGTAGAGCCTCAAGAAGATTCCTCTAAGTTTCTTCACTTAATGGGAAAAACTCCTAACTCTTCGAGCTTCTTAACCCAACAGTCCGTCAAAGTTGACGACTTTTTCCTACCCGCTCTTTTCAGAGGTCTTAATTTAGGTGTAAACCCGCTGGATGACCTACGCAAAATAAGAGACATAAACCCTATTTATCTTGAAATAGTCTCTCAATACCTAAACTACATCCCACTAAATGACGAAGAGTATACTACGTCCCTCGCTGATGATTCAAATCCTCTCTTTTCACATATTCAGAACCTTAAGACTTATATTAAAAATGAAAGTGGGCAAGATATAAGCGACGATCAGGCTCGTAATCTAATCGTCGAATTCTTTGATCTATTTAACTACCGTCTTGATGCTTGGATACAAGGATTAATCGCATATCACCATGAAATTAACCCTCTGAAAAACAACTACGGATTGGTAATTGGTTGCTATGGCTGGATATTTGATCTTAAAGAGAATTATGCGACTAGAAGTGGCCTAGAAGAGTACATACTAGCGCCATCTATCAATCAAGCTACTACAGCTGCGATACTAAGGGGAGGATATAAAAATCGTATTCAGTCATCTGATAATAGCACAGACAGTCTTTCTCTAAATATTAACCTTTCTTCTCAAAGAGTTCGTAAAGCTAAACGCATAGTTGAAGGTATAAGGAATGGTCTACCTATCGGAGCCATACTAGGTGCTGATGCTGAACGACTACTCCACGACGCCTATAAGGAGAAACCTAGTATAGAGATGGATAGCTTCATATATCCACTTAGACAAGCCTTCCCTCTTAATGCGTCTATAAATAAAGATGAAAATTCTCCTAAAGATTTATCCACCTCTCCTATAGTAATAAATGGAGCTTTACTCCTACACAGCATTCTCGAATGGATGGGAACAGATAAGAAGAAACTTAACATCGAGGAGTATTTTTTAGATTCTAGAATCGACTCCTTTATGGCTTGGTGTGGCGAAAATCTTATTACCTTCGAACAAGGAGAAAATGGTGTTAGAAAATGTAAGCGCCTTATTAAAATAATACAACAGGTCTATGACAGCTATGACGCTGTTATGGATGTTGTTCTTAGTGATGGTATTTATTTACTTTGCCAAGGAAATACTGAAGCAGCTAGTGCAGTTATGAATGCCCTACAAAACAACACAGCACTTCCGATGCCTAGTGTTACCGAGATCCCTCAAGCGAGTGCTAGACTAGAGAACAAAGTGATCGCTTTTATTGAAGATGTAGATCCAAATACATATCTATTTGAACCCACACATCTTTCAGCAGCAGATCCATCTCTAAACGAATGGATGCGCCAAATCATAGGGAATGAAGGTAAGTCCCTTTATGAGGCAGGTTTAGAACCGGCAGATTTGGTATACCTCTCTGAGAATAACGGTTACTTTATTAAGTATCTAGATTATCTATCTGAAAAGAAACAAATTTTAGGACTAAGTGAAGATTACAAGCGATTAGAATGGGTCCTAGAGGCGACTAGGGAGCTTTTAAGTAGATCCTACGCTCTAAGAAATGACGACCTAATGTATCACTCTGCAAAGAAAGCAGTCGATAACATCTACGATTCTGAGGAACTAAAAGATCGTTTCCTAAATTTATATGAGAGCGTAAAACTTATTTACTTTAAGCTAGAGAATCTTTCAAAATATGAAAATACAGATATCTCTATAGAAGAAAGTATAAAAGAAGTCCTCTGGGAATGTTTCGCCCTTGGTCACACTCTAGTTCCAGAATTAATAGAGAACGAGAGTGTCATCAGTGCTGCAAACACACTTATATCCCTTCTTCAAGAAAGTATTATCGCAGCATTTGCAGAACTCAACCTTGTGTTACCAGAATTTTCTCAGGAGAATCTAGAAGCATTAGAAACAGAATTACGTTCTGGCTCTTCGCTAACACATACAAACTACATAAAAGCTATGGGGAAGTTAACCATAGCAAACTTAAAAGTAGTTCCCCTTCTTTCACTATATAAACCAGAACCTGAGTCAGACACACAGGTACCTATACTAGACGAACAGATATCTGAATTAATTGAACAGAGTAGAAGTAATATATTCGCAAACATTAAGGAGGAATATAATGAGAAGTTAGAGAACTTTGTTAGTGAGATGGCCGATCTTCGTCCTGCTATGCAGGCATTCTTCCGACAAAGACTTTTTGGAGACTGGAATGAGAATAAGCCGCAGGCCTTGAGTGCAATGCAGCTTCCACGAATTAGCAAAGAAGGCGACAGTCCTGACTGGTTAGGACTAGAAGCTAGAGATGAGAGTAAGATCCACGATGCTAATGTCTACCTAGCTACAAATGCTCAGGTTCTTCAAAATCCATCCAAGAAAGTCAGAGCCCTTGTTCTTGATTTTTGGACAGAAAAAATTCCCCTTAAAGACCAGACCTGTGGACTAGCCTTTAACTTTGACCAACCAGATGCTGAGCCACCTCAAGCCATATTACTAGCGATGTCTATGACTCATAAAAAGAGAGCTGTATGGACAACCAGGAGACTGACTCGAAGTATCTTATGTACTCTCCACCTTATTAAGAGTCGCGCCGTAGAGCCAGACAACTTACGTCACGACCCTTGGGGTAGTAGCTTATTCCCTATTCTAAACCCTCCATTAATTAACTCTAGTAAAAAATAAAAATATGGCACGCAATAGAAATATTATAACGAACCTTAAACGCTGGTTTCCTAGCTATCCCATTTTAGTCGATAAGAATAGCACTCTTGAACAAGGCACTATTCTTCGTTCTCGTACTCGTAGTAACAATATGACACAATCTATGAGTATGCAAGTTCACGACCCTTTATGGATGCTTGCAAGGCAGTGGCAGCTTGGTGAATTTAGGGGGAATAATGCAGGTACAGCTATGGCAGTACGATGTAAGATCAAGCAATCCAGCTTATCAGTAGGTAAAACAGGAAACACTGTCATAAAGGATAAGCCACTAGAGTACTATGTGGAACGTACAAATATTGAGATCTCTCCATTAATTCGCGTAGAGGCAGCTAGGTACTATATTAAGCTATTAAAAAAAATGCACGGGGAAGAAGTAGACTTAACTAGCTTAATGACTGAGTATCCTCTCTCTGAAGAGAACTCTAGTAATTCTAGTAAGGATTCTAGTAGTTTCAACAAATGTGGGGTTGACGATAATGACCTACGTCTGAAGGCTAGAGAACTTAACGTGCAGCTAACAAAATTCTTAAACGCATTTAAAGATAGAGCTTTTGATGGCTATAAATTGTATCTGGACCTTCTAAAACTAAAAAATGAGGGCAAGGCTAAATCATCCGCATCAGGAGTAGATGCTACATTTATAAAGTGGTTTGAGCATCGATATCTCCCTAACTCTGAAGATAGTTCTAGCTGGGATATAAAGAAATTAAGCTATGATGCTTCTCTTGAATCAAGGTACGGCAAGCTAAATGCTAAGGACTATAGAGGAGGGCGTCTATCGTGGTATAGTTTCGATAATGAAAGTGCTATAGATAGCACAGATGGAACAGAAGAAACTATCCATTCCCTTCCTACTTTAGCTACCTACCCAGGAGCTCCAACAAAACGTTTATGGGAATTTGAGGACTATAAAGTTTATATGGGTCAGTCTACTGACGAAAATCAGACTCAGGGTAATGTACTTTTAATGCAATACGCTTCAATGTATAGTAATGATTGGATGCTTATTCCTCTAAAGACTCAGCTTGGTAAATACGTTCAAGTGAAGGAACTAGAAGTATGGGATACCTTTGGCCAAAAATATTCGGCAGGAAACATCAATTCATCCAAGCAAACAACTGGTATTGAAGATAAAGGCTCTAGTACCTACGATCAACGCTGGAGAATGTTCAATATAGCCCCAGAAACAAATAATGGCAAAGAAATGGGAGGCTTATTACTTCCTCCTTGTTTTGCGAGTACTATAGAAAGTAAGCCTGTTGAGGAGGTTAATTTCGTTCGCGATGAGATGGCAAATATGGTGTGGGGTATAGAGACATTAGTCCCTGATGGAACTGGTGGAAGTCTCGAAGTATGTGAGTATAGTCAAGGATTAATGGATTATATTAATGAGAAGAACGAACAAAACTACGAGCGTATTACTGGGAAATCTCTAAATGGAACAGTTTCCATTCAAGATAGTGAGGGCGAAACAAAAGCACTTAGCTCTCATTTAGCCGATTTCAAATATACTATTCAAAGTAGTGTCGCACTTAACTGGATCCCGTTCATTCCTCAGCACTATCGTGGAGACAATGAGAACAGAGAGACCATTCTACGCCGTGCGAAGATTCCTCTGTTCGTCTACAATCCTGAACATGCTGATAACCCAGCGAAATACTATTTACCTATTAGACCTATCTCATCATTAATTGAGTGTAAGATATCACATTCTTCTGAAAAGAATAAGACTATCGAAAAAGCACTTTTCATTAATGAAGAAGAGGTTTTACAGACAGGAGTAAAAATAGTAAAAAATTACCAGCGTGGACGATGGCTAAATGGAGAAACCTTCCACTGGCTTGGGATAAAAAAAGAGCTTAATAAGCTTCAGAAAAACAGCGGTTTAGTTTTTGATAAACTAGAGCAAATAAAAAGTGAAAAATAATTAAAAAAGTTTGTTTGTTTTAATAAAAAATATTACCTTTGTACCAAGTTGGTTACCCTATGTTGCCGAGTAGCTTAATTATGGTGAAAAGCGTTGAGATTCCGAGAGGGGCTCCTAAAAGGTTTCTGACACGTACATAACATCACTCACCAAAAAGTTCTGATGCGAAATGCTGTTTTTAGTTCCATCTAAGATGATACTGAATTTCTTATATGGCTCTTCTAAAGATTTACCAAAGTAGATAAAGGACGACTGACACGCTAACGCTGTGGAGGGTGTACGATAGAAAATTGGAGCTAGTGAAATAGCTTCCTAAGGCAGAGAGACATTCTCTGCCTTTTTCATTTACTCCCTTACCAGCCATTCCAAGTGCACATTACAAATTCCAGCACCTGTACTAACAATGCCCCTCAACAAAATTGATGTGACACCTGAAAGTTGGACGGCTAATATTAATTAAGAAGCTCTTGATTGGATTAAAGCTCGGCATTGTGCCTGGCTTTTCCATTTAACCTCAGCTTGATTCTTAAAATCAGCGCAATAGAGTAGAGTCTCCGTTCTTTTCGATAAATTGATCTCACCCGTCGGAGAAATCACTTATAGAGAGCGTATTTTGACGACGGGTGGGGTGTTTTAGACCTAAAAGGGGTGGTCGGTCGGCAATATCCTTCACTGAGAGCATCTTTTGACGACGGACGAGGTGTTTTGATTTAAAATTTTGGTGACCTATGTAGGAATATCGCCTTTGCAAGATGTATGAACAGTAAAACCGTGAAAACAATACTCAACTAAGCATATAGATGAAAATATTTTCCAGCCACCTAAGGAAGATCTGCTTATAACCAGAGGTCTTCCGTTAGGCCTTCTTTAAGGCACTGGTATCGACTTAATGTAAAGAGATAATCGGAAAGTCTGTTTACATATTTTAGTACCTTCTCGACCTCTTCATTCCTATCCTCGAGAGCGACTATTGCCCTTTCAGCTCTTCTACAAACGGTTCTTGCGATATGGCAGCATGCCGCACTCTCAGGGCCTGCTGGAACGATAAAACTTTTTTGTGCTGGTAGTTCTGAAGTCATTAAATCTATCTGTTGTTCTAGAAATTCGATCTCACCTGCCTCGAAATTTTTTAATCGATCTATTTGTTTGTCAGCTGCTAGGTGTGCTGAACCTAGCATTAGATTCGTTTGGATGCGTCGAAATGTTTCCTGGGTATCAGGAATTTTTACGCGCAATAATGCAAAATGCGATACAAGTTCATCGACATTGCCGTAGGCCTCAACTCTTGGATGAGACTTTAATACCCTTGTTCCTCCTACTAAAGAGGTGTTGCCTGTGTCTCCTGTTTTAGTATATATCTTCATTACTTTTTTTATTTATAGTGTCTGATTCTATCTTGCCATCTCTTAGTCTAATTACACGGTGAGCAAACTGTGCAATATCCTCTTCGTGAGTAACTAAGACTATCGTATTACCGCTAGAATGTATCTCATCAAATAGCTTCATAATCTCGACTGAGGTCTTTGAATCTAGGTTACCTGTTGGTTCGTCAGCTAATATAATTGAAGGTTTAGCCACAAGAGCTCTTGCTATAGCAACCCTCTGTTTTTGACCTCCTGAGAGTTCATTAGGTCTGTGCTCCATTCTTGATAACAAGTCTACCTGACCTAATACTTCCTCTGCCCTTTCAGTTCTTGTTTTCTTATTTGCTCCTGCATAAATTAGGGGCAGTGCAACATTATCCAGAGCCGAATAGCGAGGTAGCAGGTTGAAGGATTGAAACACAAAACCTATTTCTAGATTTCTGACTTCCGCCAAAGCTGAATCACTCATTCTACTAACATCTGTTCCGTTAAGGTTATACTCTCCCTTGTCTGGGGAATCCAAACAGCCTAAGATATTCATCAAAGTTGACTTTCCTGAGCCTGAGGGCCCCATTATCGCCACATATTCATTTTTTCGGATAACTAGATCCACTCCATCTAAGGCACGCACCTCTTGCTCGCCCACTTGGTAGATTTTATAAATCTCCTTCATTCTAATAATTTCTTCCATCACTTTAACTTTAAATAGTTGCCTTAAAATAATTATATAATTCCTCTATTGCTTTTTGCCCTCTAGCATCTATTCCTAGAGTTTGCTCATTCACAAAGAGTTTAATATGTTCTTGCTGCACCTGTTCTGAGAGTTCCTGTGCGTTTTTTCCTATGTATTCCTTCGATAAAGAAGGATTTTCAACAGCCATCACAATACTCCGACGAAGTACCCTTTCAATCTTATTTGCTAATTCCAAATCCATATCGCTTTTTACAGCTATTCCCCCTAGTGGTAAAAGACAACCTGTTTGCTGCTGCCATAACAAACCGAGGTCAGCCACTAAATCCAAGCCCTGCTCCTGATAGACAAAACGCCCTTCGTGAATCAAGACTCCTTGGTCCATTTGTTCGCGCTGAACAAGTTCAGCAATATCAGAAAAAAGACAATAGTGTCTATCCCCACTCGCGCTAGAATTCTTAAAAAATATCTCGTACAATAACGCTGCAGTAGTCCATTTACCTGGTAAGGCAACACTCTTGCTATCCTTGTTACTAATATCTCTTCCTGTTTTACGAACAAGTAGTGGTCCATTTCCATCACCTAGGGCAGACCCTACGTTCAGCATTCTATATTTATCCCTTAAGTGAAAATATGCATGATAACTCATCTTACAGATATCATAATCACCGCGTAGTGCACCATCGTTAAGCGCCTGAACATCATCAAGTTTCAAATCAAACTCAAGACCTTCTGTATCCACTAAATTATTCACCATAGCATGAAAAGCGAAGGTATCATTTGGACATGGAGAATATGCTAGAGTCAGTCTCATCTTGCATAGAATTTAATTAGTTCCTCACTAGCTTTTCTTAACACCTCAAGACATTCATCTATCTTCCAATTCCTCTTATCCTTATCTCCTACCATATTTGAAATCGCCCTAAGCTCAACGTAGGGCTGACACATTTCCCTACAAACATAAAAAAATGCTGCTCCTTCCATATTTTCCACTTCCTTCCCATCTCTCACTGGCTTATGCGCTAAGCTAACTGTTAAGCTATCCAACTGGGGATATCGACTCAAAATATCCTCTAACTCATCGTCCAAAGCTACAGTCTTGATAGGCCCCATATTAAACTTGGGTTCAATATCATCAAACTCCTCCTCAAGGATACGACAAAGCTGACCTAGGTATTTTTTCTCTTTATATGCTCCCGCAATACCGAGGTTTACTGCCAAGTCATAGCTCTGCTCTTTCAAGGCTAGAGTTAATTTATGTAAGGTTGGGATTATGGTTATTCCAGTGACAAGAAAGTCTACTTGCAAGTTCTCAGTTTTGCTCGTACTCGCACTGACAAGCTCATTATAAGCATCTTTCGCACTTTGTAATTCAAAATCTGTAGCTGCCGTAAAAAGTACCCTCTTCATTCCTCCAGTTCTCCATTCATAGATTAAAATTCAGGAGCTAATTTAATAATAAATTGTGAGTTATCAACATTTTACTTAGTTTTGCGTCAAATATTTCTACTATGGCATACAAAAAAATTGAAGAATTTGATCAGCAGGTAACTGAAAAACTAATAGAGCATTATCGTGAGACCCTCGCACTTCTAGGAGAAGATCCTACAAGAGAAGGACTAGAAAAGACCCCTCTTAGGGTAGCGAAATCTATGCAGTTTCTGACTCAAGGCTACCATATAGACGGTGCAGAAATACTACGTTCTGCGATGTTTAAAGAGGAATACCAACAGATGGTTCTTGTAAAAGACATCGAGCTATACTCCCTTTGCGAGCATCACCTTCTTCCTTTTTATGGCAAAGTTCATGTTGCATACATCCCAAATGGCTATATTACAGGTCTTAGCAAGGTAGCTAGGGTTGTTGAATGCTTTGCCAGAAGACTTCAAGTTCAAGAAAGACTTACCGTGCAAATCAGAGACTGTATTCAAGAGACCTTAAACCCTCTTGGTGTAGCTGTCGTAATAGAAGCATCTCATATGTGTATGCAGATAAGAGGCGTTCAAAAACAAAACTCTGTCACCACCACTTCCGCATTCACTGGAGCCTTCTTAAAAGACGAGCGTACCAGGGCTGAGTTTATGAATCTAATCAGCTCTAAGCTCCACTAGACCCATAGGCAGGGCTAGTTCCTTGAGTAAAGCTAAAGCGCTATCATAGTCATTCGGTATCACTCCATCTAGTATAGCATTTTTGATTTGCTCTTTAAGCATACCTATTTCCTTACAAGGTGCGACTCCAAATATTTCCATTATCATCTCCCCTGTGATAGGCCCCTTAAAGTTCCTAATCGCATCCTTTTCCTCTACTTCCACAAGTTTTTCTCTCACTAACTGAAAGTTTTTCTTGTGTTTAGCTACCGTATTATTATTCTTAGAAGTGATGTCTGCCTCACACAGTAACATTAAGCTATCGATGTCATCACCTGCATCGAATAGCAAGCGCCTCACTGCTGAATCCGTCACGACATCCTCAACTAAAGATATAGGCCTAAGATGTAAACTAACCATTTTCTTCACAAATTCCATCCTAAAATCTAGAGGTAAACTTAGACGATCAAAAATTTTCTTTACCATCTTCCCCCCAACGAACTCATGAGAATGGAAGGTCCACCCTATTCCTTGTTCAAACTTTTTTGTCTGTGCCTTACCTATATCATGTAGGAGCGCAGCCCATCTTAGCCATAAATCATCTGTATGAGGAGCTATGTTATCTAACACCTGCAAACTATGATAAAAATTATCCTTATGCGCTAGGCCTTCTTGATTTTCAACACCCTTAAGATTTATTAACTCTGGAAGCACATATTTTAATAATCCCGTCTTATCTAATAGAAGTAGACCTATTGATGGTTTAGGCGCCAATATTATCTTGTGCATCTCATCCATAATACGCTCCATAGATAGAATGGAAAATCTTTCACTATTTCTAATGATAGAATCTAAGGATTCAGGCACTATTTCAAAATCTAACTGAGTAGCAAAGCGAATAGCTCTTATCATCCTAAGAGGATCATCTATATATGTCGTGTCAGGATCTAGAGGAGTTCTTATCAACCTGTCTTGTAGGTCTTGAAGCCCATTAAAAGGATCTGTTAGTTCTCCATAATTATCCGACTGAAGAGAAAAAGACATAGCATTTATTGTAAAATCTCTTCGCCTTTGATCTTCCTCAAGCGTACCATCCTCGACTATAGGGTTTCTTGAATCCGACCTATAGGATTCCTTCCTAGCTCCTACAAACTCTACTTCCATTCCCCCCTCAGCTCTAAGCATAGCTGTCCCAAACTTTCTAAATACTGTTAACTTTTTATCTATTACCTCTGCTACCTTTTCTGCCAATTCTATCCCTCTTCCTTCTACTACTATATCTATATCCTTGCTATCTCGCCCTAATATGCAATCACGCACATATCCACCTATAACATAAGCATTGACTCCTAGATCTTTTGCTTGCTGAGATATAATTTTGAATATTTTCTTATCTAAATTCTTATTCATTTTCTTCTAACATTTTTTCATAAGTAAGGGGCTCAGTAATAAATTCATATTTCTGAGTTTCCTTATTTACGGTGCAAATATATGTATATTGTCCGTTTGTAAACATCATAATTTTAACTTTCAATACTCGATTATATCTAAGACCCTGCTGAATCACCTCATTATCAATCTTCACCGATGGAGCTTTACATTCAACAAGCATTAAGGGATTAGCACTTCTATCAAAGACTACTATATCCGCCCTATACTTCACTCCGTTGTAACTCATAGGATGTTCTACAGCCATAAGAGCTAATGGCACATTACATTCCTTATTTAGCCACTGTATAACATTCTGCCTAACAAGCTCTTCTGGGGTCAATACTAATTCTTTTTTTCTTATAGGGTCTAAAATTTGCTTCTTCATCTGCTACAAATATAAGAAATATGAGTATTTTTGTAACTATCTATTATTCTTAATATGGCAAAATCACAAAAAATTAACACCGTTGCAAGGTTCAACGAGCTCAAGAAGGATATCACTGAGGGAAACTTTAAACCTTACTACATTTTTATGGGTGAGGAG
Source organism: uncultured Muribaculaceae bacterium (assembly GCA_964369605.1). Classification (GTDB taxonomy): domain Bacteria; phylum Bacteroidota; class Bacteroidia; order Bacteroidales; family UBA932; genus CAYJFD01. The sequence goes on along the minus strand of CAYJFD010000001.1, from coordinate 173,304 downwards.
CCGTATTATATCGATGTCTTGTGCGATTTGATAATAGAGAAGGCCCTAAAACCTGAAGAAAGAGATTTCAATCAAAGCATTTTATATGCTAGTGATACGACCCCTGCACAGATAGCCTCTTCAGCAAAACGTTACCCTGTATTTGCTGAAAGACAACTAATCATTGTAAAGGAGGCCCAACTATTCAAAAAATTAGACGACCTCGTTCCTTATATTGAAAATATCAACCCTAGCACTGTGTTAGTATTATGCTTCATTGGAGCTAAGGCAGACAAAAGAACTAACTTCTTTAAGGTTTCCCAGAAGCATGGAGAAGTTTTCGAAACAGAGAGAGTTCGGGATACTGATATGCCCCAGTGGATAGAATCCTATATTAAGAGTCTTGGAAAGGATATTGAGCCGCAGGCTTCTCTTATGCTATCTGAATTTGCAGGTACTGAATTAAGAAAGATCGTATTAGAAATAGACAAGCTAATAAAGTCTATAGATATAAACTCAAAGCTCATTACGGCTAACGACATAGAACAGAACATCGGGGTGAGTAAGGAGTTTAACACCTCGGAATTAACCTCTGCACTTGCTGCTAGGGATGCAGCAAAGGCTTATAGAATCGCCTATTATTTTGGGGAGTCGCCTAAGAAATATCCGATACAGATGACTATCGGGTTTCTATTCTACTTTTTTTCTCAGCTTGAAAAAATGCAAGCAATTATGTCACAGACTAAACAGTCCCCTCAAGATGCCGCAAGAGATGCAGGGATATACTATAGTTTTAGTACTCCCTATCTTACTGCTGTTAGGAATTTCTCTTTGCTTAAAACGATGAAGATTATATCTCTTATTAAGGAGTGCGATCGCAAGAGTAAGGATAACAGTCGCGGTGGGGCATCTGACGGAGAGCTACTCCTTGAACTTATCGGCAAAATACTCTCCTAGCTTTTTAGCATTGCTCTGCCCTACGACCTTGGCTAAGTCCTCGTGGCTAGCCTTTCTCATGGCCGAAATGGTTTTAAAGTGAGAGTATAATTTTTCTTGAGTCTTCTCTCCTATTCCTTTTATCTCATCCAAAGTAGAGGTAAGAGCAGACTTCGATCTTCTTTTCCTATGATGTGTTATTCCGAATCTATGCGCCTCATCTCTGAGCTGCATTAGAAGCTTTAATGTACTTGTATTCTTATCTAAAACTAGAGGGTAGCTTTCTCCAGGTATTATTATAGTTTCTAATCTCTCTGCTAGTCCTATTAGTTTTATTTTATCCAAGAGACCTAGACTATAGAGCACTTCGTATGCGATCATAACCTGCCCCTTTCCACCATCCACCACTATAAGATCCGGCAGATCCCCTCCTTCATTTAGGACACGAGTATATCTTCTTGTTATAACCTCACGCATAGTTGCATAGTCATTTGGACCTTCTACCGTTTTTACGATAAAGTGTCTATAATCCTTTTTTGATGGCTGAGCATTTTTAAAAACTACACATGCCGATACTGGGTTTGTTCCTTGGGTATTTGAGTTGTCAAAGCATTCGATGTGTACAGGAAGAGCATCCATTTGAAGGTCTCGTTTTACGGCCTCTAGAATTCTTGTTTGGTGCTCCTGAGGCGAGACAAAGACCTCTTGCTTTAATTTTTCAAGCTTTAGGGCAAAAGCATTTTTCTTACTTAGCTCTAAGATAGACAGTTTATCTCCTCTTAGAGGAATTTGTATTTTTACTCCCTCAAACTCCATATCCGGAGCGAATGGAAGAATTACGACTTTTGAGTAAACATCTTCACTTTGGTAAACGCTTATTCTCTCGTAGATCTCCCTCATAAAATAGGAGAGTAGGGAAGCATGAGTTTCTTCTATTCTTGCTCTAAAGTGTAGATTCATAGATCTAACGACTGCTCCTGAACGAATCCTCATAAAATTTCCAAAGGCATCCAGATTATCAAAGACGATATTAAAAACGTCAAAATCAGGCGTCGAATTAGGATTAGAAACTAAGGAGCGCGAGTAGTGATGCTCGAGTAGATTTATATTTTCTTTATAGCTATGAGCTTTTTCAAAATCTAATTCAGCTGCAGCTTGAGTCATAATCTTCTGATATTGCCTTATCAAGGAACCTGTATTGCCCTTTAGGATTTCTACTACTGCATCTACTTGTTCTTGATATTCATCGCTTGATATTGCACCCACACAGGGTGCCTTACATTTTTTAATATGGTAGTTCAAGCACACTTTGTATTTTTTTGCAGCTATTTTATCGGCCCCCAGGTTAAGATTACATCTTCGCAGTGTGTAAATGCTTTCAATCAGCTCCATTAGGTTTCTAACATGAGTTGTAGAGCTATAGGGTCCGAAATACTTCGACCCATCCTTTCTAAAATTCCTTGTCACAAATACTCTTGGGAAACTTTCTTTTTTCACACATATCCAAGGGTATGTTTTATCATCTTTAAGAAGGATATTGTATTTGGGCTGCTTCTGTTTAATTAGATTATTTTCAAGCAAAAAGGCATCTGCTTCATTATTCACAACGATGTGCTCTATGTCATGAATCTGGGACACCATCACCTTTGTCTTTGATGTATGTGATGACTTAGAGGAAAAATACTGCGACACTCTCTTTTTAAGATCCTTTGCCTTACCTATATAGATCGTTTCACCTTCTTTATTTAGAAAGCAGTATACGCCTGAGCTACTAGGTAAAATCTTAATTTTTTCTCGAATTTGCATATTTTCTTTATCTTTGTCTTAACTATGGAAAACAAACTAGAGACTACAAAGCTAGTTAAAATATCTGATATTAAGAAGGCTATCAAGCTCAGAGGATGGCTCGGTAGTTCTGTGTCTTTTTTATGCTTCCGTATCTTAGGCCTACATAAAATCAATAGTATTTATAGTAAGATTTCTCATCTTGAGAATAGAGATCTTAGTAGGCAATTTATCATAAATGAGAAAATTAAAATCGAGATAGATCCCGAGGACTTAAATAACATACCGAAAGATGGAGGCTTTGCTATTACCTGCAATCATCCTTTTGGTGGAATAGATGGCATCATCTTATATGATCTCATCACTAATGTACGCCCAGATCTAAAAATTCTCACAAACTTCCTACTTTCTAAACTCCCAAACTTAAGAGACTGCTTTATACCTGTAAATCCTTTTACCGATAGGGCTGGGATGAAAAGCAGTTTAGCAGGAATTAGGACTGCAAGGGAGCATCTTGAAAATGGAGGCGCCTTAGGACTTTTTCCTTCGGGTGAGGTTTCCTCTTATAATAATAATAAATTTATTCGTGATATAGAGTGGAAGCCAACAATTATTAAGATGATCTCGAATACAGGAGTACCTGTACTTCCTATTTATTTTGAGGGGAATAACTCTAAATTTTTCCATTTCCTTGGAAGAATTCACCCTATGCTTAGAACAGCAAGACTTCCTAGAGAGCTAGCAAGGTGTAAGGGAAAAACTTTTAAGGTTAAGATAGGTAAACCTATTAACAATTCTGAGATAGCTAAGTTTAATAACACTTCACTGCTTGCAGATTATTTAAGAAGCCGCACTTACGCACTAGAAGCCCTTATAGAGCCAGAGAGATGTAGTAGTATTTCGAGAAGCTCAAACACGCAACATAAAATAGCTCAAGCAAAAGATACAGATTCAATTACTAATAAGATCGAGTCCCTTCCTAGTGATAAATTACTCTTTGAGCATTCTAGTTACCAATGCTATCTATTATCTTATGATGACATCCCAGAACTTATTTACGAGATAGCTCGCCAAAGAGAGGTTTCTTTTAGGTATGTAGGTGAGGGCACAGGAAATGACTTAGATATGGATGACTTTGATAGATATTATAAACATTTGGTGCTTTGGGATAGGTCGGCAGCTAAGGTCGTAGGTGCATATCGTCTTGGAATCGGTGATAGTATACTAAAAAAAGAAGGACTTAAAGGTTTTTACACAAACACTCTTTTTAAATTCTCTGACGAGTTTGAAAAACTTCTTCCTCAGAGTATTGAGCTAGGTAGATCTTTTATTTCTAGAGAATATAGTAAGGATCCCCTAGGTCTTCTTTTCTTATTCAAAGGCTTAATGCTAAGTATGTTAAAATACCCCTCGTGTAAGTATCTCTTCGGGCCAGTTAGTATAAGTTCATCTTACTCGAGTATTTTTCAGAGTATGATTACATCCTACCTTGATAATTTTTATAACACGAAGGGAGATACTTTAGTTTTTGCCCGAACTCCTTTTAAACCTAATTTCTGTCGTTGTGACAAGGAGGCCTTAATGTGTAATCAAAGTGAGCATGTTGATAGTTTTGACAAATATCTGTCGAGAACTAGTGCTGGAAAGTACCGTCTGCCCGCACTCATAAAACGTTATGCAAAGTATAGGTCTGACTTTTTAGCTTTTAACGTCGACAAGCATTTTAATTACTGTGTCGATGGGCTGGTTCTTTTAGATATCTCAAATATCCCAAAAGAAGAGATAGAGGCGCTAACTAAGGGATGTGATGATAGGCTTACGATAAAAATTATGGAAAGATTCTGTGCTCAGACAGGATCATAACCACTCCCACCCCAAGGGTGACAACGCAGAATTCTTCTTATGGCCTTATAGCTTCCTTTTATCGGCCCATATTTTCTAAGAGCCTGAAGGGCGTATGTTGAACAAGTTGGAGTAAATCGACAAGATGCTGGTTTATATGGAGATATCCCGTATTGATAAAACTTGATTAGTAGTATCATAGGAAATATCACTACCTTCTTTAATATAGCTTTTGCCTTAGTTAGAGATTTGCTCAAGCGCACTTTGAATGTAGCCATAGATTTTCTCATAGGAATATTTTTCTGAAGATACATAAACAAACATAATATGCTTGTTCTCAAGCTGAGGATAGTTCTTGATATTTAGCCTTATGGCCTCTTTTATCCTTCTTCTAATAAAATTTCGGTTTACTGCCTTTTTATGATTTCTCTTTGGTACAGAAATAATGATTTTTGCCGGCCTATCCTTTGATGCATTTTCTAGACAAGTAATTCTGAATGGGTAAGAAAAACTCTTTGCCCCTTTGCTATATATTAAGTTGACTAACTCCATTTTGCGATAAAATAAATCACGGAGCTACCTCTATAACCTTTCTTAATTCTAGCGTCTCTCCATCCTGCTTCATAGACATCTCGCCACGATAAGGTGAAACTTGAAGATCATCAAAACAAGCAACACTCCATTTTTGAGCTACTCCAAATTCCTCATTATCATATACTGTCAGCATTAGAAGCTGGTCGTACTTATTATAATACTGAGGCTCCTCTGTCATATTCTTCCAACCCTCTTGTTCAAGAGTATAGATATTCAAAAATCTTTCGCTATCAAACTCTAACATTATGCCCTCATATTTCCCTTCTGAGAACTGCCATTTCCCTATTAAAGAGTCTAATTTCATAGAAGTAACGGGCTGCTTTTGCATCTCGATTATGTTAAAATATGGGTCATGTACCCTACCGTCAAGTTTATAATCTATAGAAGATAGCTTAACATAGTCATCAATATGCTCTGCGAATTCTAGTTTATGATAAAACAAATACCCTTGTTGGCCAGGATACCCCCTCATCCCATATATCCCGTCAGCATTCATCTCTAACTCTTTACAGTAGACAAAATAAGGTTTATCTTCGAAGCTTATCCATTTGTAGTTTCCATCACCCTCATCTACAACACCGGCAATAGTCATTGTCGAGTTATCTACATAAGTATATATCACATACTCCTCTAGAGGAACTGTTTCACCGTCATAGGCATAGGCCACCCAAGTACCTTTAAGGTTTTCACGATTGAAAGAAGGACTCACTTTATTGCACGCTACAACAAACATCAAGAATGTTAGTATTACAATTAAGTATTTCCTTTTTTTTCTCATATTACCCTTGACAATATACTGATAATGCTTTTGCAATAGACGGAGTTTCTGGTGTAGGCGCTATTATCGAAACTTTTAGTTTTGCTGCCTTCATCGCTTTAGCTGTAGATGTTCCAAAAGTTGCAAATTTCGTTTCTCCTTGCTCAAATTCTGGATACGATTCATATAAAGATTTGATATCTGAGGGACTATAAAATACTAACATATCATACTTCTTAATGTCTAGTTCTTTCAAGTCTGTATAAATCGTCTTACAGAAAAATGCCGCAGATGCTTTTAATGGAGACTTAATGAATGCTTTCACTAACTCTGTCTTTACATTATCTGCCGTAGCTACAAGGAAGTTCTCTGAGGCATGCTTTGTTCCTATTGTTGTAAGGATCGACTCTGGCGTACCACTTCCAAAAAAGATTTTTCTCTTCCTATATACTATGTGCTTCTGAAGATACAGTGCTATGGATTCTGAGATGCAGAAATACTTCATTGTCTCTGGAACTGCTATCCTCATTTCCTCACATATTTTAAAGAAAGCGTCTATTGTAGACTTTGAGGTAAAAACTATTGCAGTATGATCTAGTATGCTTATTTTTTGCAGTCTGAACTCCTTTCCAGTAAGAGATTCAATCTTAAAAAATTGACGGAAATCTATAGTTAGCTTATGTTTTGATATTAGCTCAGTATATGGATTACTATTCGTCGGTTCTGGTTGTGAAATTAAAATTTTCGCGCCCTTCATAAAATGTTAATTTTCAAAATATTTCTAAATTTCGGGCGCAAAGATACATATTTTTTCTTACAAAAAACTCTTTCAGTTTCCTCTCTTTGCCTTATACCCTTCTTTTTGTAATAATTCTACGATCTTATCTCTATAATCGCCCTGTATCATTATCTCTCCATCTTTTGCTGAACCTCCTACTCCGCACTTAGTTTTCAGCTTCTTAGCTAAATCAGAAAGATCATCTTGTGCGCCCTTAAAGCCTGTAATAAGTGTCACTTGCTTTCCGCCTCTATTTCTTCTATCTATCGCAACGATTAGTCGCTGGGCTGATTTCTCTAGTGTTTGAATTTCTTCCTCTTCGTTTTCGTGTGTATAACCAAAGTCAGGGTTGGTTGAAAACACCACACCTAGCCTGCTTTTCCAATCTTGATTTGACATTTGTTCTATTTTTTTTGCAAAACTAAGTAATATTTCCCAATTTCGTAGCTTTATTGACTTTTAAAAAGTAAGAGATATGTCACAACAAAAATTTAACTTAATCAGCAGAATCACAGCTTTTATTGTTTTTCTTATCGCTACTGTTACTTATCTAGCAACTATCGAGCCAACAACTAGCTTCTGGGACTGTGGAGAGTTTATCGCATCATCATATAAACTTGAGGTAGGTCACCCACCTGGAAACCCTGTTTATCAATTGATAGCTCGTTTCTTTACAATATTTGCTTCTCCTGAGAATGCAGCTGCGGCAGTTAATATCACGAGTGCACTATGTTCATCTTTTACTATTTTATTTCTTTTTCTAAGTATTGCCAACTTAGCAAAGAAACTCGTCCTTAAAACAAGGACTGAACTTAGTATGGGCTCTATCATTGCCATACTTGGCTCTGCTACCGTAGGAGCTTTAGCTTATTGTTGGTCAGATACTTTCTGGTTTTCAGCTGTTGAAGCAGAGGTTTACGCTATGTCATCTCTATTCACCGCCCTTGTATTTTGGATGATGCTAAAATGGGAAGAACAGGCTGATGAGCCTTATGCAAATAGATGGATTATTTTAATATCTCTCCTTATGGGATTATCTGTTGGGGTTCACTTGTTGAACTTACTGTGCATCCCAGCTATTACATTCATATATTACTTTAAGAAATATTCGAACCACAGCCCTGCTAAGATTTTTGGGGTACTTGCTCTTTCAGGAGTCATTTTAGCTATTATCCTTTGGGGAATTATCCCTTATACTCCACTTATGGCTGCGTATTTTGATCTTCTTTTTGTAAATGTATTTGGCACAGGCTTTAATATTGGAGCTATATTCTTCATGGCTCTAGTGTTGGGAGCATGTTTTTATGGTGTATACTACACTTACGCGAAAAACAAGCATCTTCTGAATACTATCTTATTATCTCTTACGATGATCCTTATCGGGTATTCTACTTTTGCGGTTATAGTTATACGTTCTTCTGCAAATACTCCAACAAATGAATATCAGCCTGATAATCCGTTTACCCTTGTTAGATATCTTAGTCGTGAGCAATATGGTAATAATCCTCTTATCTTTGGGGAAAGCTATGCTTCTACACCGATAGCTCTTACTGACAAATCATATTACACTCCTATGGGAGATAAGTATCACAAAGCTACTGCTCCTGACAAATATGAATACAAGCCTGGTGACGAGATGTTATTCCCTAGAATGTGGAGTAATGCTGCTCATCACAAATCAGTCTACAATATGTATTCAAAAGGGGAAGGAAAGAGGATGCCTACTATGGGTGAGAATCTTGCTTTCTTTATTGATTTTCAGTGTAATTGGATGTACTGGAGATACTTTATGTGGAACTTCGCAGGTAGGCAGAACGACCTTTGGAGTCCTACTCCTGGAGAACTTCTTAAAGGCAACTGGGAGTCTGGTATAGGCTTCTTAGATAAGGCTAGACTTGGGGATCAAAGCGACGGTCCTGACTATTTAGTGAATAGCTCTTCTAAGAACCACTACTATATGCTTCCTTTAATTCTTGGTCTTATCGGCTTATTTTTCCAATTAAGAAGAGATAATAAGAACTGGTTTATTACTATGATGCTATTCATCCTTACTGGCCTTGCCATCGTAGTATATCTAAACCAAAACCCTATGCAGGTAAGAGAGAGGGATTACGCATACGCAGGATCCTTCTATGTATTTAGTATTTGGATAGGTCTAGCAGTTCTCGCAGTCTACGACTACTTAAAGAAGTTTGGAAAAACTAAGACCCAGAAGACTATCCTTGCTGGAGGAGTCTCTGCTTTATTCCTATTAGTCCCTGTACTAATGCTTAGTGAAAACTGGGATGACCACGATAGAAGTGGAAGGAGAACAACTAGAGATCTAGCATATAACTACTTTATGTCTACACCTGAGAATACTATTTTAGTCACATTCGCAGATAACGACACCTTCCCTCTTTGGTATATACAGGAAGTAGAGGAAGTAAGAACAGATGTTAGAGTTATGAATACCTCTCTACTAGGAACAGACTGGTACATCGATCAAATGCAAAATAAGGTATATGAATCTGAGCCTGTAGAGTTAAGTATTGACAGAATTCAATATCTATACGGGACAAACGAGTTACCAGATGTAGTAGAAAGATTTAATAATCAACCTATTTTACTCAAGGATATGATTAAGTTATTTAAAGATCCTCGTGTAAAGATAGAAGACTATTCAGGTCAGGCTTCTGACTATGTTCCTGCTAGGAACCTTATACTTCCTGTAAATGTGGAGAATGTCAAGAAATATGGTTTGGTTAGTGAAGATAGCTATGATAAAATTTTAGACACCATCGTTCTTCGTATTCCTGAAAGTAGAAACTATATTACAAAGGCTGAACTTATCATTCTTGATATGCTATCAAATTACGAATGGGATAGACCAATACATTTTATATCAGATGCTGGAGACCTAAGAATAGGAGTAGAAGACTACCTACAGTACGACGGGTTTACCTATAGATTCGTTCCTATTAAGAGTGAAACATCTAGCTTGAACATTCAACAGATCGATGCTCTAGACCAATACAACAAGATAATGAATGTATATAAGTGGGACAGCTTTAACAAGGATATTCATATAGATTATCAAAACCTAACCTCTTTCTACAATTTATCATTAAGAAGTATTTTTACACATACCGCAAATGCTCTTATACAAATCGGAGAAAAAGAGAAGGCGGTAGAGGTCTTAGACAAGATGCAAGAGGTAGTTATAGACAAGAACTTCCCGATTAACGCATCTCTTGTTCACTCAGCGAACGAATTTACTGTTCTAGATGCTGTTGATCTTTACCTTCAAGCAGGAGAAAGCGAGAAGGGACTAGAACTAGCCCGCCAGTTTACACAGCAAGGTTTAGCTCATATTAGACTATCTGCGTCAAGACATAGAGGAGCATTCCTAGATTCAAATCTCCTTGATGCTAACTTCTCATACATTCAATACTTAATAGAGACATTAATGCTTAGAAATGAGCAGGAAATCGCAAAAGAATTAGAGAAAGAGCTTCAAGATACGATCACACTTCTTTCACAATAAGAAGGTGTACTCGAAATAAGAAATAAAGATTTATTCAATCAGCATATTACAGCCTCTACGTTCAGAGGCTGTAATTCTTCCATCCACTGTGAAAGAAGAATCATCTAGGGCCACCCCTAGATCCTCCGTCTCTATAAAGCTGCACGAATTAATATTCGCTAGATCTATGATATTAATTCCTCCCTTATTGCCGTGAGGCACTATTACAAAAGGATCTAACAAGTCCCTTATTACTACTCTCATCCAAGGGGGCGAAACAAACACTCCATCACCCTCAGAATAAGCCTGTGAGAGCAGTTCACACATTCCATACTCCGAATGTATCTTATCGACTCCTAAAGCCAGGGTTAAGCGTTTATGGACCTCTTCTCGGGGTAATTCTTCACCTCTCCCCTTCATTCCTCCTGTCTCGAAAACAAGCAGATCTGATGAGGCCTCTAACTTATAAGACTTTGCAAAATCAAGCAGAGCAAATGTTACTCCGAAAAGGATTATTTTTTTTTCTTGCGAGCGCAGTCGCAATATCGTTTGATATAACTCCTCGTGATTATAGAGATAGTAGGCGCTTTCTGGACTTGCGCTCTGTTCTATCATCTTGTCTATCATATAGACTAGTGATGAGTTCTGTTTTTCTTTATATGATGGCAACAGTGCCAGTAGAACATATTCTGACACATCACCATAAAAGAGTTTAAAACTGCTTAGAAAACTCCTCTCGTACAGTTGTGTGTCTAGTACATAGTGCCTTGAAGGGATCATTCCTGTAGTGGCACTACTCTCAAAGAATAATTCAAATTTGGGGTCACTTTCCTTTGAACAAAGGATTTCGTGTGATTTAAAAAGGCTGATTGGCAAAAAAGGAATATCCTCTATGCATTTTACCTGGTTTGGGTCTATGCCCAATAGTTCAATATATTCTTTATATACAGGTGAGTTGTGAGCCTGATATAAAAAAACTTCCAGACAAGTGCCCACGAACTCGTCCTGGTTACTTATCTGGAAGATTTTATTGTTCATTATTATTACTTCTTAGCTGTCGCTTTTAGCTTCTTTGACTCTTCTTTAGCAGAAAGGTCAAACATTACTGGAGTAGCGATAAAGATAGAAGAGTATGTTCCGAAGATGATACCTACTATAAGAGCTACAGCGAATCCTCTAATTACTTCACCACCGAAGATTGCGATAGCTAGCATAACGATAAGTGTAGTTCCTGAAGTATTGATTGTACGTGCTAAGGTACTATTTACAGCCGAGTTAACATTTTCGAAGAATGATCTCTTAGGGTGTAAGTCCTTATTTTCTCTAATACGGTCGAAGATAACCACGTTGTCGTTGATAGAGTAACCAATGATCGTAAGTATAGCTGCGATAAACGTTTGGTCGATATCAAGACTGAATGGTAATAATCCTGAGAAGATAGAGAAGAAACCGATAGTAATTAATGCGTTGTGAATAAGCGCAGTAACACCACCAAGACCCCAAGTCCAATTCTTAAATCTAAGAGCGATGTAAGCGAAGATAGCAAATAGAGCTATGATTACAGCGACTACAGCATCTCTTTGGATATCATTTGCGATAGTAGGTCCTACCTTGTCTGAAGATATAATTCCGTTTGGATTATCTAGTGTAGAAGTAAATTCATCGAAAGTAATATCAACTGTATAGAAATCCTTAACAGCGTTGAAAACTTTCTGCTCTACTAATTCATCTACCTCAGAAGAGTTATCATTAATCATATACTTAGTAGTAATCTTCATCTGAGAAGCACCACCAAACTGTTTTACCTCAACTGTCTCACCAAATTCAGCTATAGTAGCCTCTCTGATATCTTCTGCTGTAACTTCATTATCGAATCTTACGATATAAGTACGACCTCCAGTGAAATCAACACCTAATGTAAATCCTTTAGTGAAGATAGAAACTAAACCTACTACGATTAAGATAGCTGAGAAAATATAAGCCTTCTTACGCTTTGCTAAGAAATCGATCTTAGTATTCTGAAGGAAGTTTCTTGTTACTTTACTATCAAAGGTGATATTCTTGTTCTTGTTTAATTTTCTTTCAAAGATTAGACGAGTAACGAAGATAGACGAGAATACTGAAGTAATGATACCTATTACAAGAGTCGTAGCAAATCCTTGAACAGGACCAGAACCAAAGATAAATAGGATAATACCAGTAATTACAGTTGTTAACTGACCGTCGATAATCGCTGAGTATGCATTCTTATAACCATCAGCTACTGCTAGACGAAGTGCTTTACCGGCTCTTAATTCCTCTTTAATACGCTCGTAGATAATTACGTTCGCATCCACTGCCATACCTAGTGTAAGTACAAGACCTGCGATACCAGGAAGTGTAAGAACAGCACCAAATGAAGATAGAGCTCCGAATAAGAATAATACATTAGTTAAAAGTGCAACATTTGCAGCAACACCAGCACCTCTATAGAATAGAAGCATATATACTAATACTAGCGCGAAAGCTAATACGAAAGAAATCATACCTGAGTTGATAGATTCGCTACCTAAAGATGGTCCAACTACTTGCTCTTGTACAATGGTTGCAGGAGCTGGAAGTTTACCAGACTTAAGAACGTTAGCTAAGTCTTCTGCCTCTTCGATAGTGAAGTTTCCAGAGATTCTTGAGCTACCACCTGTGATTTCAGTTTCTACATTAGGAGAAGAATATACCATTCCGTCAAGAACGATAGCGATACTCTTACCTATATTATCTGCTGTAAGTCTAGCCCATACCCTTGCACCTTCTGCATTCATCGTCATATTAACCTCTGGTAAAGAACCTGAGTTACCAAATGACATTCTTGCATCTGAAACAGAACCACCATCTAGTGGAGCTTTTCCATCACGTGTAGATTTGATCGCTATTAACTCATAGATAGTCTCGTTAGGGTTGATATTTACATTTGGCTTAACTGTCCACATAGGAACGAAATCAACTGGGAATAGATCCTTAACTTGCGGATGACTTAAATAATCGTTAATCTTTGCAGTATCTTTATAATGTGCAAAACCTATTGAAGGTCCACGCATTAACTGTCCATTGTACATATTTGGGCTTAGAACAGCAAATAGAGGATTATTCTTTAAGAAATCTTCCTGTCCAGCAGTAAGACTATCAGCAGCTAAAATCTCGCTTGCTAAGTCACCTTCTGCTACAGCTGCAGTTTGAGCTTCTACTTGCTCTACTTCTTCTGTATAGATCTCCTTGATTAAGTTATTTGCTTGCTGAAGATCTGCGAAAATCTCAGAGTTGTCATAAGTAGTCCAAAACTCAAGAGAAGCTGTTCCTTGAAGAAGCTTTCTAACACGCTCTGGTTCCTTAACTCCTGGAAGTTCAACTAGGATACGACCTGTATTTCCTAATCTTTGAATGTTTGGAGATGTTACCCCAAAACGGTCGATACGATTACGTAATACGTTAAACGAGTTTGATATCGCACTCTCTGCTTCAGTTCTAATTACAGAAATCACTTCTTCGTCAGTACTCTCTGGGAAAATCTTATCTCTCATTTCGTAAGTTCCAAAGATTTGAGCTAATCTCACATCTGGAGCCACTTGAGTCCACGCATCTGCAAAAAGAGTAATATAATCTGAGCGTGAATCGATAAACATTTGATCTGTTAGAGTCAATGCCTCTGCGAATTTAGGGTCTGTATTATGACCTGATAACGCCTTAATTAGATCTCTAAGCTCTACTTGAAGCATTACGTTCATACCACCTTTTAAGTCAAGACCAAGATTAATTTCCTTCTCTTTAACATCCTTAAATGTGTATGAAAAATAAACTTTTTCTGAAGCGATAGAGTCAAGATAATATCTGTTTTTCTCTTTTGATAGAGAGTCTAAATAAAACGCTCTATCTGCTTCTTTGATATCCAAAAATTCTGGATTTTCTTGCTCAGCAGCTACTGCCGCTTGTGCATAATCAACTGCCTTACCTTCCTGAATCTTAGTCACTACTGTAAATGACAACTGCCATAAACAAGCTAACGCAATTAGGAGGGTCACAATTCTAATGGTGCCTTTACTTTGCATATAATTTATTTTTAAAATATTGTCTTATTAATTTAGGTTAAGTGAAAATTAAGCCGTTTCCACCATTTAAGTCTGCAAAAGTACTATTTTTTTTCAATATATAAAGTATAGTTACTATTTTTGTTGAAATTTTCCATTGGCAATGAATTTCAAGACCTGTACAATCTACCTCCTACTTTTACTCACATCCGTTAAGGCCATATCGCAAACAGATATTTACATCAAAGCGGCTGATTCACTTTCTGCAAATTACAGTTTTGCAGAGGCTAAAACACTATATACTGGGGTTATCAGAAGCAGTACAGACTCCCTTGAGATAGCATCAATCGAGGCGAAAATCATACAATGCGAAAATGGAATTAATCTACTAAAATATAGCTCCTCCCCAATCGTTATTGCAAATAAAAAATTCCCATTAGACAGCTTTTATTTGAGTCTTCCTGGCTTAAAAGACAAGTCTTGGATTCCAACTCCAAATCATCTTTCTAATAAGGGAGAACATTTTTTCTATGGAGCAACTTACAGCCCTCTAGAGGGCAATGTCATCTACTATAGTGCACAGGGTGCTAATGGCGCGTGGAACATATACAGAACCGAACTACTAGGCGAAGATTTATGGAGTGAGCCTAAAACCCTAAATGCCTACATAACATCTAGCGGGAACGAACTTTACCCCTTCATTAGCTCCGACGGAAAGGAATTATACTTCTCTTCTGATTCCCATTTTGGGATGGGCGGCTTTGATCTTTACGTATGTAGCTGGAACGAGGAAACATCTGACTGGGGAAAACCTCAAAACCTTGGGTTCCCTTATTCTTCTACTGCGGACGACCTTATGTTCTACCATACGGACGATAAAAGACACACTGTCGTTGCCTCCAACCGATATTGTCCAAAGGACTCTATATCAATAATAGTAAGCGAATACACGAGTGTGAGTATCAAGCAGAATCTTAGCAATATAGAGGAAATTAACTCTATCGCTCGACAACTACCCTCTAGCAACGAGAAGGAAATCTCCGATATAGACAAGAAGGTAGAGGATAAAAATATGGATAGTTATTCTACCCTTGTTAACTCAATGAGGGTTATCGAACAGCAGATCAAGGTAAAAAGTTCTGAATTAGAAAAAAATAGAGAGCTTTATTTATCAACTGAGAATGTCGATGATAAACGTTTCTTCTCAGATAATATCAATAAAGATGAAACAGATCTTTACTCGTTACGCTTTCAGCTAGACTCTGTCAGAATTATGGTTCAAGAGGCTGAATTAAACTTTCTTAGCGAAGGAATCATTCCAGATATTGATTCTATCGAAAGCGAAGATGTGTCAGAGGATGATTCTCCTAGGTTTACCTTCCCCTCTATGACTTATGGTGAGGCTCGTATTGTAAAGTTCGATACGCCAGCAAAAATGGTTGATTACTCTTACAAGGTGCTAAAAAAATCAGAGGTCTTTGACATTAGCAGTCTTCCTCAAACTCTTATTTATCAAGTTCAAATACTTGCGAGTAACGAACTTTTAGACACTGCGAAATTTAAGGGTATGAGTCCTATTTTTATTAGAGAAAGTAAATCTGGTAAATATTTTTATAGCGTAGGTCTATTCAAGAGTTATGCACAAGTAAGTTCCAACCTATCCAAGATCAAGAGTAAGGGCTTCCCGAATGCTTCCCCTATTGCCTTTCTAAAAGGCGAGAATATCAATTTAAAGGACGCTAGGATAGCGGAGAAAAACAAGAAAGAAAGCTACCAAATAGTATTTCGTGGCTATCCAGAAGGTATTCCATCGTCAGTGACGACTACAATACAGGCTCACGGAAACTACAAACTCCACAAAATCTACGAGAACGGTGAAGTTATCTTCATTATGGACTCATTCTCCAAAAAGAAGGATGCTGAGGCTTTTCTTGAACTGTTAAATAGTTTAGATATTTCTGGGGCATCTTTAAAAATTAACACTACCTACTAAGAATGTCATCTTTTTTTTATTATCTTTGTTGGATAATAAACTATTTATATGACTATGATTTTAATTATCACTTTAATTATCGTTGGTATTATCTTAATGATCGCTGAACTTCTTCTCATTCCTGGGGTTTTTATCGCTGGAGTTTTAGGTTTAGCTGCCGTTTCTTATGCTTCATATCTAGGCTTTATTGGGTACGGAGTGATTGGAGGAAGTATCATTGTCGCGATTAATATCACTCTACTTGTAGGCTGTACAGTTCTAGCTCTTAGGTCTAAAACTTGGAAGAAAATAGCTCTCAACGATAAGATTGATAGCACTATCGCCTCTACACCTGAACAAAAGGGTATAATTGTAGGGCAAGAGGGTAAAACTATTACTCGTATCAACCCTATGGGCAAGGCTAACATTGGCGGGCAAATCGTTGAAGTTTCGTCTATGACTGATTTCATCGACCCTAATACCGATATTCTCGTTAGCAGTTTAGTAGACAATCAAATATTTATAACTAAAAAATAAACAACTATGACTCTATCTATGATTCTAGTTTGGGCAGCTGTTAGTATTGTTGCCTTAATTATTTTCCTTTGGTTTTTCCCTATTACCTTATGGTTTCAGGCATTAATCTCAGGAGTTCGTATTTCTCTTATCCAGCTCGTGCTTATGCGTTGGAGAAAGGTTCCACCAAGCACTATCGTTATGGCGATGGTAACAGGAACTAAGGCTGGACTAAAATTAGACGCTAATGCATTAGAAGCTCACTACCTTGCTAAAGGTAATGTTCCTAATGTAGTAAATGCACTGATATCTGCGGCAAAGGCTAATATCATTCTTGACTTCAATATGGCAGCTGCCATAGATCTTGCAGGTCGCGACGTATTTGAAGCTGTACAGATGTCTGTAAATCCAAAAGTAATCAATACTCCTCCTGTTACAGCTGTTGCTAAGGACGGTATACAACTTATCGCAAAAGCACGCGTTACTGTTCGTGCAAACATTAAACAACTTGTAGGAGGTGCTGGTGAAGAAACTGTTCTTGCACGTGTAGGTGAAGGTATTGTATCTTCTATCGGTTCTGCTGAGTCTCATAAAGAGGTTCTTGAGAATCCAGATTCTATCTCAAAGGTTGTTTTAAATAAAGGCCTTGATGCTGGTACTGCTTTTGAAATCCTTTCTATTGACATCGCTGATATCGACATAGGAAAAAATATAGGTGCTGCCCTTCAAATCGACCAAGCTAATGCAGATAAAAATATCGCACAAGCTCGTGCAGAAGAAAAGCGTGCTATGGCTGTAGCCCTAGAACAAGAGATGAAAGCCAAAGCTCAAGAGGCTCGTGCAAAAGTTATCGAGGCTGAGAAAGAAATCCCTCTAGCGATGGCAGATGCCTTTAGATCAGGCAATTTAGGCATAATGGACTACTATAAAATAAAGAATATTCAGGCAGATACTGAGATGAGAGAAAATATTGCTAAATAATTTTTTGCAAATTAGCAATTCTCTTATATCTTTGCAGTCCTTTAGGTGAGATGGGTGAGTGGCTGAAACCACCAGTTTGCTAAACTGACGTACGGGCAACCGTACCGGGGGTTCGAATCCCCCTCTCACCGCGAAAGGAAAGATGCGAGCAAAACTGCTCGCATCTTTTGTATAAAAAAGCACCCCGAGCTTGCTCGAGAGGTGCTTTTTTCATACAAAAGATGAAGATGAACCAGAGAGCAGCCCCCTGGTTCATCGATCTTTCCTTTCAGCAAGCCCCGCCGCAGGCGGCAGGGGAATGCCAGCGGCAAAATCCCCTATTGCTTCATTAAAGCAATATAATGCCAGCGGCAAAATCCCCTTTTGCTTCATTAAAGCAATATAATGCCAGCGGCAAAATCCCCAAAACTTTCTTTCAAAAGCGAACTTTGCCTTCGGCAAAATCCACCTATTGCTTCATTATGACACAGGAGACCCCCTTGAATGCGGTATTTGTAGGCTGGCTGAATGTACTGTACAAATGCTAGATAAAACTATTGGTCCGTTAATAAAATCATGTCCTGAGAGCGCCTTTTGCAAACCTTACAGAAGGATTTCCACCCACCTAAGGAAGATATGGCGCCAGCCCCAAGATTAATCTTCCGTGGTAGGTGGGAATGCGGTGATATGCAAGATGACTAGATAATGAATACTAGGTATGATATAAAATGATGTGGCCCGTCGGAGTTTTTGCCCTCTGAGAGCATCTTTTGACGACGGGTGGGGTATTTTGAGCCGAAAAGTAGCGGTCCGTCGGAGTTTTCACTGTCTGAGAACGTTTTTTGCCGACGGGCGAGGTGTTTAGATTTAAAATTTGAGGTGACCTATGTCGGAATACAGCTTATGCAAGATATTTGAACAGTAAAGCCTCGAAAACACTACTCATGCATCCTAAATGATGTAAGCATTCCCACCCACCTAATGAAGATATAGCGCCAGTCCCAAGATTAATCTTCCGTGGCGGATGGAAATGTGGTAATGTGTTAGGACGGTAGTGGTAGTGAGGATGGGTATAGAAGAACGTGCGGATTGTTTTCTTTTGTTCATACTTAAGAGAAAAGTACGAGTTTCTGGAGAAACTCTGCAAAACACGCCATTGCCATTTCTGGGCGAAACGGCTTGGCGGTAATATCCTGACTGAATGTTTTGAGTAGGTGATGGTGAAGTGGTGAGAGTGAATATGGTGAGGTCTTTGAATAGTAGGAATGATAACCATTAAACAAATATAGAAAAAGCCTAGAAAATAGGAAACTCCCCACTTTCTAAGCTCTTCACAAACAAACTTTACCAACTACTCCACTGTTATACTCTTAAAGGTAAAAGTAGCCCCACCTGCTGTCCAGTTATTTCCGTCAACAATCGTTCCATTATTAGACCCTGTTGTAAGGTCTATTTTTATCGCATTTACGCTTCCGCCTGCAAAGGCATCTGAGTTCATTGAGCTTACTTGCGACTCTGTTGCGAGTTTAAGAGTTGTAATATTATCACACCATCCAAATGCAAATTGACCAATAGATGTTACCGATGGCAATTCAGCTGAAACTAAGCCCTTACAGTTTCTAAACACATCAGAAGCTAACTCTGAAGCCTTCTCTAATTTTATATATGTAAGTGACGTACAAGCATTAAATGCTCCTGCTTCTAGCTTTGTAGCTGATTTTAGCTCAAAATTTGTAGCGTTTGAAAGGGCATAAAAAGCATAACTTCCAATCGTTGTTGCATTTGGAGCCTTTACTGAATATACATTCTCGTTTGCAGACCAATCATTTACATTTGAAAGGGCTCCGTAAGGGAATGAATTAATATTCGGAAATTCTAAGGAAATTAATCGTCCCTCTCCAGCACTTGTTAAGGCGCTGAATAGATTCGCAAAATCCCCACTTGCAGGATCACCGCTATCTGTTATTACCCACAGGTCGCCAGTAATCGTTGATCCATCTGTTGGAACATTTGCAAGAGTGAATTCAGTCCCTACTTCCTTTACATCACCACCAGTAACCGATTTGAATGGTCCTATTTTCTGATCTTCAAAATATAGATAACTTCCATCGTTCTGTGTGCCATTATTCTTTCCTGTAGTCAAATCAATATTGCTTAAGTTGATGCTACCACCTGTAAAGGCGGCCTTATCCAAAGCTAGTATTCTTGAATTTGTAGCCAAGGTCAAAGTAGTTAAATTATCACACCAACCAAACACCATAGATCCTAATGATGTCACCTTTGGGAGCTCTACTGAGCTTAACAGTTTACAGTTCCTGAAAACATCACTTTCTAATACACTTGCACTTTCAAGTGATATGCTTCTTAGTGCAGCACATCCGTTAAATGCTCCTAGCGCAATACTCTCAACTAACGGGAAGTCGAACGAATATACACTAGTACAACCATAAAATGCATATTCTCCTATTGATTTTGCTAATGGTGCAGATACAGATAATACTGCCGGAACTGACTCCCAGTTCACTCCGTCTCCTATTGCGTAATCTGGGAAAGAAGGAATATAAGGGAATTGTAATGTAATTAACCTTCCAAGTTCCACACTCGCTAATGCCGCTCTTAAATTTGCAAAATCTTCTGTACTCAGTGCTGTGTTGTCTGTTATGATCCAAGTATTATCCTCTATCTCTGAACCATCAGTTGGCATCTCAGAAATCTTAAATTCATTTTTAGCCTGAGTTCCTTCTATAGTCACAGTTACATTTTTATTATGTATATTTGTATTATCGAAGACCCCAAAGGCTACTTGATCAACAGTTAACTTCAGCGCTAAATTAATATCATTCCCACTCGCATCTTTCTGTTCGCCACAGGTTACGCCTTTTACTTCAGGATCTGTAATTAGGGCATCATTTTTTGTAACATCTAATTCAGACAATCTATTATCATAACAAACTAATCTCTTTAATCCTGATAAGCCACTTACATCTAGCTCTGTAATAGCATTTCCGTCTACTCCTATATGGTACAATTTAGAGTTATTTCCAAATGTTATAGATTCAATCGTCGCATTGTTATGAGCATTAAGCCAGATTAACTCTTCATTCTGCGTTAAATCTATTGTGACTAGATTATTCCAATGCAGGTCAACTACTGAAAGTTTTTTATTCTTTGATAAATCTATTTCAGTCAACTTATTGCTATCTACTGTAAGCCTATATATTTCAGTATTCTTTGTAACATCTAACTCTGTTAGCAGGTTATACTGTCCATATATCGAATTCAGTTTCGTATTGTTTGTCAGATCTATAGATGTTATTTGATTTGAACTAAAGTTTATGTCTCTTAATTCTGTTAATCCGGTAACATCTAGAGCAGATATATAATCATTATATGCACAATGAAGCTGCTGTAGAAGAGGATTATTTGACACATCTAGAACCGTTAGTGCATTTTCATTAACACCTAGATGCACTAACTTATGATTGCTTGACAAATCTAGCTCTGTTAAGTCATTATAACTACAAGAGAGATACTCTAAATCAGAATTATATGAAACATCTAACTTTTTTAAAGCATTAGATACTAAATATGCATGCTTTAGTTTTATATTGGCAGAAAGATCAAGTTCAGCTAGATTACTATTTATACTACATATTAATTTCTCAAGTGCTGTAAAATATTTGATCTCTGTCATATCTGAGACCTCCGTATTGTAAATACCTATTTGTATTACGTCCTCTGCTTCATCCACAGATATCTCACCATCACCATTTGCGTCTATTTTCTGAGGTATATGCCCTTGGTAATTCTCTGCCTCTATATCTCCGAAGCTCTCTGCTAATAATAGCTCCTTAAATATAGGGTCAATAAATTCTATGCCTTTTGCGATAGCATCTACTTCTTGAGTTATTACTAACTCTAAAGGCTCAACATCCTGAGTCGAGTTAATAGTAAGAGTTACACTTCTTGCTTTTGAAGTTTGATTTGCAGCCGTTGTTATCTTAACCACTCCATTATTAACTCCTGTATATACGTCTAAAGACACCCAGCTAGCACCTTGAGTTGGAACTACTATACTCCAATCTACATTTGAGCTGATTTCAATAATTTTCTCTTCTCCTTGAGACATAAAATTTAGAATGTCTTGATTTATATCTAGTTTCTTTTCTTCATCGATTTCTGGCGTACACGAATACGCAAGTGTAAATGTGGCAACAAGTAGCAGAAAGTACTTACCAAATGTGTTACAAATTGTTCTCATTTCTAGTATTTTTATAGGTTAATCTAGGTTTATATTAATTATTTAAATATTCAAATTTTATCTCTCCGTTAATTGGACACTCCACCACATTTCTTACTATATGCTTTTTATCTTCGTCTCTTGATGTTACATATATCAAGAGCCTAGAATTCTCTAACTTCCATTTCTCATCCACATCAACACTTAATGTTATAGTAGAAATCTCCCCCTTCTTCACTATACCTATAGCTTCTCCAGAGAAATCCTGAGACCTTAAATCACACTCAGCGTGTACTGCTCTAACAGCATTCTGATGATTATCTATATCATATTTGGAGTAATCTTCGTGACTCTCATAAGCATTAGACTGTTTTGCATAGATATTATCTTCTAAGAAGAATACTCCGACCCTATATTCACTCTCCACTGCAGCCTTTACACCTATAGTAACTTTCACTTTCTTATTATTCTCTAAATAAACAGATGTCGCAGAAATTCCGACATCACCCTTCTCAACCCACTTTTGATCTATAGCGGCTTTTGTTGCAGCTACTGTCGCTGCAATATTCCCTTCATTTTGAGTCATCACTCTAGCATCCATATTGTACAATACGGTCGGAAAACCTGCTACCCCTAAAGCTGTCAAAGCTACTGTCGTCTCATTATACATCGGATCATCTCCATTAAAGGCATGGATAGATGCTACTAACATTTTATTATCGTAATCTGTTGCTTGCAATTCTTTAATTGCCGCTGTTGCTGTTGGGCAATAAGCACAGCCTGATCCTGTAAATTGAGTTAATAAGACTCTATTTACAAAATTAGTGTTTTCTGGATTTGGATCGATTGGTAACTCCTCTCCAAATAATTTCACTACGATATTTACACTTTCACTATTTCTATTATTATAGTACGCATAAAACTCATAAGTCCCTGTTATATCTATTGCAAAGTTTGTCCCTTCAAACTGAACTGGTTGATTTTCGACAACTTGATAAATAGTTGACATATCAGTTACATCAACTTCTCCAACGAATACCTGAAACTCTGTTCCTGTCACTCCGTCACTAGGCAATGTTAACTCTGAAGCTATTAATACTGGGGTTCCTACTGGAAGTGGTGGAGTTGGCGGAGTATCTCCTCCGTTCACTACAGGTTCACAAGATAAAGTTAAGGCGCATAAAAACGCGAGCAATAAAATTTTAATTGTTTTCATTTTTAATAGGGGTTAGTTTTAAAATATTACTAATTATCAGCTTTCTGATAATCAAAGTAACATATGGTTTGTTGTTTTTTACTTGTGTAAAATTAAAGTCTGAACATTTAAATTACAAAATAGTTTTTTCTCATTTTTACAAATTTGGCGATTTGAGAATAATTTAGATACTTACTTTCGCTATTTAATTAGCGGAATTTACGGTCCTAGTTATTATTATTTCACTTCATAACTTTCTACAGATCAAAGGTTTTCCACAAATCACAATATTTCTCATACTTAACTCATACCTTCTCTCTCATTTTTTCTAAAATAATTCAACT
Organism: uncultured Muribaculaceae bacterium; assembly: GCA_964369605.1. Classification (GTDB taxonomy): domain Bacteria; phylum Bacteroidota; class Bacteroidia; order Bacteroidales; family UBA932; genus CAYJFD01. The sequence goes on along the minus strand of CAYJFD010000001.1, from coordinate 149,843 downwards.
CAGTATCTAGTCATTGGCTATTTTTATACATAATAGATAATTTCTTTATGGCCCCTCTGCAAAGTCCTGCACACTAACGATTTACAAAAAGACCATGCTCGTTTTTGAGGGATATTTTTTTATCTTATTGAAAACCAGTGCGATACAGGAGGGCCTCATATATTGGTATTTCTATTTAATAATTTGATATAATTATTATCTTTGCCTTGACAATCTAAAACTATGAAGAAAATTATTCCACTTACTTTAAAAAGGAGGATAGCCTTAAGAGCTAATGAAACTCTTGTAAAGATGAACGACGAGGGTTACCCTATGGTGAACTTGTTTTGGGAGTGCACATTAAGATGCAATCTTCTTTGCAAGCACTGCGGCAGTGACTGTAAGAAGGAGTCTGAAGTAAAGGATATGCCAAAAGAAGATTTTCTTAGGGTAGTAGACGAGGTAGCTGCACACAGCAATATCAACCCAAACAAAGTCCTAGTTATATTTACCGGAGGAGAGGCTCTTATGAGAAAGGATCTTGAGGAATGCGGACAGGCTCTTTACGAAAAGGGTTTTCCGTGGGGAATCGTAACAAATGGCTATGCTTTAAACAAAAAGCGACTTGATTCTTTATTAGATTCTGGCTTACGTAGTGTTACCGTTAGTCTAGATGGATTCGAAGAAGACCACGACTGGATGAGAGGAGTAAAAGGGAGCTTTAAAAAGGCCTCTGAAGCTATTAAACTACTTGCTGATGCTGGGATAATATATGATGTGGTTACTTGTGTAAACAAAAGAACACTCAAATATCTTCCTGAGCTTAAAGAATACCTACTATCATTAGGTCTCAAAGAATGGAGATTATTTACTATTTTCCCCCTAGGTAGGGCAGCTCAAGAAGAAGAGCTAAGTCTGACAAGTACAGAATTCAGACAGATGCTAGACTTCATTAGCGAGACAAGAAAGGAAGGCAAGATAAAAGCCAGCTATGGTTGTGAAGGTTTTCTTGGCAACTACGAAGGTGAGGTTAGAGATCATATTTACAAGTGCTCGGCAGGCGTAAATATTGCTTCAGTCCTAGCAGATGGCTCTATCTCAGCATGCCCAAGTATCAGAGCAAATTACAGCCAAGGCAATATCTATCAAGACAGCTTTATGGACGTTTGGGAGAATCGCTTTGAGAAATTCAGAGACCGCAGCTGGATGAAGGTGGGAGAGTGTGGAGACTGTAAATATTTTAGATATTGCAAGGGCAATGGAATGCACTTGCGCAATGACCAAGGAGAACTTATCCTCTGTCACCTAAAGAAACTTACAAACGAAAATTGAAATTAAACAGATATAATTGAATATAAACTAAAACCAGATATTATGAAAAGATTAATTAAATTTATTTTAGCCAAGGTACTGGTCCTCTTGGGATTTTCGTCTTGCTTACCCTTTATCACTAAGGCTGAATATGGCACTCCTTATGCAGAATTTGAAGTAAAAGGACAAGTTAAGAATGAGCTTAACGAGCCAATAAAGGGCATAAAGGTCTCAGTCATTAATTCTTCCTACTCAGAAAATACTACCCTTACTGATGAGAATGGAAATTATGAAATCGAATGTGATATAATGCACATTAATGATATTGAAGGGATAAGCTTTGTAGATGTAGATGGGGAGCTTAACGGAGAATATTCGAAGGCTGAAATCCTAGCAGAAGATATGAATATCATTCATACTGAAGAAGGAGATGGTTGGGATAATGGTGACTACGAAGCAACAGTCAATGTTACTCTAAAAGAAAGTATTGAAAAATAGCCAACCAATTTTTTATCATTTTCATTCCTGCTTCCCCTGAAATCACGGACTCCGGATGAAACTGAAAGCCATATATAGGAAGTGTACGGTGCTTAACTGCCATCGTGCACTTTCTTTCGTCTTGAGCGAGTAATTCGAGGTCTTCGCTGCATGAGCAGTCAACACCCCAGGAGTGGTAAAGTCCGACATTGCAGCTTTTTTGCTGCGCAATATCATAAAAGATAGGATCATCACCTTTAAGTATATCCAGAGTTGCACTGTAACCGTGTAAAGGTTGTTCTATTTGATAGAGTCTTGCTCCGAAATATGAGCAAAGAGCCTGATGTCCAAGACATATCCCTAAGATAGGCACTAGCTTATGATAATAGTTTATAAAGTCCTTCAAATTAGGATACTCATCAGGAAGGCCTGCTCCTGGAGACAATACAGCAGCAGAGAACTCCTCATCGCAAGGAACTTTCAGAGAGTCTATATCTTCCACGATTACATCTTGCCCCATTTGTCGAAGAGCCTCAACTATATTATACACAAAAGAGTCCCGAGAATCTATTACCAATATTCTATTCACACGGCAAAAATATTCATTTTTACACCTAAAACAAACAATACGAAGAAAAGTATGTTGATGAAAGCTGTTCCGTCTACCTAAGGAAGATGTGGCGTCAGCCCTTTGTTTAGTCTTTCGTGTTGGGTGAAGGGATTTTATTGGACAACAAAGAAGCATTTCATATCTTTGCACTTATGGAGGCAATAACTAAAGACATAGCTAACTACGATATAAGCACGCTAAAATCTCTTATTAACCAAGGAGTTAATTTAAAAAGAAAATTTATCTTTGCTGTTGATTTTGAGAAAAAAGAAGGTCTTTTCATAGAGAATCCTGACAAACAAGATAAAGTTAAGTGGAGACTTGGAACGAAAAGTAATTTCAATAGGAAATTAACAACACAGCTAGATAATAGTTTAGATCTTAAACCTTGCTACACCGATTTTAGCACTTATTCTGAGAAATTCAACACTATCTATTCTGGACTATATAGAGGTGATTCCTTTCTTGCTAATCTTACGATTAAGACTCCTCTAAACGGTAATATTTCATTAGAGGAAATAGCCAATAGAGCTAACAGCACCTACCTTCTTTATGTCCCTGATTCTTTTGTTTGCTTCTCTCCAGAGACTTTTATAAAAATAGATAAAAATCAGAAAATCAGCTCCTTTCCTATGAAGGGTACTATTAGCGCTGATGTTCCTAACGCAGAGGAAAGCCTCCTATCCAATCCGAAGGAAATAGCAGAACACCATACTATTGTAGACTTAATTAGAAGCGATTTGAGCCGTGTAGCAACAAATATCAAGCTTGAGAGATTTCGCTATATAGACAAGCTCTCGACTATAAAGGGTGACATACTTCAAGTAAGTTCTGAAATTACAGGGGATCTGCTTTCACAGTACAGCGATAACTATGGAGACCTTCTCCTAGAGCTACTTCCTGCAGGCTCTATTTGCGGCTCTCCAAAAGTTCCAACGGTAGAACTAATCACAAAGGCCGAAGGTGAAGATAGAGGTTATTACTGCGGAGTCTTTGGCTACTTTGATGGTTGTGAGTTAGACTCAGCTGTTATGATTCGTTTTATAGAGAAGGTACAAGACAAGTTTTTCTATCGAAGTGGAGGAGGTATTACTATAAATAGTGATATGCAGGAAGAATATCAGGAGGTAAATACGAAGATATACGTAGGAAAATGAAATTCTTAGAAAGTATAAAAATCGCAGATAGCAAGCCACAGAACCTAGAATATCATCTTTCTAGAATGCAAGCGAATGGATTCAAACAAGATATAGAACATCTTTTTCATAATTCCTTTCCAGCTAGTAAATTTATGGGCTCTCTTGTAAAGTGGAGAATAATTTACGACCACAAAGAAATATTCTCGTGCGAGTTTCTAGAATATAAGCTACCAACTATTAAGTCTCTTAGAGTAATAAACTCACAAGATCTTAATTATTCTAGGAAATATCTAGACAGAGAAAGTATTAATCATTTATTCTCACAGCGTGGGAATGCGGATGATGTGCTTATCTGCAAAGACGGTCTTGTAGGAGATACTTCTTTTTGCAATACTGTATTTAAGAGGAAAGAACAACTCTTCACTCCAGACTCTCCTATTCTAGCTGGGACAAAACGACAGTTCTTAATAGATAATGGCTTAATTACTCCCTGTAAAATCACCATAGACGATATTCAACAGTTCGATGGGCTATTCCTAATTAATTCGATGATCGAGCTGAGAGATGAAGCTTATATTTCTGTTTCAAAAATTTTTTCGTGTTTTTAGTCTTGGATTTTTACTCCATATATTTTCTTTTTTTCTATCTTTGCTCACCGCGGGAGTAAGCCTGCGATAAAAAAATAATTATTATGACTAAACTTATAACCCTACTTCTAACGACTGTTCTATTTGGAGCATTTAACGCTCACTCTATTCAAGCGCAACAAACTCAAGAACAACTTCCTTTTGAAATGATGAATAAAGGAAAGATCGTAACCTATGCTTCATTTACAAAAGATAATGTAATTAGTTCTTATAGCAGATACCATATTACTGGCATAGAAGGAGATAAGAATAATGGAAAGATTATATTAGAAAAACATTTATATGATGCCTTTGACGTATTTGACAGTTCTGTTGGAGTTATTTTAGATACTATTATTATTCGAAAAGGAGATATTGTCACTGGTCAAGCAGCTTTGATGAGAAGCATAATGGGCAATATGGGGCAAGTCAGTGCAGAAGTAGCTCAAAGTGATCAATTCGAAACTCCTGAAGAGAAAAAAGAAGCAGAAGAAGAGCTTAACAAGGTGTTTGAAAGTATCGAAATAGAAGAGACTGAAGATATTATTCCATTTAATATGGAAGTAGGGGACGAGTTAGAAGAATATAAACTTAAGATAAAAGTAATGATGTTCTCTACTACTATGACACTTAGCGATAGGGAAGTAATTAAAAAGGAAACTGTCGAGGTGCCTGCGGGAGAATTTGAGACCTATCTCGTTAGTAGTAAGATGAAGACCAAGGCTCTTATGAAGACTGAGACTTCATACACAAGTGAATGGTACGCTAGAGGCATAGGTGTAGTAAAAAGTGAAAACTATAATAAAAAGAAAGAATTAGAATCATTTACTCTTCTTCTCTCTATAGAGGATTACCGTGACGAGAGTCAACTTGCGGGCAATCCTCCTAGTGAAACTGAGGACTGCGAACATGAAGGGCACGATCACTGCGACGACCCAAACCACATACACTAGGGAATCATACTTTATTTTCTTATCTTTGCACAATGTATGTAAGAGCAAAAAAAGCCTTAGGGCAGCACTTCCTCAACGATGAGGGTATAGCACATAGTATTGTGTCAAGTCTAATCACTCAGGAGAAGACAAAGGTACTTGAAATAGGGCCAGGTACTGGAGTACTAACTAAATACCTTCTTGAGAGAGAAGATGTGGATCTAAAGCTCGTTGATATAGATACTGAATCTATAGCCTACCTTAAGCTAATGTATCCTGAGATTATCCCTAACCTAATGGAAGCTGATTTCCTTAAAATGAAATTAGAGGAACATTTTGATGGGAAATTTATGATTATTGGTAACTTCCCTTACAACATATCTTCTCAAATTTTCTTCAAGGTACTAGACTATCTTAACCAGATCCCACAAGTAGTCGGTATGGTTCAAAAAGAAGTAGCCGAAAGACTTGCTTCTCCTCCGGGAAATAAGGCTTATGGCATCCTGTCAGTCCTTTTACAGGCTTGGTATGACATAGAGTATTTATTCACCGTTGATGAACATGTTTTTACCCCGCCACCTAAAGTAAAATCTGCTGTTATTAGGCTTAGGCGCAACGATAGAACCTCTCTAGGATGTTCCCCATCCCTTTTCAAAGCTATCGTAAAATCTTGCTTTAATCAACGACGCAAAACCATTAGAAACTCTATTCGTCCTATTGTTAATGACGCTAGATACCACGTAGACCCAAAAGTAATGGAAGACAGTAGCCGTTTTCTAACTCAGTATGAGAAGAAAAAAGGTAAACCAGAAGAAATGAATATGCTTGATATGCGCCCAGAACAACTATCAGTAGAGCAGTTTATTTGCCTAACTCTCGCCCTAGAATCTTAGTATACCCTAAGGTAGTTTTCTCTATTTTAAATCCATCTTTCTTATCAAGGACTCTGGCTGAGGATCACGTCCTCTAAAGTTCCGATATAGGATATCAGCGTCTTGTGAACCTCCTTTAGAAAGTATGTTTACTCTAAAGCTATCTGCGACTTCACGATTGAATATTCCCTTTTCTTTAAAGAGTTCAAAGGTATCTGCCTCGAGTAGCTCTGCCCACTTATAAGAATAGTAACCTGCCGAGTAGCCTCCTGAAAAAATATGAGAAAAATGAGAGAACATTACTGTACCATCAACTAGTGGAAGAACTGCTGTTTTCTCCATAATACTATGCTCTAAAGCCAATAAATCTTGATCTATTTCTTTCTCGAAGTTATGCAGATGCATATCCAGTAGGCCAAAAGATAACTGCCTAACGCAGGCATAAGCTGCTTGGAAGTTTTTAGCGTCAACCAACTTTGACAGGTAGCTCTTAGGTATTATCTCACCTGTTTCAAAATGCCTCGCAAAAGAGCTTAAAAACTCTTCCTCATAGGCCCAATTCTCCATTAATTGAGAAGGTAGCTCTACAAAATCACGTGCTACACTTGTTCCTGTCATAGAAGGGAATGCTCCCTCAGATAATATACTATGTAATGCATGTCCGAATTCATGCAAAAAGGTAGTCAATTCATCAAATGTTAGTAAAGCTGGCTTACTTGCTGTAGGCTTCGTAAAGTTCATAACTATCTGCACAAATGGCCTTTGCTCTTCTCCTTGAAATATACTCTGATCTCTAAAATTTGTCATCCATGCACCGTTTCTCTTACTCTCTCTTGGGAAAAAATCTAAATACAAAAGAGCCTTAAATTTACCGTCGGCATCAAATACTTCATAAACTTGAGCATCAGGATGATATAATGGCAAATCTGCATTCTCTCTAAAGCAGAGCCCATATAATGTTTCCGCCAAAGAAAAAATAGCATCCCTTACAGATTCCAGTTGGAAATAAGGCTTTAAAACTTCACTGTTAATAGAATATTTTTTCTCCTTGTACTTCTCCGTAAAGAAAAGAAAATCCCATGGCATTATCTTTTCTTCAAAACCGTATTCTCTTGCGAATTTTTGTACATCTTCTAACTCTTTAAGAGCGTACGAATGAGTATATTCGAGAAGGTCTTCAAGAAAAGTCATTACATTTTCTTTCGATTTAGCCATCCTATCACTCAAAGCATAGTCAGAGTAAGAATCGAAGGAGAGAAGTTTAGCCTTTTTAAGCCTTAGGCTCAATATTTCTTTTACGATTTCTATATTAGAGTATTCTCCATCTATACAGCGCGAATTATATGCACGCCATAGTTTTTCACGCAAATCTCGACGTTCACTATACTGCATAAATGGCACATAAACTGGAGCTTTTAGTGTAAATACCCAGTTCTGCGAACCTCGAACTAAGGCCTCTTCCTTGCCCATTTCTTTAACAAAATCAGGTAATCCGACTAAATCGACCTCACTTTCTAACTCAAGAGCATACTCATTTGTAGCAGACAAGACATTCTTATTAAACTCTAATTTAAGCAAAGACAGGCGCTCTGAGATCTGAGAAAGTTCTTGCTTTTGTTCATCATTTAGATTTGCTCCATTTTTTGAAAAAGACTTATAAGTGTCCTCTAGTAGCTTCAGCTCCTCGACACTTAAATCATCCCGTAGTACACTTTGATAAACTGCCTTTACTTTAGCAAATAGAGGAGCATTCAGCAGGACATACATACCAAACTCCGTATTTAAAGGAGATAATTCTTCTGCGATCTGCTGCATCTTATCTGATGTAGCACATTCATTCAAATTATAGAAGATAGCTGAAACCTTTGATAACTCCCTTGATGCATATTCTAACTCTACTATAGTATTAGAAAAGTTTGGACTTTGGGTATTATTTACGATAGCATCAATACGCTGTTTAGCTATATTTATACTCTCGATGAAGGCAGGTTTGTAATCCTCTATTTTGTATTCTAAGAAATCTGGAGCTGAATACTTGTGCTTAGATTCTTTTAATATCATAATACAAATATTTAAGGTGTATCTTTTTTTACCACATAAACCAAGCCACGTTCAGTTAGTTCGTATAAATAATCGTAACATCTTCTCATCATCTTTCCCTGATAAAGTTCTATTCCTGTAATGTATTCGAAATCGAAGCCTAAATTTATGTATTCTATACATTCACGGGGCTGCTCCAAGGCACTGAGTTTGTCTAATACCAAATAATTATTTTTTAAAATTTTATTTCCTGCCTGTATCGCAAAAAAACGATTTCTGTTTCTTTTGTTATTATAAGCAGAGCGACAAATATCATCGCAGTATTGTTTGTCTGACCTGCCATTTATGACTCCGTCACACTCTTTACATCTTTTTACATCTATCATATCATTTACTGTTTTTATCAAATTTAACGCATTAAATTATTCGTTTTAGTACTAGGCTTTATGTTTTTACCTTTGGGTCGAATTATTTTCTTTTTATAAAAAAACGTTGATTTCTTTCTGTTTTCAAATGAAAAATAAGCGACTATATGCGCATATCTTCCGACTACTATCCCACTCCTAGCCTTACTTTGTGATGTAAAATTTTAAACAATATAATATGGGAAATTCATTAAACAAGATCGAATTGATCGGAAATGTAGGGCAAGAGCCAAAAATCAACGATGTGGGAGAAAGTAAAGTCATTAAGTTCTCTCTAGCTACAAGTGAAACTTTTAAAGATAAAAGCGGCACACTAAAAGAGGAGGTAACCTGGCACAATATTGTAGCTTGGAACAACAAAGGGATGTTAGACTTTAACCTGATTAAGAAGGGGCAATGTTTATCTATTGTCGGAAGAGTGCGTAATAATAAGTACACTAGTTCTGATGGACAGGAGCGTAATTACAATGATGTACTCGCAAACAAAATAGAACTGGTTGAACTTAACAAGGCGAACGGTGGCTAAAAAGTGATAGAATCTTTGTTCTAATTCACAAAATCCTTAACTTTGTCCTTTAAATTTATAGGATAATGTCAGCAAATTTTTATTTATACAACACTCTTAGTAGGACTAAAGAAAAGTTCGAAGCAGTACACGATGGAATGTTAGGCCTTTACGTTTGTGGGCCAACAGTATATAGTGATCCTCATTTAGGACACGCTAGGCCAGGAGTCACTTACGATGTATTAGTTAGACTCTTTCTTCACTTAGGAAACAAAGTTAGATATGTAAGAAATATCACGGATGTTGGGCACTTAGAAAACGACGCTGATGAGGGGGAAGATAAAATTTCTAAAAGGGCAAAGTTACTTTCTCTAGAACCAATGGAGATAGTACAGCAGTACACTATCATCTATCACGATGCTATGAGAATGTTAAACACTCTCCCTCCTAGTATTGAACCTTCTGCATCTGGACACATTATCGAACAGATAGCCCTAGTGGAAAAAATCATAGCCAAGGGCTTTGCTTATGAAAGTAATGGCTCTGTTTACTTTGATATAAATAAATACTGTCAGGAACATAACTATGGCGCCCTATCAGGTAGAAACATAGATGAAATGCTCAGTAACACTAGAACTCTTGATGGACAGCAAGACAAACGTAATCCTTACGACTTCGCTCTTTGGAAAAAAGCTTCACCAGAACATATTATGCGCTGGCCTTCTCCTTGGAGTGACGGATTTCCAGGGTGGCATCTTGAATGCTCAGTTATGAGTGAAAAATATCTTGGAGAGTTTTTCGACATACACGGGGGAGGAATGGACTTACAGTTCCCTCACCACGAATGTGAGCTTGCACAGAATACAGTTAGAAGCGGGCAAGGTGGTGCAAAATATTGGATGCATAATAATATGATTACCATTAATGGTAAGAAGATGGGTAAATCTCTTGGTAATTTCATCACTATGATGGAATTATTTAATGGAGAACATGAGTTGCTTGAGCAAGCATACTCCCCTATGACTATTCGCTTCTTTATATTACAAGCACATTACCGTAGCACACTTGACTTTAGTAATGAGGCCCTTAAGGCTTCAGAAAAAGGCTACCTAAGAATGATTCAAGCAGCAAAAGATTTAAGTAAATTAACGGCATCTGATAAGGCTAGCGATAAGGAAGAAATTACTTCCTTAAAAGACAAGGTTATTACCGCGATCTGCGATGATTTGAATACCCCTATTGCTCTATCGCATCTTTTTGAAGCGGTTAAGTTCATAAATCAAGCTAAAGACAAGCAAATAACTCTAAGTACTAAAGACAAGGAAGTGCTAGATTACCTTATGCTTGATTTTATTCCTAATGTACTAGGACTTTGTGATGAGAGTAATGCTTCAGGAGCAGAGAATATCATAGGAGGTCTTATGGATATGATTATTGACATAAGAAAGGTAGCTAAATCTAACAAAGACTTTGCGACTAGCGATTTAATCAGAGATAAACTCAGCGAAATAGGAATTCAAATTAAAGACACAAAAGATGGCGCCGAATGGACATTCTAAGTCCTAGCGTATCGAATTGATTTTCAGCTACATACAAAAAGACTATCCTTAGGATAGTCTTTTTTCAAACAACTAGTATTCAAAACTTTACAGAGGGACATCGTATTTAAGGCGATAGCAACTTATTCTAGTAATTATAGTTAATCACCTTTTTTATTTCAGGGTGCAGGCTATTTGCTACTGGACAACTTGAGGCTGCTGATTCTAATAGCCTTTTTTGACTGTCTGTAAAGGAGTTTCCTTCTGGGAAATTTATATCTATATGTATCTCTGCTACTCTACGAGGATTTGCAGACATCACTTTTTCTATCTCTAGTGAGGTTCCTTCTATAGAGAAGCCACGACTCTCAGCAGACATCGCCATAATAGTAAGAATACAAGATCCTAATGAAGACGCAAATAAGTCAGTTGGAGAAAAGAATTCGCCCTTTCCATTATTATCTAAAGGTGCATCTGTAATTATCTTATTTCCCGACTGAAGATGTTCTATCTCCGTCCTAAGGTTTCCTGTGTAAAGGGTTCTCATTTTTGTCATAACTTATATTTTAGTCGTTAATAATTTTTCCTATTAGAGTCGCAGAGCTGGCCCTCTCTATTTTCACCCTCACATAATCTCCTAATTTGTGACCTTCTCCTGGGAAAATACACGCTTTATTTCCTGAAGTTCTTCCTAGTAGCTCTTCCTCATTTCTCTTAGAGACTCCTTCGATTAAAACTTCAAATACCTTTCCTATATCTTTTTGATTACTATCATGTGATATCTTATTTTGAAGTTCAATTATTTCATTAAGCCTTCTATTTTTCACCTCAGGGGTAACATCATCTTCAAATCTTCGTGCAGCTATAGTATTTGGCCTTGTTGAATACTGAAACATAAAAGCTGAATCATATTGAACTTCTTTCATCAAGCTAATTGTGTCTTGGTGATCTTCTTCGGTTTCGGAGCAAAAACCAGCTATTATATCAGTTGTTATACAGGCATTCGGTATTATCTCTCTTATTTTATTTACTCTCTCTAAATATTTTTCTCTAGTATACTTTCTATTCATTTTCTCTAGCATTCTATCACTGCCTGACTGCACTGGAAGATGAATATGAGTGCATATATTAGAATACATAGCCATAGAATAAAGTACAGCATTTCCCATATCTTTTGGATGAGATGTCGAAAAACGCACCCTTAATAAAGGATTGACTTGAGCTACCAACTCTATTAACTGGGAGAAGTCTACTTGCTCATTTGCGTTATCTGGGTTTATCCAATTATACGAGTCTACATTCTGACCAAGCAAACAAACCTCTCTGTATCCACTATCAAATAAATGCCTTGCCTCCTTTACTATCGTATGTGGGTCCCTACTCCTCTCACGACCTCTCACATAGGGTACAATACAGTAGGTACACATATTATTACAACCTCTCATTATCGATATAAATGATGTCACTCCATTTTTATCCATTCTTATAGGCTCTACATCTGCGTATGTTTCATCTACTGATAATTCCACATCTATCTGCTTCCCTTTCTGTTCAGCCTTTTGGGTTAAATTTAATAGTTCTCTATATGAGTCTGGTCCGATCACTAGATCAACAGCTTGGTGCTCGAAGAGTTTATCTTGAATTCTTTCGGCCATACAGCCAAGAACCCCTACTACTAAGTTTCTCTTCTTCTTTTCTTGAAGGAAGCGATCTAGTCTTCCAAATACTCGCTGCTCGGCATTTTCTCTGATAGAGCAAGTATTTACGAGTATAACATCTGCTTGTCCTATGTCTTCTGTTCTTTGGTATCCAGCGTTTACTAAAAATGAGACAGCGAGCTCACTATCATAAACATTCATCTGGCAACCATAAGTTTCTATGAACACTTTTTTCTTAATCATAGTGCAAATATAAATATTTTATATCTTTGTAGCTAAATGTAAGACATCATTTATTATGAAACGAATTTTATTTCTACTCTCCATCCTTGTTGCTTTTAGCTCTTGCTCTAGTTATAGGGACGTTATTATTAACTCCGTAGAGTTAAAGGCATTCTCTCTTCAAAGCACATCTAAAGCTATGATTTCCTTTGATGTGGAGGTAGATAACCCGACTAATAAAACTCTATACCTTTCCGACCTTAGCGGAACACTAAGTGAAGGAGATCAAGAGTTTGCTGAGTTTAGATTAACAGACAAAGCTTCTGTCCCTCCAAAAAGCACATCGCAAGCAGACGTAGAAGTTGATATTAAGCTTACAAATCCTATGATACTAATGTCAATAGGCTTAAATATAGATAGTTGGGATATGTCTAACTTTATTATAAATGGAGAAGCTATAGTTGAAACAAGTTCTGGACTTAAGAGAAAAATGAAGCTGAAGGATATAACACTAGAGGAGCTACTAAATTCTATAGACAACTAAAAAATGAAGAATATCACAACAAAAGTTTTAGTCCTTCTAACATGCTCTATCTTGAGTAGCTTTTTTATCAAAGCTCAGCCTCAAGGACAAAAAGACACTTTACGTTTTATTGAAACAATAAGCCTTGACGATACTATTAAATTTATTGACTCGACTTATCTGGACTCTCTATTTACAGACTCGCTCAACATAGATTCTCTTTACTTGGACTCTCTATATTTGGACTCTTTAGCAAAATTACTTTTAGAGCCTGAAAGCCTTACTGCAAAGTATGAGAGTTTAGTGGATTCTTTAAAAATGAATGTCAAAGCTCCAGATTCTCTAAGATCTGCTATGCTTATGCATATTGAAAAGAATAGTACTAAAAAAGTACAAACATATAGACTTCGTATATTCTTTAACAATAGGCAATCTGCAAGAAATGAATCTGAAGAAATAGAACTGGCATTTAAAGAAAAGTACCCAGATATTCCAGTAGTTAGAGTATATGATAATCCTTATTGGAGAGTATCCGTAGGAGACTTCCAAAGCAAAAGTAGTGCTTTAAAAATGCAGGATGTTCTGAAGAAAGACTTCCCTTCTGTATTCTTGGTTCAAGAAGCTATTTCCACCAACTAGACTGCATATCTTCCTCTGTAATAGAGATAAGATACCTATCTAGTTTGTCATCGTAAATATCTTTTATAGTAATCATAATACCAGTTTCTTCCACCTGACCAAATTCGTGATTTATAGCTGTACCGAAAACTTTCATAGTATCAGACAAACACATATACGAATTAATTAGCGGTGGAATAAATTCACCATAGGTCTTAACTTCTTTCTGTAAAGTCTTATAGGCCTCTTTAAAATTCTGACCTTCAAACATTTTTGTATATCTCTCTTCTCCTTGAGAATAAGAAAGAGCTTCTATAGGAGTGATCAATTCTTCTCTATCTCCAAAATAGATATTAAGATAGTTCAGTAGTATATTTCGAGCATCTACATTATAATGCTCATACATCGTTACCTTTCCTATAAAATATTTACACTGAGGATATCTTTTTATCAAGGCTCCTAATCCATCCCAAAGATTATCTAATGCGTAAAGACTTTTTGGATTCTTTTTAATCCCTTGATAATCAGGCTGGACAAAAGAGCGCCCTAATTCTATTGAATAAGAAGAATATTCCTTCATAAAATTATCTGAATGGTGAAACAACTCTGCTGATGCAAGTTTTTTTCTGTCAGATAGCTTCCAACCTAATATATACCTATATCCCCCTATTATCTCTTTAACAGAAGGATCCCAAACTATCAGCTGTTCATAAGCGTATTCTTCATCTATATCGAAGGTATCTAAATCTAAAGCTTTGTCGGTTCCGCCACCTGAGGCACGAAAGGTCAATTCTCTAAGTCTTCCTATTTCTCTTAGAGTATTTGGAGCATTATGAATATTTACAACATATATTTCATTATCTCCTTTTCTTGATTTTCGCAACAGTTTATCATGAGTCAACTCACTGACAATAAGTGCACGTTCTACTGGGTTAATAATCTGTTCCATCTTTACTTTCTTTTTGGATTTAGGGAATAACACTTCTTTCGGATTTCTTCCACCCAACTATTTATGCTTCCTTCTGCCAGTTGAGAGTGCGGTATTATATCGCCTATATAAAATTCAAAGTTAACATTTTTTTTCTTAAACATCTCATCTACAAGAAAAATAGTCTCTATATTAAACTTTATTCCCAAGAAATTTCTTAGCTGAGCTAGTCTTAGAAAAAACATAGAGTTTCGACTATCAAAAAAGATAGGGACAATATCCCTCTTTGAATCAAGAGCTTTCTTCGCAAACGTCCTTGTCCACTTTAAGTCCTGAATCTCTCCTTTTATTAACCTAGAACACATTCCAGCTGGGAAATTTAATATTTGTAGATCTGAATTAAATTCATCATTAATCCTCTTTGCTGTATCCGAGCTTACGCTTCCATATTTATTGATTGGGATAAAGAATGGAAGCACAGGGTCTAGCACAGTTAAAAGATCATTAGATAATATGCGAACATTCCCATAATGTTCACATATATAATCCGCTACTATCATACCGTCCAATCCCCCTAGTGGATGATTTGAGACAAAAACATAGCGGCCATTAGGATCCAAATTTTCACCTCCGTGGACTTTATATGACACTGATAAAAATTTAAAGGAAGCCTCTAAAAACTCCTTTCCGACCTTCCCATGGCTATCTTTTAAGAATCCATTTATATCATTTTGGTGTATAATCCTTTTTAACCAATTGATTATCAATCTAGGGACTTTTACCTTTCCCTTGGACTTATTTTTGATAACACTTTCGATATCTACTGATAATATTTTCTTTTCTTCCATAGATTAAATATATATTCCGTGCAAATTTACAGAAAAATTATATCTTTGCGCTATGTTGAAACAAGGATTACAGCAAAAACTCCAGCAAAGTTTGTCTCCACTGCAAATTCAAAAGATAAAACTTCTTGAATTAACGACTCTGGAGTTGGAACAGCGTATCCAAAAAGAACTAGAAGAAAACCCAATTCTTGACGAAAAAGAATCTAGCAATATAGACGAGGGAGCAAAGAACATATCTATCAATGACCCTAGTTTCGAAGACAATACTCCTAGTTATAAATTACATGTCAATAATTATAGCAAGGATATAAAGCCTCAACACAGTATGTTCTCCGCAAAAGAAAGCTTTCACCAAAGCTTGCTTATGCAACTTGGCTACACTCACCTGAAGGGAGACGACTTGATGATCGCGAAATTCATTATCGGAAGTCTTGATAACGATGGTTACCTTAGAAGGGACCTGAGTTCCATTACGGATGATATCGCCTTTAGGCTTAATATTGAGACTACAGACGATGAATGCGAAAGAATATTAAAAGTAATTCAGGAATTTGAACCAGTAGGTATAGGAGCTAGAAACCTAAGAGAATGCCTTCTACTACAGTTATCTCATCTGGCGCATAGCGATAGTCGCAGCACTGCTATATTAATCCTTGAGAATTACTTTCCAGAATTCACAAAAAAACATTACGACAAGATAAGTCAGCGTCTCGGCATAGACAATGAGGAATTACGTGACGCCATAGATGAAATAATCCACTTAAACCCTAGACCTGGTGGGCAAGTCGATGACTCCTATACTGAGCAGGTTCAACACGTCAATCCAGATTTTATTCTTGAGTTTAGAGATGGGGAACTAATATTATCTCTTCCTAATTTCTCCATTCCTGAGCTTCGTATAAATAGAAAATATGCACAAACTCTACTTGAGGCATCAAACAAGCAAACGCGAGAAGGTAGAGATGCCATAACATTCATCAAAAAGAAAATAGAATCAGCAAAGGGGTTTATTGACGCCGTAAACCAAAGATACGACACTCTTTATAGAACTATGAGTGAAATCATCGAATATCAAAGTGAATACTTCATCGACGGAGATGAAACAAAACTAAAGCCTATGGTCCTAAAAAATATAGCAGAGGCTACTAATCTAGATATTTCGACGATTTCCAGAGTTGTAAATAGTAAATACATCCAGACTCACTTTGGTATTTTCCCACTAAAGTTCTTCTTCTCAGAGGGACTAAAAAACGAAAGTGGTGAAGAGGTCTCAACTAGAGAAATAAAGGTAGCACTCTCAAACATCATAGGAGAAGAGAATAAGAGCGCTCCTTATACTGATGAAGAGCTAGTTAACCTTCTATCACAAAAAGGTTATAAGGTAGCTCGTAGAACTATCGCAAAATATAGGGAGCAATTAAATATCCCTATCGCTAGACTTCGTAAAGAAATCTAGAGCTTACTTCCGTAAGCTAAATCTCCAGCATCACCTAAACCAGGCACTATATAGGACTTATTAGTAAGTTCTTCATCTATCGCGCCAACCCAAAGTACAACATCTTTAAAAATAACTGATTTTTGAAGATTTTCCACAGCTAGAGCACTTGCAATAGGGGCTACTACATGGGTTACCTTTGGAGTTCCATTTAGAAGTAAGTTCTCATAAGTGAGTTCTATAGACGCACCTGTTGCTATCATCGAATCTGAAAGAATTAAAACCTTATCGTCAATATTTGGAGAGGCTGCATACTCAAGTTTTATCTCGAACTTATTATCCTTTCCATACTTTCTATATGCTGCAATAAATGCATTTTGAGCCTTGTCAAAATAATTCAATACACCCTGATGCACTGGGATACCTGCTCTTAGGATGCTTGAAATAATTACATTGTCTGTTAAAATATCTGATTGAGCTATTCCTAGAGGAGTTCTAACCTCCATCTTTTCATAAGTCAAAGTTTTTGATATCTCATAGGCAAAGATCTCACCCATTCGCTCCATATTTCGCCTAAACCTCATACTGTCTTTCTGAATAGTAGTATCTCTTATTTCTGCCAAATATTG
This sequence comes from uncultured Muribaculaceae bacterium, assembly GCA_964369605.1. Taxonomy (GTDB): domain Bacteria; phylum Bacteroidota; class Bacteroidia; order Bacteroidales; family UBA932; genus CAYJFD01. The sequence continues at coordinate 132,528 of CAYJFD010000001.1, read as the reverse complement.
ATTTAAAATTGAGGTCTTCTCTCCAAGATTAATGATTTTCATAGGTATTTATAGTTTTAATAGAAACCAAAGATACAAAATAATATTTAAATTATCGATTCGTCAGCAAAACTAAAATACTTATTTGCTGCGATAATTATATGGTCCAACAAAGTAATATCCATGAAACCACACGACTCCTTTAACTTTCGGGTTTGTTCCTTATCCTGAAGGCTTGGAGAAATATTCCCCGAAGGGTGATTATGCACAAGGATGATGGCACTTGCTAACTTCTCTATGGCTTTTTTCATTATTATCCTTATATCTACTACCGTAGAAGCTACACCGCCTATACTTACTCTTTCTTTTGCAATTATCTTATTTGCCTTATTTAAGTATATTGCCCAGCATTCTTCGTATAACAAATCTTTCAGTTTTGGCGCCATAATTTTATAAATCATCTCGGAACTGGATATTTGTTGGCTTTCTTTTGGACTCTCCAGAAGTAATCTTTGCGATAATTCAAAGATAGCACTTACCGTTATAGCTTTCACCTTTCCTACACCTTTTATTTGCGACAAGGCATCTATCGACATCTTTGATAAGGATACTAGGGAATTGTCTGCGCGCCTTAACACTTCTTTTGCCAAATCTATAGCTGTCTTCCCTCTTCCTCCAACTCTAAGGAGTATAGCCAAAAGCTCTGCATCACTAAGAACTGTACTTCCTTTACTTAGTAGCTTCTCTCTTGGTCGCTCATCTTCCTTCCACTGCTTAATCGTTTCTCTCTGCTCCATTTCTTTCAGTAATTTATATAAAAAAAGCTCCCCTTTGCTGGGGAGCTTCTCTGTTTCTATGAATATTATCGATTAAGATAATTTACTCACGTGATATGCGATACCGCTTTTTAAGTTTGCTGCTTTATTCTTGTGAATAACATTTATTTTCGCAAGTTTGTCAATCATTGACGAAACTTTTGGAAGAAGTGATGTTGCAGCCTCCTTATCTGTTGTATTTCTCAAGGCTCTGATAGCGTTCCTTGTGGTTCTTGCATAATACCTATTATGCAACCTGCGCTTTTCGCTTTGGCGTTGGCGCTTTTCTGCTGATGCGTGATTTGGCATAAATTATTTTTTTTATTAGCAGTCGGTAGGGGAATCGAACCCCTATTGCAAGAATGAAAATCTTGAGTCCTAACCGTTAGACGAACCGACCATTCTTTGACAAGTCAGAGAGTTTCTCTGTCTCTTGGGAGTGCAAAGGTAGAAATAATTTTTCTTCTTCCAAATTTTTCTTCAAATATTTTTTTATTTTTTTTCAAAAACTTCTCACTCAAACCACGCACTCTCCTACAAATCAGACAATTACTCCACCTGTGCAGTTATTTCATCTTTTTTAACTTCCTTAAAAGTTCTTAAAATCCCTGTCATCTGCCTTACATATTCTCTCTTATTATATCTAGGAGCGTAAATAAATCCATCTATTACTGTTGCCATTTTGCGCTCCTCGTCTATATAAACATTAGTTATGAAAGGTCCTCCCATAAAGTCATTCTTAAGTTCCCAGAGCCCCCTTAACTCTAAATAATCTCCACTCTTACTCGTTACCTGAGTCATTAACACCTCTGAGTAATCGCTTGTTATCATATAGCTATCCTCTCTTGCTCCTGGAACATTCTTCTTTAGCACTTCATCTCTTTTTTTAATCAGATATTTCAAGTCAACATTATTTATATCTTCGATAGGGTAAGTATATATTAATACTCCTTTGTTTTCGTAAGTAGTTTCATAAGAAATCCACATAAAGTCATCCGTTGACATTTTAACACTAAAATCCTTAGGAATAGACACTGTATATGAGAATTTCTCCTCTAGTTCTGTCTTCAATTTTTCATTTGCATAGATCATTGAGGTACGAGTCGCTCTTTCGATCTCCGCTTCCTCTAAGAAATTAATTATCTTTTTCTCATTCTCTGCTATGATATCATAAGTTTCTTGTATAGACGATGCTACGATAGTTATTACCGCTTGGTGCTTTGCCCACTTATCTTTTTCAAAGAAAATACCCTTTTTCATACCATCTTCATGGTTGCGCACTTCACATATAATTATATTTCTATGAAAACGATATGTTCCATTAAAAGTGCTATGAGGCGTATTTAGCACCGTAAATCTAGCCTCTTTCTGTGGCAAGGAAGGAAATTCGGATGTTAGGACCTCCTTTAGCTTAGATCCTGTCTTACTTCCCCATATATTTTTTCCGATTATTACTAGCACGTCGCCCGACGGGCCACTGATAGCTGGGAGATAATCCCTATTACTCTTTGGAGCACAAGACAGCAAACCCAGGGCTGCAACAAGACAAAAAACGATAAACTTCTTCATTCTATATTATTTTATATTCTAATTCTTACAAAGTTAAAAAAAAATCTTTATCACAATACTCCTAGTTAAATAAACGAACTATATCGTTACTAATAGCAAGAAAGACAAGAATCATTAGGAGTGTCATCCCTATCATCTGCGCTCTTATTAAAAAGGCTTTCGAAGGTTTTCTTCTTGTTATCATCTCATATAAAGTAAAAAGGATATGCCCTCCATCTAAGCCAGGGATAGGAATAAAGTTGAAAACAGCTAACATAATGGACAAACTTGCACACACTTCCCAGACAACTCTCCAGTTCCAGACAACAGGAAGTATACTTCCTATAGAAATAATACTTCCTACGGACTTATAAGCCTCAGTCTTTGGAGTAATTATCAAACGTAACTGCTTTAGATAATCACTCACTGAAGTAGTCATTTTCTTAAACCCTGCCCCAAAAGAAGAAAATAAGGTATATTCCCTATGCGTAAAATTCAAAACACTCATATCTTTCTGAAGATGCACCTCCAGCTTCGCTTCCTCAGAACACTTCACCTCTACTAATACCTTTTCTCCATTTCTTAGAACTTCCACTAATATATTTGAGGACTTATATTTTTGTAGAGCATTCTGAACTTCCTGAAACGTAACAACAGGGTCATCCCCTACCTTTGTTATAATATCTCCAGGCTCTAAGTTCGCGTCTACATTTATTGAATTTTCTGGCACCTGCAATACCAGCGTAGGCAGAGCAAGTGAGAACATCTGAGGATTATTCATAATCGCTGGCTGATATAAAGGATCAATATCTATCTTTAAGGTATCACTAGATCTAAGAACAGTAACAGAGGATGCTGAGTTTTTTACTAGTGTAAACCAAATATCACTAAAATCCTCAACTATTTCGTCTCCTACTTTATATATTCTGTCTCCATTTCTAAAACCTAATTCATAAGACAAATCATTCACTTCTATTCCTTGCGTTACATCCGAATTTTTCAAGTAACTATCACCCCAAGTAAAATATATTACAGAAAACATTAATACAGCAAAAATCAGATTGTAGAGAATTCCTCCAAAAAGCACTAGAAATCGCTGCCACGCCGGCTTACTTCTAAACTCCCAGGGTTTAGCTTCACTCTCCGTAGGTGAATTATCCATAGACTCATCAACCATTCCTGAGATCTTACAGAACCCACCTAAAGGAATAGAGCCAAGTCCCCACTCTGTATCTGATTTTTTTCGTTTAAATTTGATTAGAGCAGGCGGAAAGAAAAGATAAAACTTCTCAACCCTCATTTTAAACAAACGAGCAAAACAATAATGCCCCAATTCATGAACAAACACCAATACTGATAACACAAATATTATTTGTGCCACTTTCATTAAACCTTCCATTATATATATTCTAAGGCGCAAATTCGCGCTAATTTATCTGTTTCAAAAATATCCTCTAAAGTAGGATTTGGTAAAAATAGCGACTTCTCCATCGTTTTTTCTACAACAGAGGCTATTCTGTAAAAAGGCAGTCTTTCACTGAGTACATTCGAAACCGCGACCTCATTTGCCGCATTCATAATACAAGCCATATTTCCACCCATCTTGGCTGCCTGATAGGCTAGTCCCAGACACGGAAACTTCTCAGGCTGAGCCTCCATAAAATTAAGACTAGAAAGCTTCTTAAAATCAACCCTTTGAGTATTTAGATCCAATCTATTTGGATAAGAAAGAGCAAACTGTATCGGGATTCTCATATCTGGTATGCTCATTTGTGCAAATACAGAGCCATCATAATACTGAATCATCGAATGTATAATAGATTCAGGGTGTATCAGTATCTCTATATCCTTTGGATCTGCCTCAAAAAGCCACATAGCCTCTATCATTTCTAGCCCCTTATTCATCATACTCGCAGAGTCAATAGTCACCTTTGAGCCCATAGCCCAGTTTGGATGATTCAGAGCCTGCTTCAAGGTAGCACTACGTATCTCTTCCAGACTAGAATACCTAAATGGTCCTCCAGAAGCAGTTAAAATTAACTTTTCTACCCTAGAATTTTCCCCCATTAAGGATTGAAATATTGCGGAATGCTCAGAGTCAACTGGGATAATCGGGGCATTGCTACGCAAGGAGCTCTCCATCACTATAGCTCCAGCTGCGACAAGAGTCTCCTTATTTGCTAATGCTAGCGCAATACCGGAGTTTAAAGTTGCAAGTGCTGGCTTCAAGCCGCTAAAGCCCACCAGGGCAGAAAGGACAATATCAATATCAGAAGAACTCGAGATATACTCTACTATAGAATCTAGCCCAGCAAATACCTTTATATGGTAAGGCCTTAAGGCTTCATCTACTTGCTGATATAACTGTTTGTCACAAATAATTACCGTATTGACATCAAATTCTATTGCTTGCTCTATTAATAAGGCACTATTTGAATTTGCCGTCAAGAGTTCTACCTGAAATTTATCTTTATTCTGACTTATTACATCAAGCGCTTGCACTCCTATTGACCCTGTCGATCCAAGTATTGCGACTCTTCTTTTTTCCATATTAGTACTTATATGATAGATTTTCAATGTATTGTGCTGGGTCTAGAGGCTCCCCCTCACTCCATAATTCAAGATGCAAATGAGGACCTGTTGATAAGGTACCCACATCCCCTACTTGCGCAATAGGTGCTCCTGCTATTACCCTGTCTCCGACCTCAACCAATAATTTTGTTAAATGCTTATACACCGACAACAATCCATTAGGATGTTGAATATGACATACAAAGCCTACTTCATCTGTCCACATAGCAGAGACTACGACTCCTTGAGCTACAGAGAAAGCCGTTGTATTCTCCTCCACCGCTATATCGACATAAGGATGTGAACTCCCTTCATTATAAGCCTGAGAGACTATTCCCTTGACAGGTGGAAAGAGTACTATATCGTCTACCATATCACTTATTTCAGCATCTGCTGATAAACTATATCTATCATAGTTTGCCACTACATCCCTAATGATAGAATCCTCCTTCGCATACTGCCTTTCCTGCACAACTTCCCTATCCAAGGGAGTATTAACCTTAAAAAGACTATCTAAGCGTTGCACCGGCTCTCCGGCTAAAACTTTTTGAATATTAGAAAATTGCATAGCCCATACCCTCACTTGCTTCTCTAAAGAGTCTAATTTTCTTGCATTTTCCAAGGCCTCTATCACTGTTTCATTCGAAGGATAACCAGGAGCTAGCCTCTTGACTGGGGTAAATAATATCAAGGATGTCAATAATGCTATAAACAATACCACTGCTGAGGCTATAGTAGTTAGAATTGTTTTTCTTGACCCTCTGTAAACAAAGAGGCTATTATGTGTTGTATCATCAGAAATTACAAACCTGATTCGCTTAAATTGTGTACTTTTTTTTTGTTTAGGCATAAACTAACTACATTTGCAAAATGAAACGATTAATGGGAATTGATTTTGGTCGCAAAAGAATAGGTATAGCTATCAGCGACCCTCTAGGGATTTTTGCAAGTCCTCTAGAAACCATTCCAACTGCAAAGATAATTGAATATCTTAAAGATTATACCCAAAAACAGGCAATAGAAAGATTTATTGTTGGCTACCCTAAAAACCTCAACAACCAAGACGCTGAGTGCGTAATCTACCTAAAGCCTTTTATTGCGCAGTTGGAAAAGAACTTCCCTGACATCCCGATCACCTTTGAAGACGAGCGCTTCACGTCTGTACTTGCTTTTAAGTCACTTATTGATAGTGGGGTTAAAAAAAAGGATAGACAAGATAAGGCAGCTGTTGATAAAGTTAGCGCGGCTATTATCTTACAAACATACATGGATAGAAAAATTAAATAATCATTATTTTTTACACGGCAATATGATACTACCTATTTATATTTATGGCTCAAAAGTGCTAAACACAGCAGCCAAAGAAATTAACATCTCAGAAACTAACAAAGATGAACTAAAGCAGCTTCTAGACGATATGTTCGAGACGATGTATGCTGCAAATGGTATTGGTCTAGCTGCACCTCAGGTAGGCAAGAGTGTTCGTATACTAATCGTAGATGGAAGCGATTTATCAGACACATATTCCTATCTTAAGGACTTTAAAAAGATAATGATTAACCCTAAGGTTACTAGTGAGAGTGACGAGACAGCGACTTACGAGGAGGGCTGCCTAAGTATTCCTGATGTACACTGTAGTATAGAGCGTCCAAAAGTCATCACCGTCAACTATTTTGATGAAAATCTAGAAGAGAAAGTAGAAACATTTGATGGTTTTGCAGCAAGGATGCTACAACACGAACTAGATCATCTAGATGGTATCACCTTTACAGAAAAAGCAGCTCCTATCAGAAAGAAAATGATAAGAGCTAAGCTTCATAATATCTCTAAAGGGAAGATAGCAGCTGGCTATAAAACCCGCTTAGAGAAAGAGTAAATTAAAAAAGTGAGGTACGTGGTCTAATCTAAGAGCCCACGTATCCTATCGTCGAATGCGCTTAGAGCCGCCTTTGCGCCCTCGCCCATCGCTATTACTATTTGCTTATACGGCACGCTACTAACGTCTCCTGCAGCATATATTCCTGGCACATTTGTTCTACAGTGCGAATCTATTTCTATTTCCCCAGCCCTATTTATATCTAAAACTTCCGAGAAGACTTTGGCGTTAGGGACCAACCCTATCTGTACGAAAACGCCATTAAAATCGATATTGCGAAGCTCTCCACTTGCCCTATCCTCAACTAGAATCGATGTAAGCTTGGATCCATCTCCTATTATCTCATTTGTCTTTGAATTTAGAATAAATTTCACATTTGGAAGAGATTCTGCTTTCTTTACTAAGACTTCATCAGCCTTTAATTGGTCTAAGAACTCGATTACGGTTACTGAAGAAGCTATCCCTGCTAGGTCTATTGCCGCCTCTATTCCCGAGTTTCCACCGCCGATTACTGCCACATCCTTTCCTTTATAAAATGGGCCATCACAGTGAGGACAGAATGCTAAGCCCCTACCGATATATTCTTCCTCGCCAGGCACAGCTAGTTTTCTCCAGCTAGCTCCTGTGGCGATTATTAAAGATGGAGTTACAAAAACCTCTCCTGTTGAGGCGATTACTTTCTTTTTCTTTCCATCTAATTCTAGTCTCTCGACCTTTCTATTCGATAGTACTGAAATAGGATATTCAGAAATATGCCCCATAAGGTCTGCTGCTAATTGAGCTCCTGTAGTTTTTTTCTTTGATATTAGATTTTCTATATCAACAGTCTCTTTTACTTGACCGCCTATATTATCTGCTATTATTCCTACTCTCAAACCCTTTCTGGCTGAATATATTGCAGCAGCAGCTCCCGCTGGACCTCCCCCTACAACTAGTACATCAAATTCTTGCTCTTGAGTTGTGAACTCTACTTGTTGAGTTCCTATTTTATTTTCGATTTTCTCCAATAGAGTAGCAAAGTCTGCCCTTCCTACGTGCAGAAGCTCTCCATTTAAATATACAGAAGGCACTGCTTGAATGTTCAAAGCTTCTACTTCTTCCTTATTTATTCCGCCGTCAACAGTTACGTGCTTAATTGATGGATTAATCGCTACCATTGAATTAATAGCCTGAACTACATCTGGACAGTTTGTGCAAGTTAATGAAACATACGTTTTCAGCTCTACACCTTCATTAAGTGCAGCGACTTTAGTCGCTATCATTTGATCAGGCAAGTTCTTTCCCTTTCCATCTAAGTTTAAAATGGCAAGTAACAGTGAGGTGAACTCGTGACCATTTGGAACTGCCCTAAATGAGATTCCAGATGGACTCCCATCCTTGAGTATATCAAAGGATAGAGAGTTTCCATCTTTTATCTCCACTGAGATATTTTCAGAACACGATGCTACATCTGTTAATAATTCTACCAATTCTTTTTTACTTTGATGCATAGGATCTGCCTCTATGTTCAAAATGTATTTTGAATTAAGATTTCCAAAGACTTCTTTTAGTTGATTTAATGAGTTCGCGTCTAACATAATATCTCTATTTTATTTTATTATAATTTTCCTACTAGGTCAATACTAGGCTTTAGAGTCTCCTGTCCTTCTTGCCATTTTGCAGGACATACCTCATTTGGGTGCTCAGCTACAAACTTAGCTGCTTTAGCCTTACGTAGAAGCTCTGAGGCATCTCTTCCGATGTTATTGTCATTCACTTCTGCTACTTTAATGCTTCCTTCTGGATTAACGATAAATGTTCCTCTGTATGCCATTCCAGCCTCTTCAATATACACTCCAAAACCGCGGCTTAACACTCCTGTTGGGTCAGCTAACATAGGATACTGAATCTTTCTAATACTATCAGAAGCATCATGCCATGCCTTATGAACAAAGTGAGTATCAGTACTTACTGAGTAAATCTCAAATCCTAGAGCCTTAAATTCTTCATATTTGTCAGCCATATCTACTAACTCTGTAGGACATACAAAAGTGAAGTCTGCTGGATAGAAGAAGAAGATGGACCACTTACCTGCTAAATCTGCGTTTGAGATCTCTTTAAACTCGCCGTTGTGATAAGCGTTTACTTTAAACGCTGGAATTTGTGAATTGATTATTGTATTCATATTTTTATTTTTTGTTCGAGTATTTATTTTACTCGAGGATTATTAATTCTTTTACGATGCAAATTTATGGCTAAAATAATTATAGAACAAATAGATATTTTTTATCTTTGTATCGAAAAAATCTATAAAACATATTAAGATGACACTTTCTCAACTAGAATATATAATAGCTTTAGACAAATATCGAAACTTTGTCAAGGCCGCACAAAGCTGCGGAGTAACTCAGCCAACCCTCAGTTCTCTTATTCAAAAATTAGAACTAGAACTAGGAGTAAACATCTTTGATCGAAGCTCTCATCCCATCTCATTAACGGAGATTGGCGAGCAGATAGTTAATCAAGCAAAGGTTATTCTATATAATACAGAGCAACTAAAGGAGCAGATTAGTATTTTTAAGGGGGAGGATAAAGGAGAGATAGCTCTCTCTATTATACCTACAGTAGCACCATATATAGTTCCAAAAATATTTGGTATCGTTAAGGAAAATTCTCCGGGTCTTAGCCTAAAAATATCAGAGATGAGAACTAGCCTTATTCTGGAAAAACTGGAAAAGGCTGAAATAGATATGGCCCTTCTTGCCACTCCCCTAGAAAGAGATGAATTATTAGAGATACCTATATACTACGAAAAATTCATAGCCTATATTTCTCCAAGTGATCCACTTCATAAAGAAGCTCTTGTCGACCCTAAAGTCGTCCCTTTAGATAGAATGTGGATATTAGAGGAAGGACACTGCCTTAGGTCACAAGTTTTTAATTTCTGCCAAGCTCAAAAAGACATAGTTAGTTATGAGGCTGGTAGCATAGATACTCTTGTAAAAATAGTTGATGCGAATGGCGGTTTTACTATTATTCCTGAACTACACCAAGAATTTCTTTCCGAATCTCAGAAAAGGAATCTCAGAGAACTCTCCGATCCTTGTCCTGTCAGAGAGATATCACTAGTAATACGTCAAGACTTTGTAAAAGAAAGATTACTGAATATGGTTACTGACGCTATTAAGTTAATAGTTCCAGAAACCCTTCTAGATAAGCGTTTGTTAAAATTTGCTGTAAAGTTATAAACTCTATCTCGCAGAGTTCTTACCAACCTTGAGCACTGATTTCTACCTCAGCTCCGTCTGGGGTAAGAAGAACTGCGCCTACGTCTTCTGTGGCTAGATGACCTATAACATCATATTCCACAAATTCTTTCATAAAGATCTCGCTCTTTTCTATAGGAATAGTAAATAAGAATTTATAATCATCTCCTCCATTTAAAGCTGCTGTTAATGCATCTATATTCACCTCTTCAGCCATACTAAAGGTTCTAGAGGATATTGGGATTCTTTGCATATAAATTTTTGCACCTAAACCTGTTTGCTTACAGAGTTTTTTAACTGCAGCTCCTAGACCATCAGTAACAAAGACGCCAGATGTTGGGATGATATCGTCTTCTTGAAACTGCTCTCTTATATTCTTTTTAATACTAGGACTCAAGTAGGCTTCTAGTATGTATTTATAGTTTGACAAGTCTGGCTGTTTTATTGTTGCGTCCTGCGAGGATGAAACAAATGCTGCCTTCTCTCTCTCTAAGACTTGCAGTCCCATATAAGCAGCCCCGACATTGCCTGAAAGGCATATTAAATCCTTAGTCTTTGCCTCTGGCTTTTTTTCGGAGATCTCATTTTCTAAAAGACCTAAAGCGTTGAGGGAAAGAGATAATCCATTTATAGATGGGATTAAATCTAAGCTTACTTTTTCTACTGAGTGCTCTTTTAGAGCCGCTGACATACCTAAAAATAACTCTTCTATATCTTCGTAGGAAAAGCGTTGCGAGACTCCTATGAGTATTTGCATACTCATAGGCTTCGCAAATTTCGCATATAGCTCTCCTAGTACCGAAAGCATAGACTTATATCCTAGATGCTTTAGGGGATTATATATTAAGTCGAAGTTTATTCCTTCTTGAAGGACCTTCTGAACTGAAAATAATCTACCTTCTTCAAATAGGGATATATCGTTATATCTATTTAGCTGAGCTGCTTCAAATAGTTTTTCTATCGCAACTCTCTTTCCTAGTTTTGCTATATCTGTTTTCATTATTCTAGTAACTAGATGGCTTATACTCTGAATCTAAGTTTAAGATAAGTGTTATACCCTCAACCTTTTCTTCTATAACATCAGCTAAAGTATGAATTATATATAATGTCATTAATTCATCATTTTCCATTAGATCTTCAAGAGTAACTTTAGGAAGCGTGTCTATATAAGCGATAGCAAGATCTAAAAGCTCCATAACATCTTCGCTGCTTAAGGAGATTTTTAAGTCAGTACTGCTTGAAGTATAATCTAATGTAAGCCCTGATGTAAGAATATTCTCTATTAAAGAAAGGGTTTGATCATCTAGATCTAACTCATAACTAATTTCATCCATAAGATAGTCAGCCTCTTCTTCTGTCAAATACAGTCTCACTCTATCATCTTCCTTAAGTTCATAAAGCATTGGAGATTCATCTTCTACTTCTCCTTCAAACACGGCTAATACATAGTTCGTCTTCTCATCGAAAAGAAAACCAGTATCATATACATTTTGACTCAAGGCGATTGTCAAGGCTATAGATAGGTAGTCACTTGTTAAGTCAGGTATATCTGTTCCTAATAAGGCCTCAGCAAATGGCACATAATCACTAACATCTATATCTGATTCTAGATCTACCTGAACTTCGATAGGAGCATAAACGATTACATCATCATATTTAGCGTTTTCTGGAAGTTCCCATATCTCACTTTCTTCGGTTAGGGATTTATCCAGCTCGATCTCATTTAGATACCATTTCTTATTCTGGAAATCGACATTATCTCCTCCTTTCACACCTTTATTTCCACAAGATGTCATAAACAATGCAACTGCAGCCGCAGCCATAATAAATTTTAAACTTTTCATAATTTCTAATTTTTATTTATAATTTTTAATTCAATTTTTCACAATCGCAGACAAAGTTAATATCTTTTTCCTTACAAGCAAAAACTTGGCACACGTATTGTACGCCTTGCCTTTAATAGCTTAGCACTTAAAACTTTCTTTTTTTAGTCTATTTTAAGAAAACTGCAGCGTAAAAATAATTTATAAAATCATATAAAATATATACCTTTGCAAGATAATGAGCGAGAAAAATAAAATATTTAAAGATATATCTGAGAGTGAATACCAGCACGGCTTCATTACCGATGTAAATCAGGAGTTTATCCCCAAAGGGATTAATGAAGATATCGTTCGCCTTATATCTCAGAAAAAGAATGAACCACAGTGGCTTTTAGACTTTAGGCTTAAGGCTTTTCGCAAGTGGGAAACGATGAAAATGCCTACTTGGGGACACCTTGATATTCCTGAGATAGACTTTCAAGATATAATATATTATGCTGCACCTGTTGCTAAATCTGAAGAAGAGCTTGAGAGTGAGATAGCAGATACATTTGACAGATTAGGCATCCCCCTTCAAGAAAAAGGACACATGTCTGGAATAGCTGTAGATGCTATTTTTGACTCCGTTTCTGTTAAAACGACTTTCCGCGAATCTCTTGCAGAAAAAGGAATAATCTTTTGTTCTTTCTCTGAGGCAGTTCACGACTACCCTGAATTAGTGCAGAAATACCTAGCCTCAGTAGTTCCTATTGGAGATAACTTTTTCTCAGCCCTAAATTCGGCTGTTTTCTCTGATGGCTCTTTCTGCTATATCCCAAAAGGAGTGCGTTGCCCTATGGACCTTTCTAGCTACTTTAGGATTAATGCGGCTGGCACTGGTCAGTTTGAAAGAACGCTAATCGTTGCCGATGAAGGCTCCTACCTAAGTTACCTAGAAGGCTGTACTGCATCTCAGAGAGAGGAAAAGCAGCTTCACGCTGCAATAGTAGAAATCGTAGTCCTTGATAACGCGGAGGTTAAATACTCTACGGTTCAAAATTGGTATCCAGGAGATAGCAAAGGACAGGGAGGGATATATAATTTTGTAACAAAGAGAGGAATTTGCGAGGGAGTTAATAGCAAGTTATTCTGGACTCAAGTAGAGACAGGTTCTGCTATCACTTGGAAATACCCGAGCACTATACTGAAGGGAGATAATTCTATCTCTGAATTTTTCTCTGTAGCTGTTACAAATAACTACCAGCAAGCAGATACTGGTACGAAAATGATACATATAGGCAAGAATACACGTAGCCGCATCGTAAGTAAAGGTATCTCAGCAGGTAAGAGTCAAAATAGCTATCGCGGCTTAGTCAGCATACGTCCAAATGCGGATGGAGCGACTAATTATACTCAGTGCGATTCTCTTCTACTAGGAGACCAATGCGGAGCCCATACCTTTCCTGTTATAGATAATCTTAACCACAGTGCGATACTTGAGCACGAGGCTACTACATCTAAAATCAGTGAGGATCAGCTCTTCTATTGCCAACAAAGAGGTATTTCAGAAGAAACCGCTATAGGCTTAATTATTAACGGATATGCTAAAGAAGTAATCAACAAACTTCCTATGGAGTTTGCTGTTGAAGCGCAAAAACTTCTTCAGGTATCACTAGAAGGGAGTGTAGGTTAATATGGGAATTTTAGGAGTTGACAATATTGTTTTCAGTTTAGGAGGGCAAGGAGTAAGCTTAATTCAACTTATTTCTGTTCTACTGGGCTTAATTAATGTCTTCCTTGCAGGGAGAGCAAGCAAATATAATTTTTGGGTTGGCTACATTTATGCTATTAGCTTATTCCTTCTTTTTATGCAGAAGGGGCTTTACTCAAGTATGCTTCTTCAGCCTCTATCACTAGCTCTATCTATTTATGGGCACTGGAAGTGGACTCATCCAAACAAAAACGAGAGTAATAAGAAGAAAGAATTAAAGGTTAGTTCTATTCAAAATAAAAAGAAATTTATCATCGTTTTCTCAGTTATCGGAGCGATGCTTATTTGGGGAACTTTGATGAAATTCTTTTCGGCCCAATGGCCAGATTTATTTCCACCAGCTAGGCTACCATACCTAGATGCCCTTGTGAGTTGTGCGATAGTTACTGCTCAAATACTTTCAGCCAAAAAGAGAGTTGAATGCTGGTATGCTTGGATATTTGTAAATATCACAAATACTACATTATATATAAGTGCAGGTCTTCTTTTCATGCCTATTGTTAGTCTATCTTTCCTTACTATGGCATTTATGGGACTAAAGACCTGGAAAAAACAATTGAAAAATCAGGACGATGAATAATATATTAGAGATTAAAGACCTTCACGCAAGTGTAGGCGAAAAAGAAATATTAAAAGGTATTAACTTAGAGGTGAAAGCCGGCGAGGTTCATGCTATTATGGGACCTAATGGCTCTGGTAAATCCACCCTCTCTTCTGTTCTTGCTGGTCGCTCAACCTTTGAAGTGACTCAGGGAGAAGTCATTTTTGACGGACAAAATCTTCTTGATCTTAATCCAGAAGAACGCTCATGGGCGGGACTATTCTTAGGCTTCCAGTACCCTATTGATATCCCTGGAGTTACTAATGTTAACTTCATGAAGACAGCTATTAATGAGCACCGTAAGTACAAAGGTCTAGAGCCTATTAATGCTGCGGAATTTTTAAAGCTGATGCGTCAGAAAATGGAAGTTGTACAGATGGATAGCTCTTTTTCTTCTAGAGGAGTAAATGTTGGATTCTCTGGTGGCGAAAAGAAGAGAAATGAAATATTTCAGATGGCCATGCTAGAGCCTAAGCTATCTATTCTGGATGAAACAGATAGTGGACTAGATGTGGATGCTCTTCGTATAGTAGCTAGTGGTGTTAATAAACTTAAGACTCCTGAAAATGCGAGTATAGTAATCACCCACTACCAAAGATTATTAGACTATATCGTTCCAGATGTAGTGCATATCCTATATAATGGAAGAATCATCAAGAGTGCAGGAAAAGAACTAGCACTAGAAGTAGAGAAAAGAGGATTTGACTGGCTGATAAAATAATCACTATGCAAGATAACACATATACATATATTCCCGAAGTTGACTGTCAGAATGAAGATTTTAGCTGTAAAGCTGAGATTGATAATACTGACCATGTCTATCTTATCGATGGTGTGTACCAACAACAGAGGGATAAATCTTTTAGCTTTCACCTCCAAAAGAGTGAGAGCGTCGAAAAGATACAGCAGGCTATCTTTGTTAGAAGCAAAGAAGATCCTAAAGAACTTTCTTACCAGGGTGATATCTTACTTGAAGAGAACTCTAGCGGCAGATTATTACTTTGCGCACACACGGCCTCTTCATTTAGCTTCAGCACACTAGAAACCATTAATATTGATCTAAAGGAAAATGCAAACTTAAACCTAGTATTGATGCAAAATGAGAACAATAACTCAAGTCATAGTACTAGATTTAATGTAGATATAGCAAAAGGAGCATCCTTGAAATTAGTTATCGTCTCTCTTCACGGAGGAAGCATATCTAATTCCATAAAGCTCTCTCTAAATGGAGAACACTCACAATGTGATATTAGTGGCTTGTATTTAATGGACTCAGAACAAAGAATAGAAAACTCTTTGGAAATAGTACATCAGGTTCCAAACTGCTTTAGTTCCCAACTATTTAAGGGCATCCTTGATGATAGCTCTGTGGGCAAATTCACTGGATTAATCAAGGTAGTTAAGGACGCTCAAAAAACAGAAGCCTACCAAGCTAACCATAATCTTATCATCTCCCCAAAGGCAAAGATTAATTCGGAGCCTCAACTAGAAATTTATGCTGACGATGTGAAGTGCTCACACGGAGCGACTACTGGGCGATTAGACGAGAATGAGACATTCTACATGCGTTCAAGAGGTATTTCGAAGAAGCAGGCTAAGATTCTACAACAGCTAGCCTTTGCCCACGAAGTACTTGAAAAAATAAGTATTTTAGAGATAAAAGAAAGAGTTACAGACTTAACAGAAAAACGACTTAGAGGAGAATTTTCTCGATGCGGAGGCTGTACAAACCACTGTTGTTAATAATAAACGTAATACATAAGCACATAATATGAAACAATCAAAGTCCTTCACATACGAAGAAGCCCTAGTAGAAAGTAAGAATTATTTTAAAGGAGATGAATTAGCAGCCTCTGTTTGGATAAACAAGTATGCCGTAAAAAATTCAGAGGGAGATATCTTCGAGTTATCCCCAGAAGATATGCATAGACGCTTATCTAAAGAGTTTGCCCGCATTGAAGCGAGGTATAAAAACCCTATGAGCGAGAATGAAATATATGATTTGCTCAAGGACTTTAAATATGTAATTCCTCAGGGAGGACCTATGACAGGTATTGGAAATGATTTCCAGGTAGCTTCGCTATCAAATTGCTTTGTTATCGGACATAATTCTGTTGCGGATTCTTATGGTGGTATTATGAAGACTGATGAGGAACAAGTACAGCTGATGAAAAGAAGAGGTGGAGTAGGGCATGATCTCTCTCATATTCGTCCTGCAGGAAGTGCTGTTCTTAATAGTGCGCTTACATCTACTGGTATTGTTCCATTTATGGAACGCTTCTCTAATTCTACAAGAGAAGTAGCTCAGGATGGAAGAAGAGGAGCTCTTATGCTTTCTGTTTCTATTAAACACCCTGACGCAGAGGACTTCATAGATGCAAAAATGGTTAAGGGTAAGGTTACTGGCGCTAATGTATCCGTAAGGATTGATGATGAGTTTATGAAGGCTGTTATCGAGAATAAACCTTATACTCAACAGTATCCTATTAACTCTAACGATCCAAAGGTAAAGAAGGAGATTAATGCTCGTGCTCTTTGGCAAAAGATTATTCATAATGCTTGGAAATCAGCAGAACCAGGTATTCTTTTCTGGGATACTATTATCAATGAGTCTGTTGCTGACTGCTATGCTGAGGAAGGCTACACTACAACTAGTACTAATCCTTGTGGAGAAATTCCACTTTGTCCTTATGATTCTTGCCGCTTAATAGCGATTAACTTATATTCTTATGTTGAAAATCCGTTTACAAAGGAAGCCAAATTCAATACTGACTTGTTCATAGAGCACGTTCAGAAGGCTATGCGTTTAATGGATGACCTTATCGACCTAGAATTAGAGAAAATAGATGCTATCCTTGCAAAATTATTAGCAGATCCTGAAGATTTAGAGGTTAAAGCTACTGAAATACGCCTTTGGGAAAAGATTAAAGAAAAATCTATCAATGGCAGAAGAACAGGATTAGGAATTACTGCTGAAGGTGACATGTTAGCTGCACTAGGTATTACTTATGGCACTCAAGAGGCTACAGAATTCGCAGCAGAGATACAAAAAAGACTAGCTTTAGAGGCTTACCGTTCCTCTACTATCCTAGCAGAGGAAAGAGGAGCCTTCCCTATATTTAGCATTGAAAAGGAGAAGAATAATCCGATGATAAAGAGAATTGCAGAGGCTGATCCTAGCATCTACGATGCAATGAAATTACACGGAAGGCGTAATATTTCTATGCTTACTATCGCCCCAACAGGAACAACATCTCTTATGACTCAGACGACATCTGGAATAGAGCCTGTTTTCCTTCCGTTTTACAAGAGACGTCGTAAAGTTAATCCAAATGACAAATCTGTAAACATAGCATTTACTGACGAGATAGGTGACTCATTTGAGGAATACTTTGTTTTTCACCACCACTTCTTAACTTGGTGTGACATTAATGGTTTTGATAAAGAACAAGTGATCCACATGTCTGAAGAGGAACTTAATACCTTAGTATCTAGATCTCCATATTACAAAGCTACATCTAATGATATTAACTGGGTAAACAAGGTTAAGATGCAGGGAGAGATGCAAAAGTGGGTAGACCACTCTATAAGCGTTACTGTAAACCTACCTAACGATATTAGTGAGGAAATAGTTGCAGATGTATATAAAACTGCATGGGAAAGCGGATGTAAGGGAATAACTGTATATAGAGATGGTTCTAGAACAGGTGTTCTAGTACAAGCTAGTGATGGAAAGTTAAGACCTAAGAGTCGTCCTAAGTCTCTTGAAGCTGATGTAATCCGCTTCAAGAATGGAAAAGAGGACTGGATCGCTTTTATTGGTAAGGTTAAGAATAAGCCTTATGAGATATTTACGGGTATTATGGACGAAAGTAGAACTGTTCCTTCAAGTATTACCAAAGGCTGGATTATTAAAGAAAAAGATCCAGAGACTAAGTTATCTCGCTACGACTTCCAATATAAAGATAAATATGGCTATAGCTGCACTATGGGAGGTATCTCACACATGTTCGATAAGGAATTCTGGAACTATGCTAAGTTAATTTCTGGAGTCATTCGTAATGGAGTTCCTATTACAGATATAATTAATATTATTAAGGGTCTTAATCTTAATGAAGAGAGTATTAATACTTGGAAAGTTGGTGTTGAAAGAGCCTTAAAAACTTATATCCCTAACGGAACTAAAGACGAGACTGGAACAAAATGCGAAAAATGCTCTAACACTAATCTTATTTACCAAGAGGGCTGTCTAATTTGTCAAGACTGTGGTCACGGTAAATGCGGTTAATCAATAGCTACTAAGCCATAAATATATAACAAATGAATGTAGTAGTCTATCCTCATGCAAAAATAAATCTAGGATTGCAGATTCTAGAGAAAAGGGCTGACGCTTATCATAATATTGATACGCTCTTTGTCCCTGTTCCTAAATACGATGTCCTAGAGCTTATTGAGAGCAAAGAACTTAGTATTAACTATTATGGTAGACCGTTTTCCTTAGAGTCTGACTCTATTGAGAATGAACTTTGCATAAAAGCGTATAGACTACTCGAGAAATTGTATAACATCCCTCCTGTTTCCATTCATCTTCACAAAAACATACCTATTGGAGCAGGGCTAGGAGGTGGCTCTAGCGATGCTTCCTTTACCTTAAAAGCACTGAATAAGCTATTTGATCTAGGACTAGATTCCGAAGCTTTAATAGATCTTGCTGCTAAGCTAGGAAGTGACTGCCCTTTCTTTATTAATGAAGGTGCGCAGTTTGGGGAAGGGAGAGGAACTATATTAAGTCCTCTTTCAGGAGCATCGTGGTTAAATTCAACCCTAGAAGACGATCCTACTTATGAAATTAGACTTATAGAAACGGGGCTTCACATCTCTACAGCACAAGCCTACTCTAAAATTAATCCTAATCCTAATAGGAGGAGTGTTAAAGAACTTATCCAAGAGCCTATCAATACTTGGAGGCACTCGATTGTAAATGATTTTGAATCTACAGTTTTTAAGATTTACCCTGAATTATCAAGGGCAAAGCAGGAGTTATACGAGCAAGGAGCTATTTACGCTTCTATGACTGGAAGCGGATCTTCACTATACGGGATATTTGCAAAGGGGAAATAATTAACCTACAAGCCAGGTCATTACGTGATCTTCTATAGTTTCGTAGTTAAGTTCGAATTCTTCTTGATGTCCATCCTTAAATGTAAAGACAGCCTCAAGCTCACCTTCTTCTTTTGGGTTAAATTTTTCTACCTCTATTTGTTCTGCAAAATCAACACCGAACTGAGACATTCTTTTAAAAATAGCTTCTTTTGCAGTCCAATAAATAGCTAAATGAAAGTTATATCTTTTATCGTCGATGTCTTCTCTTTCGTCCTCAGATAAAGCCTTTTTCTCAACTGCCGCAAAATCTCGGGATGTACACTCTATATCTAGTCCGACTACTTCTTCTGGATGCACCATAATAGCAACGAATCTGCTAGTATGGGATATACTTATCTCTACTGAGCTATTTTGGATGTAAGGCTTACCATTATCATGATGACCTAAATACACCATTTCAGGGAATATGTGATTTATCAAAGCTCGAACTGCGAGCTTTTCTCTTCTTCGTGCTGAACTTTTTATTATTTGTAACTCCTCCTGTTCTTCTTCAGGTATAAAGTTACATATCTGCCGCAACTCTTCTTCTGACTCCGTAATCTCCCATAGATATATTACAGCGTCATTATTTACGTTTCTTGTAGAATATAAACCCATTAAATTTTAAATAATTAGATGCAAAGATATAAAATTTATTTTTTTTTGTATTTTTACAAACAAATAAAAATCAATAATGATGTAATCTTATTTCTACTCGTATATTTTTTGAGTCAAAATTTGGTTTTATCGTAACAAAGGAATTCACATATATGGCAAAGATAAAGAAGGCTTGGTTCTGCTCGTCGTGTGGCAGTGAGAGTGCAAAATGGATGGGTAAATGCTCAGCTTGTGGTGAGTGGAATACTATGGTGGAAGAGTTGATAGCAAAGGAAAGTTCCACAAATAACACTTCTAGAAATAGAAGTTTGCTTCTGGGGAATATGCCTAGGCCTCTTAAACTTTCAGAGATAAGTATGGAGGAAGAGGATAGAATTCTTATAGGTAATTTAGAGGTAGAAAGACTACTTGGAGGAGGACTAGTTAAGGGTTCAATCATTCTTTTGGGCGGTGAGCCCGGCATAGGAAAGTCTACCCTTGCTCTACAAATACCACTTTACTGCAAAAATCTTCGAACATTATATATTTCAGGAGAGGAATCTCCTCGCCAAATTAGAATTCGTGCAGAGAGGTTAGCCAAAGGTGTCGATAAAGGAGTTTCAGAGTTAGATAATTGTCAAATTCTAGCAGAAACTCAGCTAGAAAATATATTATCCAGAGCAAAAGAAAGTCAGCCTGAACTTCTCATCATAGACTCTATCCAGACTATCTACTCAGAGTCTTTAGAATCAACACCAGGCTCCGTGTCTCAGGTTAAAGAGTGCGCCACTGCCCTACTTAGGTATGCTAAAGAGAGTAATGTTCCTGTTATATTAATAGGTCATATTACAAAAGATGGTCATTTAGCTGGACCAAAGGTACTAGAGCATATCGTAGATGTAGTGCTTCAGTTTGAAGGAGATAGTAGGCACGCATACCGAATACTTAGAGCTATCAAGAATCGTTTCGGCTCAACTGCGGAACTCGCTATATTTGAGATGGGGAACACTGGCCTAATCGAGGTCAATAACCCTTCTGAGATGTTTGCTCCAATGCATAAATCTGATCTTAGTGGTATTGCGCTTAGCGCAATGCTTGACGGATCTCGCCCCTTTCTAATAGAAATTCAAGCTTTAGTCTCAACTGCGGCATACGGGGTGCCACAACGTTCAAGTACTGGGTTTGATACTAAAAGGTTAAATATGCTCTTAGCTGTTCTTGAGAAAAGAGCAGGCTTTAAACTTGCCGCAAAGGATGTGTTTTTAAATATTGCTGGGGGACTTAAAGTAAGTGATCCTGCCTGCGATCTTGCAGTTATTTGCTCTATACTATCTTCAAACTTTGATTTCAATATCCCATCTACTACTTGTTTTGCTGCAGAAATAGGATTGAGTGGGGAAATAAGACCAGTTAGCCAGATAGAGCGCCGTATTAGTGAGGCTGCACGTCTAGGATACAAAGAAATCTATATCTCCTCATACAATCTTAATACTGCGTTTAAGCAAAAGAGAATAAAAATTATAGAGGTAGAGGATATTGCTAGTCTCTGTAAGCTGCTATTTTAAAACCACTTGGTAAAGTAGATCATTCTATTTTTAGAATTAAGGTCCTGTAACATTGTAACGTCACTGAATCCATAGGACTCAAATAACTCAACTGTTGACTCCCCAAAGGCCTCATTTATTTCAAAGTATGCTTTCCCACCCATCGCAAGTACTTCAGATGCACACTGTGCTAATGCTCGATAAAAGCGTAAGGGATCACTATCTGGAACAAATAATGCAGTCTCTGGCTCATAATCTAGGACATTTTCCTTCATCATTACTCTCTCACTATCACAGACATAAGGAGGGTTACTAACCAAGATATCAAGCTCCTGCAAATCAGGGATTTCATCTAAGATATCGCACTTAAAGATATTTGGAGCATTAGAGATAACTCGCTTTTGTTCTTTCTCGATATAGTGCTTCTGTGCTCGCGCGGTAATAAGGGCAGCATCTGAGATATCTAAGGCACTTACCTGCGCTTTTGGGAAGTAATCAGCTAGGGCATAAGCTATTGCTCCTGAGCCTGTACAAGCATCTAATATTTTTAACTCACTATACTTTTCTTTTTTCCACTGCTCCTTAATTAATCTAACTAGCGATGCTGTCTCAGGTCGCGGAATCAACACAGACTCATCAACCTTTAGGCGCAGTCCCTCGAAATCCTCGTAGCCTAATACGTATTGAATAGGTCTATAAAGTGCTAGCTCTTCAAGTGCTTTCTCCATCTTCGCTCTATCTGTTTTAGGGATAATGGTATCAGGGGTCACAAGGTAATCATATTCATTACAGCCAAGGTAGTGAGAAAGAACTCGTAAGGCTAAGGCCTTTGACTCCTTCATTGAGTATAACGATGTCAGGTGCTCAGTAGCTTTTCTTACAAATTCTTTATAAGTCATATTTATAGATTTTCTAGTATGTTTTCTGTCAGGAAATGTTTAATCTCCATTCCTTGCTGCCTCACCATCTGTGGCACGATTGATGCGTTAGTCATACCTGGAGTAATATTTATTTCTAAAAAGTAAGGGATATCATTTTGTACGATGTAATCTACTCTTACGAGTCCTTTACATCCAAAGTGCTTGTATATTTTTGTAGTTTGTTCTGTTACTTTATCCCAAACTGCTTTTTCTATAGGTGCTGGACATATTTCTTTGCTTTTCCCTTCATATTTTGCTTCATAATCAAAGTACTCAGTCATAGTCACGATCTCAAGCAGTGGCAAAGTGACTACTTGTCCTTGCTTCATATATACTCCACAAGTCAGCTCTCTTCCATCAAGACCTTCCTCCAAAATAAGAGTATCTCCTTCTTCAAAAGCATATTGAATAGCTTTTTCTAAATCTTCTATTTGCTTTACTTTTGATATTCCAAAGCTACTTCCAGCATTATTTGGTTTTACAAATAATGGAAGACCTAGTTTAGTTACTATCTCAGCTATATCATACTCTTCACCCTTTCTTAAAAAAAGATCTTTTGCCATTTTTACGGGCAAGGATTTCATATAGGCTTTTGAAGAATATTTATCAAAGGCTAGAGTACATACAAAAGAAGAGCAGGTCGTAAAACGCAAACCTATTAGTTCAAAATATGCTTGTAGTATTCCGTCCTCCCCTGGATGACCGTGAATGGTTATATACGCTAGATCAAATACGACTCTTTCTCCTCCATTATTAAATGTAAAATCAGCTCTATCTATTGGTAGTTCTTCATCCGAAAGCTTCACTACCCACTTCTCTCTACTTATGAAGACCTCATAGACATTAAATAATCCCCTATCTATATTATCAGCTATATTTCTTCCACTCTGAATAGAGATTTCTACCTCTGTCGAGTAGCCCCCATATACTACTGCGATATTCTTTCTTTCCATTTTATGTTGGTTTAAGTACTATTTTTTAATTAAAGAAATAATCTTCTATTACCTCATCTGTTACTTCTGGAGACGTATTTCCTTCGAGCGCATCTGAGTCACTTCCATCACAGTCTAGCTCGACATTAAAAGTTGACGGAGCTGCAAATCTATCATCCATAGATATCCCTAGACTTGGATCATTCACCACTTTTTTCATAAAGATACCCCAAATTGGTAGACCTGTATTAGATCCCCCACCATTTGCTAAAGTTTCAAAATGCACATGCCTATTTTCGCCTCCAACCCATGCACCTGCAGTTAATTTTGGGACATATCCTATGAACCACCCGTCTGACTGGTCGTTTGTTGTTCCTGTTTTTCCTGCGACTTCTCCTCTTAATCCATATCTCCATCTTAATCGACCAGCAGTTCCTTCTTTTACTACTGCCTCCATTAGGTTAACCATTAGGTATGCTGTCTGTTCGCTTATAGCCTCTTCCATTCTTGGACTAAAGGTAGATATTAGATTGCCTGAATTATCTTCTATTCTTGTCACTAATATTGGTTCTATATGTACACCTCTACTTGGATAGGTATTGTATGCCTCTACCATCTCCATTAGGCTAATATCTGCAGAACCTAGACATAGAGGAGGGTAAGGAGCTAAATAAGTGGTTACTCCCAACTTTCTACACATATCTATCATCGCACTTGGTCCAAACTGTTTCATTAAATAGGCAGATATATTATTGCTACTTCTTGTTAATCCCCACTTTAATGTAACACTCTTTCCTATAAAATCAGCTCTATCCGTACTAGCTGGTGTCCAGGTTGTATCACCCACGATGAATGACTGGGGAACATTTAAGACCCTATCACATGGAGTATAGGCCTCTTGCATCGCTAAGGTGTAAAGGAAGGGTTTAATAGTAGAACCTACCTGCCTTTTTCCTTGGCGAACATTATCGTATTTAAAATATTTATAATTAGGTCCTCCGACATAGGCCTTTACTGCTCCTGTCTGTGGCTCCATAGCTACAAATGATGCCCTTAAGATGGATTTATAATACTTTATGGAGTCATTAGGGGTCATAGTTGTATCTATATAACCTTTCTCGTTCCAAGAGAAGATTCTCATTTTAGTTTCTTTTTCAAATGATAATTCTATCTCCTGCTCACTTGCCCCTTCGTCTTTCAAAACTCTATATCTATCACTCCAGCGTCTTGCTTGAGCCATAAGGGTCTCACTAAGATCTTCACTCGTTTCTTTAGAGTAGGGGCTAAGGGGATTATCTTCTAGATCCCTAAAGAAGGCTGGCTGTAGTGTGTTTTTTAAATGTTCTTCTACTGCCTGCTCAGCATACCTCTGCATCTTTGAGTTAAGTGTAGTATAGATTTTGATTCCATCCTTGTCTAAGTTATATTTAGATCCATCAGGTTTAAAATTTTTATTTAACCATCCATATAGCGGGTCATTTTCCCACGAATCCAAGTCAGCTAGATAATCTGCCTTATGATAGTATGAGGATCTTTTAGGCTCTTTTGCAGACATAATCTTTCTTAACATATCCCTAAAATAAGGGGCAATACCTGCATTATGATCCTGTTGTTTATAATTTAATGTGATGGGAAGCTGCTTTAGTGAATCACATGCTTGCTGAGTTATATACTCATACTTACCCATCTGGGATATCACATGATTTCTTCTAGTCAATGATTTTTCATAATTCAACCTAGGATTATACCTTGTTGGCTTATTAACTATTCCTATCAATGTGGCGCCTTCTTCCAATGTTAACTCAGAGGGTTCCTTATCAAAATAGGTATTCGCTGCGGCCTTTATTCCATAAGCATTACTTCCAAAGAATATGGCGTTCATATACATAGTCATGATTTCATCCTTTGTATAGTTCCTCTCTAACTTTACTGCTGTTATCCACTCTTTGAATTTATTTATTCCTAACTGTATATACCTTCCTCCCGGTATAGAAAGATTCCCCTCCTCCCTTGGGAAAAGTGTCTTTGCTAACTGCTGCGTTATGGTACTTCCCCCTCCAGAACTCGCATCTCCCATAAGTACTGTCTTGAATACTACCCTTGCTAGAGAATAGAAGTCTATTCCTGAATGATTATAGAACCTGACATCCTCTGTTGCTACCGCTGCGTTTACTAAGGTTGATGGGAGTTCATCATAGGTAACATAAACTCTATTTTCTAAGTGATATGTATTTATTATTTCTCCGTCTTCTGAAATAAGTGCAGTGGCTAGGTTACTTTCTGGATTTTCAAGTTCTTTAAATGAAGGTATCTCTGCAAATACTCCCACTAGGCAAATAACAGTAGCTAAGGCAACTATTGGCAGTAAAAATACCATCCACAGAACCACTCTTATTCTTTTAATCGTCTTAATTTTCATGCTTTACACTCTTTAATATCCAGCAAATTTAGATAAAAATTTGGTTTTAATATTACTTTATCACTTACTTTGCAAAATCTTTTATCAAACAAGTTGATTTATATGGGAGAGAATTTAGTTATCGTCGAGTCGCCTGCAAAGGCAAAAACTATTGAGAAATTTTTAGGTAAGCATTTCATTGTAAAATCTAGCTTTGGCCACATCAGAGACCTGTCCAAGAAGAAGTTAGGTATAGATATAGAAAACAACTTCGAGCCTGATTATGTAATACCTACTGATAAGAAAAAAACGGTAACTGAACTAAAGGCTGCTAGTAAGAAGGCTGAAATTATCTATCTTGCATCCGATGAAGATAGGGAAGGAGAAGCTATATCTTGGCACTTAAAAGAGGCTTTAAACCTTGACCCTAAAAAAATAAAAAGAATCGCATTTCATGAGATCACAAAAGATGCGATTTTATATGCTATCGATAATCCTAGGGACATCGATACAAATCTTGTTATGGCTCAACAGGCAAGAAGAGTTTTAGATAGAATTGTTGGTTTTGAACTTTCTCCTATTTTATGGAAAAAGATTAAGCCTTCTTTGTCTGCTGGTAGAGTACAGTCTGTCGCACTTAGGCTAATTGTTGAAAAAGAAAGAGAGATTCTCGCCTTCAATAGCACACCTTATTATAAAGTAGAGGGGATGTTTCACCCTGATGGAACTAAGACAAATGTAAAGCTTAAAGGCCACATAGATAAAGATTTCAAAGATCTAGAGCAGGCTCAAGCCTTTCTTGAAAGCTGCAAAGGAAAAACATTCCAAATTACCGATATAGATAAAAAAGAGCTTAAGCGTTCACCTGCTGCTCCTTTTACTACCTCATCTCTTCAACAAGAGGCTTCTCGAAAATTAGGGTTTTCTGTAAGTCAGACGATGAGTATCGCACAAAGATTATATGAAAATGGACTCATTACATATATGAGAACGGATTCAACAAATCTCTCGAAAATAGCTCTAGCTGCAGCAAAAGAGTGTATAGTAGACATCTACGGCTCACAATACGCAAAGACAAGACAATATAAATCTAAGGCAAAAGGGGCACAAGAGGCTCACGAGGCTATTAGACCAACCTACCTAGACAAAAAAGACGTCGAGGGGACAGCACAAGAAAAAAGACTTTACTCTTTAATCTGGAAAAGGACTCTTGCATCTCAGATGTCTGATGCAACACTTGAAAAGACAAATATCAAAATTTGTGCTGAAAATGTATCTAACGCCTTTATCAATGAAGGAACTCAGGTACTATTTGATGGTTTCTTGAAACTTTATATGGAATCAAGAGACGACGAAGAACAAGATGACACTGAGGAGATTCTACTTCCACCTCTAAACATAGAACAAAAGATGGATGTATGCGAGGTCAAAGCTACTCAGAAATATACTCAACACCCTTATCGTTATACAGAAGCATCTCTTGTAAAAAAGATGGAGGAACTAGGTATCGGTAGACCTTCAACCTATGCACCAACCATCAGTACTCTCCACAATCGAGGCTACATTATAAAAGAAGATAAATTAGGTAAAGAGAGAGAGATCACTACTTTAACACTTACCAACGACTCCATTACAAGTTCTACTACTAAGGCTATCGTTGGGTCCGAGAAAAAGAAATTATCTCCAGAAAACATAGGAGTAGTTGTTATAGACTTTTTGGAAGAACACTTCAGTGACATCCTAGACTATAGCTTCACCGCAAAAGTAGAGGAGAGCTTCGACAAGATAGCTGACGGAAAAATGCTTTGGAATCAAACGATTGCAAGTTTTTATGCCAGCTTCCACCCTAAGGTAGAAAGCACCCTTGAGGACAAAACTCATAAGAGCACGGAGAAGATTCTTGGCACTGATCCAGCAACTGGAAAAAAAGTGAGTGTACGTCTTGGTAAATTCGGGCCACTTGTTCAACTTGGAGAAAGTGATGACCCTGAGAAAAAATTCGCAAGTCTTAAAAAAGGTCAACTAATCGAGAATATAACATTAGAGGAGGCTCTAACATTATTATTATTACCAAGAACTCTTGGGGAATATGAGGGAGAGATAATTACTTGCGCTATAGGCCGCTTCGGTCCATACATTAAGCATAAAGGTAAATTTACATCACTCGGCAAAACTCTTGATCCTTATACTGTTGATCTTGAGGCTGCTATAGAACTCCTAAAAGTGAGTGCTGAAGAAGCTGCAAAGAAAGAAATCAAAATTTTCGAACAAGAAGGTATCAGTATACTAAATGGTCGCTATGGAGCATATATCAAACAAGGCAAAAAGAACTTCAAAATCCCAAAAGGAACTAAGGCTGAAGATCTTAGTCTTGAAGAATGCCTAGAAATAATAGAGAAAACACCTAAGAAATAAGTACCTTTTTTTTCTCTCTTTCTTCACGTTCTTTCTGATCAATATCCTTTGCGATTAGCTCCGCTAACGCAATATCATCTTGACTAGTTAGTTTTATATTCAAGGGATTTCCCTGTGAGGTACTTATAGTATAACCAGCTGATTCTATAACTGATGCATCATCTGTAAATTTTACAGAAAAAGGCTGTGTGTAACTATGCAGTAATATCTCCGAATTGAAGACTTGCGGTGTCTGAACTAGGTAAATACCATCCCTATCTACACTATGTGAATTATGGTCATCTTCTACCTTTCTCAAGGAATCGACCACTTTAACAAGAGGTATTACCGCCCCTTTTTCTTCGGCCTCTTGGTAGAGCCTTTCTATGTCTTCCTTACGGATAAAGGGTCTTGCTACATCGTGTACAGCAACTATAGAATTTAATGGAATATGTTTTAAAGCATTTTTCACTGAGTGATATCTTGTCATTCCGCCTGAGACGAGCCTATGAGGGATAAATAATTGACTTTCCCTGCAGTAATCTTTCCACCTCTCTATACTCTTTTCTTCCATTACTAGGACGACCTCTACTTTGAAAGAAAGGGAAGTAAATGTTTCAATGCAGCGCTGCAGTAAAGACTTATTATTTAGAAGGATGAACTGCTTTGGGTCAGCACTTTTCATCCTAGTTCCACTACCCCCTGCTAGAAGTATCACATACCTTAAACTCATATTTTCAATATTTTGTACAAATTTATAATTTTTATTGTAAAAATATATATCTTTACAAGATAATTCTAGCATCATTCAAATATGACAAAAAATACATCTTTAAAGAAAATTAACAAGGCTCTTATCTCAGTGTACCATAAAGATAACATCCTTGAAATAGCAGAAGAACTAATCAAAAATGAATGTGAAATTTTCTCTACTGGTGGCACTTATGACTACCTAAAAGAAAATAATATTCCTGTAACAACAGTAGAATCTCTAACTGGCTACCCTTCTATCTTTGGCGGTCGTGTTAAGACTCTTCATCCAAAGGTTTTCGGAGGTATTCTATATCGTCGTGACGACGCTGGTGATGTTGTTGAGAGTAACAGCTACGATATCCCTGCGATAGATCTTGTTATCGTAGATCTATATCCTTTCGAGGAATATATTGCGGCAAAAGCTGAGCACCACCAAATAATTGAAAAAATAGATATTGGAGGAATCTCCCTTATCAGAGCTGCTGCTAAAAACTACAAAGATGTTGTAATAGTTCCTAGTAAGGAACAATATCCGATGCTTTTAGACACTATTCGTGCTAAAGACGGTTGTACTAGCCTTGAAGATAGGGAGCTATTTGCAGCTTATGCCTTCCTTTGCAGTTCGCACTACGATTCTGAGATATTTGCATACTTCAACCAGAAAGCAAATATTAAAACTTTCTCTAAGGTTACGAATCAAGCTAGAGCGCTTAGATATGGAGAGAATCCGCATCAAGAAGCAAACTACTTTGGGGGTGAACAAAGCCTTCCTATTCAACTTCACGGTAAGGAATTATCATACAACAATATGTTAGACCTGGAAGCTGCGCTAGAATTAATTGCAGACTTCGAGGACTGCGCTGTTGCGATACTAAAGCATAATAACACTTGTGGCTGCGCTATCAGAGCAAATGTACTAGAGGCTTGGAACGCCGCGCTAGCAGCTGACCCTGTTTCTGCTTTTGGAGGAATCATCGTGACTAACAGATGTATTGATCTAGATGCAGCTAATGAAATCAATAAAATTTTCTTTGAACTTATTATCGCTCCTGACTATACTGAAGATGCACTAAATGTTTTAAAATCAAAGAAAAACAGAATCATACTAAAGAATGCACAAGAAGCTCTTACTGCTAAGAAATTCCGTTCATTACTTTCAGGAGTACTTGTTCAAGACAGAGATAGCTACAAAGAGACTTCTGAAGATTTAAATAATGTTAGCAAACGTAAGCTAAACAAGACTCAAACTAAAGATCTACTATTTGCTAACATCTTAGTTAAGCATTCAAAATCAAACGCCATCGTTCTTGCTAAAGACAACACGCTTATAGCTAGCGGAATCGGGCAAACATCAAGAGTAGATGCCCTAAGACAAGCTATTGAAAAAGCTAAGGGCTTTAACTTAAGCCTTGAGGGATCTGTTATGGCCTCTGATGCCTTCTTCCCTTTTGCTGACTGCGTAGAGATAGCCCACAAGGCAGGGATAGAAGCAGTTATTCATCCGGGAGGATCTATGAGAGACCAAGACAGCATAGATTTCTGTGATGCAAACAATATGGCAATGGCTATTACTGGAAAACGACACTTTAAACACTAAATTTTATACCATGGGATTCTCATTCTTCACTCAAGAGTTAGCTATGGATTTAGGAACTGCTAACACCCTCATTCTAATGAATGATAA
The DNA here is from genome assembly GCA_964369605.1 of uncultured Muribaculaceae bacterium. GTDB lineage: Bacteria > Bacteroidota > Bacteroidia > Bacteroidales > UBA932 > CAYJFD01. The sequence goes on along the minus strand of CAYJFD010000001.1, from coordinate 101,956 downwards.
GGTAGTAGTTAATGAACCATCGATAGTGGCATACGACCAAAAACTAGGACATTTTTTCGCCTGCGGAAAGGTTGCAAAATTAATGCACGAAAAAACTCATCGAAATATAAAGACCATCAGACCTTTAAAGGATGGCGTTATCGCTGACTTTAATGCTGCAGAATATATGATTCGAAGTTATATCAAGATGATTAACTTCAAAAGAAGCCTATTCACCCCTAACCTAAGAATGGTAATCTGTATTCCTTCTGGAAGTACAGAAGTAGAGATTAGAGCCGTTAGAGACTCGGCTGAAAACGCAGGAGCAAGGGATGTATATTTGATTTACGAACCTATGGCAGCAGCACTAGGAATAGGGCTAGATGTTATAGCGCCTACGGGCAATATGGTTGTAGACATAGGAGGTGGAACAACAGAGATAGCTGTTATCTCTCTTGGAGGTATCGTTTCAAGTCAATCTATCAAGGTGGCAGGAGACTTATTCAACACTGAAATTCAACTTTATCTTCGTCAACAGCATAATGTTAAAATTGGAGAAAGTACAGCAGAAGCTATTAAGACCCATATAGGAGCGGCACACCCTAACCTAGAAGAGGAACTAGAGCCGTATGTTGTAAAAGGACCTAACCTTGTAACATCTCACCCTATTGAGGTTAAGGTTACAAGTCAAGAAATCGCACACTGCCTAGACAAATCTATTAGCCAAATAGAATCATCTATAATTATGGTGTTAGAAAGTACGCCCCCAGAGGTATATCAAGACATCATTGAGAATGGCATCTATTTAACCGGAGGCGGAGCTCTCTTAAAAGGACTAGCTCAACGTCTTACGGATAAGATAAATATTCCTTTCCACGTTGCAGAGAACCCTCTACAAGCAGTAGCAAGAGGCTCAAGCATAGCTGTTAAAAAGCCGCAGCAGTACCCTTTCTTAATGAGATAAGATGCCCGTTGATAAGAGGATATTAAACCTGATAATAACTTTAATAATGTTTTTCATATTAGAGTTATTTTCTGTTACGCTTATACGCAAAAATGCCTCTCTCAATGATACATTTATAATTAAAAAGATATTTTTTCTTCAATCACAGATTTTTCATTTAGGAGAAAATATTAAAGATTTCTTCTACCTGCAGAGCCAAAACAGAGACCTTCTTGAAGAAAATGCAAGACTCCGTACCTCGCTTGATTCCTATATTGCATTGCATAATGCAAAGGATTCTCTTCGAACTGGAAGCCTAGATAGCTCCCTAATAGCATATATTACTACAAAGGGCTACAAATTCATTCCTGTCGAAATTAAATACAACAGTATCTCTAAATCGCAAAATTTCCTTATCATAGATAAGGGTTTTGAGGACGGGATAACTGAAGGGATGGGCATCATTAGCTCAAAAGGAGTAATTGGCTACGTTGAAAATGTTGATAATCGATATTCTAGGGTAAGGTCATTTCTTGACATTAATAGTGCAGTTGGCGTCAAGATTAAAAGTAATGGAACATTTGGAACTTTAAGATGGAATGGAAAAAATCCTCGTATAGCAACGCTTACAGAGATCCCGATTCATACTTCCGTAAAACTAAACGACACTATCGTTACAAGTGGTTATTCTATTAAATATCCAGCAGATATAGAAGTAGGAACCATATCTGCTATAACTGTGAAAGATGGAGTAAGCTTCAATATGGATATTAAGCTTTTCGAAAATTACAACACCTTGAGTTATGCTTATGCTGTGTCTATTCCTGATATCGAGTCCATAAACTATTTAAAGGAAGGAGGTGAAGATGAATAAAGTTAGTAGGTACGCTCTATATTGTCTGTTTATTTTAGTCATCCAGGCTATTTTCTCTCAGTTTATATATCTAAGTCCTTATGTATTAATTCTACTTAGTCCTTGTATCATATTAAGGGCTCCTTTAAAATTCAATAGTCTAGTACTTATGATTATTGCTTTTTTCTTGGGGATTATTGGAGATATTATGACTAATACTTTGATAGGTATTAACAGCTTCTCTCTTATTATTATAGCAGCTCTTAGAAATCCTATTCTAAAGCTAACCTACCCTCTACAGAAATGGACATTAAGGGACAGTCCATCACTATCAACGATGGGCGTCTCTCGTTATTCTCTATATGTTGTACTTTGTTATATACTTTTCACCACAAGTTTTAGCTTACTAGACACTATGTTCACTGGTGGAGCAGGTTACAATATATTAAGGATATTAGTAAGTACAGGTATTAACAGCTTAATAGTTATCAGCTTTGGCTATATACAATACAAAAGGTAAGAAAGAGCAATTATCCACAAAATCGATTACTCTTATTATTTCTCTATCAGCTTGCTTTGCAGTTATTTGGGGAAGGCTTTTTTTCTTGCAGATAGTAGAAGAGAAGTACTTAATTTCTTCTTTAAATAATGCTCTTCGTTATGAAACAGTATATGCTCCTAGAGGACTTATCTATGATCGTGATGGTCAGATAATAGCAGGAAACACCCACTGTTACGACATTATCGTAACACCTTATGACGTTAAAGAGTTTGACACTCTTGCACTTTGCAAAATCCTGGGAATAGAAAGGGAGTATGTAGAAGAAAAATTTAATTACTATAGAAAATATAGATCAAAGATAGGAAACCAGAGTGTTAACTTCCTTAACCAGATATCTATTGAGAAATACAGTGTCTTCGAAGAACTTAAGTATAAATTTCACGGATTTAGTGGTGTTCCTAGAACTATTAGATTCTATCCAAATAATGTCGGAGGCAATCTACTAGGCTATCTTAACGAGGTAGACCCAAATACCCTGGCTACGAATGAAAACTACAAGGCAGGAGACTTCATAGGAAGGAGTGGTATAGAAAAGATATGTGAGGAAGAACTCAGGGGCGAGAAGGGATATGTCATTCACACAAGAAATGCAAGCAATAAAATTATGGCCTCCTATGAGGATGGAAAGCACGATAAAGCAGCTGTACCAGGTCAAGATATTACTTCCACTCTAAACACTGAACTTCAGGCTTATGGCGAACTACTAATGAAGGGAAAGGTAGGCTCTCTTGTAGCCTTAGATCCTAATACTGGGGAAATTTTAGCCCTAGTGTCGTCACCAGGTATAGAGACCTCAAAGCTTACAGATATTAATAAGCATTATGAATCTATTTCCAAGGACCCATATAAACCGATGCTTAATAGGGCTGTAATGTCCTTCCAGCCTCCTGGTTCCATTTTCAAAATAGCCAATGCTCTAGTAGCTCTTGATGAAGGGGTAATATCCTCACGCACAAGTTTCAGCTGCTATGGAGAATATCGGGGCCCAGGTATTACCGTTGGGTGCAGGGATCACAAACCAAATGTTAACCTTGCTGAATCTCTAATGACCTCTTGTAACTCGTACTACTGTAATATATTTAGAATGATACTAGATAATCCTAAATATGAAAGCGTAGGAGAAGCTATGAATGTTTGGACAGGTAAGATAAAGAATTTAGGTTTTGGACGAGTGCTTGGCAGTGACTTCTCCTCTGAAAATCCAGGTCTTATTCCTGACAGAAGTTACTATGACAGAATTTATGGTGTGAACAGATGGTCTCCTTTGTATATTATATCTCTGTCCATAGGCCAGGGCGAAATAGGCTGCAACCCACTACAGTTAGCAAACTTTGGTGCCATCCTAGCTAATAGGGGCCACTACTACCCGCCTCACATCATTAGATACGCACAGGGGCACAAAAATGAAGAAAAATATAGTACTGCGCAGGTGGTAGATATAGATAAAAGACATTTTGAAACTGTTATTCAGGGAATGCACATGGTTGTTAATGGAAGTAGAGAAGATGGCGCTACCGCAACACTTGCGAAAGTTGAAGGTCTTGATATTTGCGGAAAAACAGGCACTATTCAGAACCCTCAAGGAGAAAACCACGTGGCCTTTCTAGGTTTTGCTCCTAGGAATAATCCAAAAATCGTCGTGGCTACCTATCTTGAAAATTCAGGGGGAGGGGGAGGATCTTGGGCTGCTCCTCTTTCATCATTACTAATGGAGAAATATCTCAATGGAAGTATAGATCCGAAGAGAGAATGGAGCGAGAAACGTATTCTTGAAGCTGAACTAATTAAGAATTCCCCTATTTGGAGGGCTCTTAATCCTGATTCAGTAGTAGTAGATAAACTGAAACTATAGAAGAAAGAATGGCTAAGAATAATAATATACTTTATAGGATAGATTGGTATTTGGTACTATGCTATTTAGCACTAGTAACCATTGGTATATTCAATATATACTCTGTTTCGACCTCTGATTCTGAGTTAAGCTCTAGTATATTCTCTCCTAGTAATAAGAGTGGCTTACAGCTATTATGGTTCTGCGTTTCTATAGTTGCGATAGTAATGATTCTCTTTGTCTTAAGCCCTAAGATATATACTGTTTTCTCCTGGTGGATATTTTTTGGCTGCGTACTATTTCTAATAGCCGTAATAGCCATAGGTACAGAGATTAATGGATCTAAATCCTGGCTAGTACTAGGTCCTATACGCTTTCAGCCTTCTGAGATCGCAAAGATAGGAACCTCTATTGCGCTAGCTGCTTTTATGGGAAGTCCAGATTTTAGAGATAACTCCAGATTTAATATTCCGATAAGTATAGCTATCATAGGGATTCCAGTTGCGCTTATTTTACTTCAAGGAGATATAGGAACCCTTCTTGTATTCTGTGGATTCGCCATTATCTTATACCGGGAATGGATGTCTGGCTGGTACTTAATGCTTGCCCTATTAATGCTCCTTCTCTTTGTTATCACGATTAAATTTTCGCCTTTTGCTGCGATTTTGAGCCTCATTGGCTTAATTAACCTTCTTCGTGGTTTTTACTTAATATCTCTTAGAAGAGCCTTAATTGGCAACATCATCTTTATCACTGCATTTTCTTTCTTGCCTAGCATAATGAGGTTAGAATTCTTTAGTTTCCTGAATATACTACCGGCCTCTACTTGGTTAATAATTGTTAGTGCTATCATTATAGTCCACTTATTTATAAAAGTACCTAAGAAGAAATTAAAGCACTTAACAAATATGGCCTTAGCTTTTACCTGCGGAATATTAATGGTACTACTGACACAGTTTTTATTTGACTCAGTCTTTAAACAGCACCATAGGGATAGAATAGAGACCCTTCTCGATATCAAAGAGGACCTTCACGGCGCTGGGTATAATATTCATCAGTCAAAAATAGCTATTGGTTCAGGCGAGGCCTTTGGAAAGGGTTATATGCAGGGGACTCAAACGAAATTCAACTTTGTCCCAGAACAAAGTACTGATTTTATTTTTTGTACTATCGGGGAAGAATGGGGCTTTGTCGGTTCAAGCGTTATAGTAATTCTCTTCTTCTTTCTCATAGTTTGGATACTGTACAAGGCGGAGAAAAATGAGGATGCTACAACACGCATCTACGGATATTGCGTAGCTACTTGTTTCTTCATACACTTCTTCGTAAACATAGGTATGACCATAGGCCTGATGCCCGTTGTTGGTATCCCACTACCCTTTATAAGCTACGGTGGCTCATCTTTCTTATCCTTTAGTATTCTGCTTTTTATCTTCATCCGACTAGATGCAGAGCACTAAAATGAGTTAATTTGGTCTCCTCCTTTTCATTATTTCTTTATACTTCATTCTTAGGTATTAATCTTTTTTTTAATATTCACAAATTAAATTGCTCTTATATTCAGAGTTTTTATAAATTTGCGTTGTTTTGAAAATAACATACTTATGCGTCACTATTGTATGGCACTAATTTGGCACGTATAAATATGAAAGGTATAAATTATAATAATATTAAAGTATATGGCTTTTAATTTTGTCGACAGACATATTGGCCCACGCGATGGGCAACTTAAACAAATGTTGGAGTTTTTAGGCGTTGCGTCTAACGAGGAGTTTATTAATCAGGTCTTTCCTAGGGATATTATTGACCCTAGCTTACTTGCGCTGGACCCACCTCAGGGCGAGTACGAATATTTAACCCGTTTAAAAAATATTGCTTCTAAAAATAAATTAGTTAGATCATTAATAGGACAGGGATATTATGGCACTGCTACCCCTTCTGTTATTATGAGAAATATCTTTGAAAATCCTGTGTGGTATACATCATATACTCCGTACCAAGCTGAGATTTCACAAGGACGCCTTGAAGGTCTTATCAACTTTCAAACGATGATCGCCTCTCTTTCTGGCTTTCCTCTTGCAAATAGCTCTCTTCTTGATGATGCGACTGCTGCTGGAGAGGCTGTAAGAATGATGTACGATTTAAGATCACGCGCCGCTGTAAAGGAAGGGAAGAATAGTTTCTTTGTAGATAAGAATATCTTCTCTCACGTACTTTCTGTTCTTGAAACTCGCGCCTTTGGTCTTGGAATCGAACTTATCGTTGGCGATTACAAAGATGCTATCGCTAATGGCTTTGATAATAAATGTTTTGGAGCCGTTATTCAATATCCGGCTGCTAATGGAGAAGTTAGAGACTATGCAGAATTCTGCGAAAAAGCTCATACTTCTGAGATACTCGTAGCTGCACACTGTGATTTACTATCACTTGCACTATATAAAGAGCCAGCATCGTGGGGTGCAGATATAGCTTTTGGAACTGCTCAACGCTTCGGTCTTCCGATGGGATTTGGTGGACCTACTGCTGGATGGATGTCAACAAGAGAGAATTACAAACGTAACCTACCTGGTCGTATTGTTGGTATCTCAGTAGACAGATTAGGAAATAAGGCTCTTCGCCTAGCTCTTCAAACAAGAGAACAACATATTAAGAGAGAAAAAGCTACTTCAAATATATGTACTGCAACAGCTCTTATGGCAGTTATGACAGGAATGTATGCAACATACTTCGGAAGTGAGGGAATTAAAGAGATCGCCCTACGCACTTATAACTACGCTCACGCTGTTGCTGCTAAACTTAAAGATGCAGGATTCAAGTTATCTAACGAAAATTTCTTCGATACTATTTGCGTAGAAGGTATTAATACTGAATCTATCAAGAAAGCAGCTCTTGAGGCTGGATATAATTTCTTCTATCCTTGCGAGAGTTGCGTTCAAATTTCTTTTGACGAATTAACGGATTGTAATGAAGCTATAAATATCCTTAAGATTTTCGGTATCGAGAATATAGAATGTGGATGTAATACGATTTCTGAGGTAGATATGCTTCCTCGTGAAAGCAAATTCTTGGAGCAAAAGATATTTAACACTTATCACTCTGAGACAGAGATGATGCGCTATATCAAGAAATTAGAAAGAAAAGATATATCTCTTACTCACTCTATGATTCCTCTAGGATCTTGTACAATGAAGCTTAATGCTGCTACAGAGATGATGCCTCTAACTTGGGCTGAACTTGGAAATGTCCACCCTTATGCGCCAAAAGATCAGGTACAGGGTTCATTACAGATAGTAGAGGAAATGAGTCATGACTTAGCTATAGCTACTGGTTTTGATGCATGTTCACTACAGCCAAACTCTGGTGCTGCTGGAGAATATGCTGCCCTAATAGCTATTAAGCACTACTTTAAGGCTATCAATCAAGAACACAGAACAAAGATTATTATACCTACCTCTGCTCACGGAACAAACCCTGCTTCTTGCGTACTAGCTGGAACCTACCCTATACTAGTTTCTTGCGACGAGAAGGGAAATGTTAATGTTGAGGAACTTCGTCAGAAGGCTATCGAGCATAAGGATGAGTTATTCGGTATTATGATTACCTACCCTTCTACTCACGGTATCTTTGAGGTAGAGATTAAAGAAATATGTAAAATCATTCACGATAATGGTGGACAGGTATTTATGGATGGAGCAAATATGAATGGGCAAACTGGTATCACTAGTCCTGGCTTAATCGGAGCAGATATTTGTCACCTTAACCTTCACAAGACATTTGCTATGGCTCACGGTGGTGGTGGTCCTGGTGTAGGAGCTATTTGCTGTTCTTCACACCTTATTCCTTATCTTCCTGGTCACCCTAACTGCTACCCTGACTATGTGGACACTAAAGGAAATAGACAAACGAAAGAAAGTTTAACAGCTCCTGTAGGCGCTGTGAGTTCTGCCCCTTATGGAGCTGCTCTTCTAAACTCTGTAACGCACGCTTACTTAAAGATGTTAGGTGCTGAAGGACTTAGAAAGGTTACGGCTACTGCGATTCTTAGTGCAAACTATATGGCAGAACGCTTAAAACCTGAATTTGAAATCCTATATACTGGAGCAACTGGTAGAGTTGGCCACGAGTGTATTGTGAACCTTCAAAGATTTAAGTCTGAATACGGCGTAGACGCTACTGATATCGCTAAAAGACTTATTGACTATGGTTTCCACGCCCCAACACTTTCATTCCCTGTTCATGAAACATTGATGATTGAGCCTACTGAGAGTGAGTCATTAGAAGAGATCGAAAGATTTATCGAGGCGATGAAATCAATTAAGGCTGAATGTGAAGCTATAAAAAATGGCGAGGCAGATAAGGATGACAATGTTATCAAGATGGCTCCTCACACAGCGGATGAGATTTGCGCAAGCGAATGGAAGCACTCATATTCAAGAGAGCAGGCAGCCTTTCCTCTTGAATGGATTAGAGAAAATAAGATATGGCCAGGATCTGCACGTGTAGACAACGGATTTGGCGATAGGAATCTTATTTCTCTGATAGAATAGACACACTATTAAATTATTATATATGAAAATTAAAACTCTCTTGTTTGCGTGCGTAATCGCATGCTTACCGATGCTAACATCTTGTGATGGCGGTGTCCCTGTCTCTCAGACAGACTTTGAAGTCCAAACTGAAATCGGCGTTTATAAAGGTGCAGATGCACTCTATCTATTCGACGGTTTGAAAGGGCAAATCTCATTTTCCGAGCTAAGCTCTTCTAATTCAAGTAGGATTCAAAACCCGTCACAAGGTCTTGCCTGCAACGTCGAAAATCTTCCTAAAGCCTCTCCTACACCTGGAGATATGCTAGATCTTTCCATTACCGTTATCGGTATTAAGGATGAAATCGAAGGAGAGTATAATATGGAGGTCTTAAAAATGGTTGACAATAAGATATGGTTATATAGCAAGGCTGGAGGCTTTGGTATTATTATTCAAAACTATTAATATCTACGATTATGAAAAGAATAATAACACTTTTAGTCGCGCTATCACTAATAACAACTACTGCGCTTGCTATCCCTGCAAAGAAGGGACCTATTCAAATTACACAACCTGACGGATCTTCATTGACAATAGAACTTCACGGAGACGAGTTTCTTAGCTGGACTACAGTTAATGGAGGGCTAGTAGCTCAAAAGGAAGATGGTTTCTATTATCACGCATCATTCGATGCTGGTGGATATATAGTTGCATCTAATTCAAAAGTAACTAACGCTGGTTTTACTAGAAGTGGAGCATCAACAATTACTCCTCCTCAAGCAGCTATCGCTAGGGCTAATGCACTTAAAGAACAGATGTATAGTTCTATGAGAAGTAACTCTAGTGAGGCTCAAAACTCTATAAGCACTGGTTCTAAGAAATTTTTAACCATCCTTGTTGAGTTTCCTGATATACCTTTTACCTATCCTAACTCAAGTTTTGAAAATCTTCTAAACGAAGATGGATACTCCCTTAATGGGGCTACAGGATCTGCAAAGAACTACTATTCAGAAAATTCTGGAGGAAAATTTGATCCTACTTTTGTGATCGCTGGACCTTATACGGTAAGTAAGAATCATGATTACTATGGCGCTCGTAGCGGAAACTCCAATGATTCTAATGTTCAGGAACTTTTCACTGAGGTTCTTAAATTAGCTGACCCTGATATAGATTTTTCTCAATATGACCTAGATAACGACGGATATATTGATAATTTATTCTTCTATTATTCTGGATATAATGAAGCTGAAGGAGGTCCTAGTACTACTATTTGGCCTCACAAATGGGCTTTATTCTATGAACCTACGATCTTAGATGGCAAAACTGCATTTGGTTACGCTTGTACCTCTGAATTTAGAGGAGCCTCAGGAGAGACTTTATGCGGTATAGGAACTTTTACTCACGAGTTTGGACACGTACTAAGCCTTCCTGACTTTTATGACACAAACTATAACACTGGAGGTAGTGCTCCTGGTCTTGGGATATTCTCTCTTATGAATAGTGGTGGTTATAATAACAACGGGAATACTCCTCCTTATTTTAACATTATAGAAAGACAAATGCTAGGTTGGTTAGAGGAAGATATCAAAACTCTATATGAGGCCAAGGAATATACTATTCTTCCTGTTGAAAACGATGATGCATATATGTCACCTACTGCAACCGATGGAGAATTCTTTGTTTATGAAAGTAGAGGAGGACAAGGATGGGATAAATACATACCTACTGGTCTTTTAATCTACCATATAGATAGATCAAATAGAAATGTTGATGGTATGACCGCAAAAAGAAGATGGGAAAATGGAAGAGGAATTAACGATCTAGCAGCTCACCAATGCTTTAATCTTATTGAATCTTGCGGGAATGAAAGTAATATTAGACGCGATCATGCTAATGTTCCTTTCCCTGGTTCATTAGATGTCACTAGCTTTACAGCTACTACTAATCCTGCAGCTGTAGACTGGGATGATAAAGCAACTGGATATAACCTTACAAATATTAAGGATAATGGCGCTGCAGGTGTTAGCTTTACGTTAAGTAATTCTAATATTCCAATATCGCTTAGCGGTACAATTAAGGATTCTAATGGATCTCCTCTAGCTGGAGCTTTAGTTAATATCCAGCTACTTGAAGGCAGTATAGAGACTACTACAGATCAGAATGGAGCATTTGCATTTGAAGCTCCTGCTATGGCTTATGCTACAGTTACTGTAACGCTGGATTCTTATGCTATGCACGTATCTCAATACCCGCTAACATCTATAGAGAGTCTAGATATCGTTCTTCTGAAATCTAGATTCAAGGAGAAAGGTTATAACTACATCTTACTTGAAGACAGAGAGTATAACGATGGAGATCAACTTGTTCTAAAGTTACAACAATATAGTACAGCTACCCCTAAATCCATTCTTTGGGTAGTGAATACACAAGTAGTAGATCCTAATGACCCTATTACTCTAAAAACTGGGGAATATGTTATTTCTGCTATTATTTCATACGATACGCACACGGAGTCTATTAGGAAGACTCTAATAGTTAATCCTTAAATATATAAATCTTACAGGTAGCTAAATAAAGCTACCTGTTTTTTAAAAACCTATTCACAAATGAGATACATTTCAATTTTCCTTCTACTCTTTTCTTTCTGTGGATTTTCTTATGCACAAAAAGATGGGGGTATTGACACAGAGTTGTTACAAAAAATTCAAAAATCCTATAAAGATAGCCCTGAGAAAAGAGCTATAGGGAATGCTATTAGGAATAATAATATTAAGACCCTTGCTGTTAGTCAGCTGAACTACCCAGCGAAAGAATATAGCTTTTCTGATATGGTTGAGTCTATCGGCATCAGTGACCAACAATCAAGTGGACGCTGTTGGTTATACACTGGACTGAATGTTCTAAGAGCAGAAGTAATGGAAGAAAGAGAATTAGGGGAATTTCACTTTTCTCAGACCTATAATTTTTTCTGGGACCAATTAGAGAAATCAAATCTATTTCTTCAAAGCATTATTGACACTAAAGCCCTTGAAATGACCGATAGAAAGGTCGAGTGGCTATTTAGAAATGCCCTTAGCGATGGGGGACAGTTCACTGGAGTTTCTGACCTGATTTCTAAGTATGGACTTGTTCCATACGAAGTAATGCCTGATACTTACTCGAGCAATAATACCTCTCAAATGAGCATGTTATTAAATATCAAGTTAAAAGAGTTTGCTCTTGAACTAAGAATGCTTGCAGCACAGCAGGGAAAATCTCCTGCACTTGGAGAGGGCTATGCTCCCGTAATACCTGAAGGGATGCAAAGAGCGCCTGTTAAGCCACTAAACGACCAAGAGCTAGCTGAACTTCTTGAATACCGAAAAGGTCTTATGCTTGAATTTGTATACGAGTTTCTTGTGCTAAACCTGGGAGAACCTCCTGTTAACTTTACTTGGGAGAATAAAGAATATACCCCACATTCATTTTATGATGAATACGTAGGTAAAGATCTTCAAAATATTTATGTAATGATAATGAATGACCCTACTAGAGATTATTATAAATGCTATGAGATCGAGCAAGATAGACACGTATATGACGGTCATAACTGGAAGTATATTAATCTACCTATGGAAGATATTAAAAAGATGGCTATTAAATCGATTAAGGGTAATACTATGATGTATTACTCGTGCGACGTAGGAAAGTTCCTAGATAGTAAGAATGGAGTACTAGATCTTAATAATTTTGACTACGAGTCCTTGATGGGCACTAGATTTTCAATGAACAAAAGGGAGAGAATTCTAACTGGTTCTAGCGGTTCTTCCCATGCTATGACACTAGTAGCTGTTGACCTAGATAAACAAGGTCAGCCTACAAAGTGGTTAGTAGAAAATTCGTGGGGAATGAGTGGCTACAAAGGACACCTTGTTATTACTGATGAATGGTTTGACGAATACTCCTTCCGTCTGGTTATAGAAAAGAAATATGTAGATCCTAAAATATTAAAGATTCTAGATCAAGAGGCCACTATGCTTCCACCTTGGGATCCGATGTTCGCTCCAGAACTTTAGATATATACTCCATCATAGATGATGGTAAATCAATATGGGGATGCTGATTTGTTAGAGCTAAGGTTCGAAATCCAGCATTCCCATTTATTTCGCAAACACTAAAACCTTTATCTAAAAAGAGTATATCTACTCCTGCAAAATCTAGTCCCACAGCTGCAGTTGCTGCTATAGCCATCTCCTTAACCTCTTGTGGGAGTTCTATCTCATAGGCAGATCCTCCTTGCGCATAATTAGATTTAAAGGAATTATCATTCTTCCTTAATACAGAAGCACAGACTTCACCTCCTACAACCCAAACTCTTATATCCTTCCCATACGAGGTATTGATATATTCCTGCACCATTATTTCGTTGTCGCCACACTCTGATATCGCATCTGTAAAATCTTTTTCGCTCTGAATTAGATATACATTCTCGCCTTTTGAACCTTGTGTTTGTTTTAATATAAAAGGTTTTTGTCCAAAGTCCTCGATAAGGCTTTGAAAATCTCGATTTCTCGCACTTAAACGCCTGCTTTTAGGACTTGCCACTCCAGCAGCTTTTAGTGCTAAATACGAGGCGTATTTGTCCCTTGAGAGTTCCATCGAAACTGTTGAATTAAATACCCTCACTTTCTGGGACTCTAAATAAGAAGACAAGGGACTATTATATGTTCTAAGTAAGGCAAAGTCAGGCACCTCACTACAAGGGATATTGAGTTCGTCTTCGAACTTAAGCTCTAAATCTATAGAGTATTTCTTTGCCGCCTCAACAAACCATCCAAAAGCATTATTATCTCTTGGGGTAGTACTTGAATATATTATCCAACCTTTATAATCTGCCACTTTCTTTCTGGGAATATTTAGAATGAAAATTTGAGGGCAAAGTAGACAGAGCGAGGCAAAGATGGCCCATAAACGTAGCCTGCATCTCTATTTGGACCTATATCTAAATCATCTTGATAACTATTTAGGATATTCTTCACTCCTAACTCTAGTCTTAATGAAGATACACCTTTAAGTGGAAGATCATATCCAATCTTTGCACTCATATCTACAAATGAAGGAGTATCTACCTCTTCAAATGTTTCATTCCCACTATTGTCAACAATAGTATGCTGTACCAACATTGAACCAGTATAATTTGCCGTAAACGAAAAATCTAAATTCTCGATTGGAGAATAGTTCGCTGTAATAAAGCCATACATATCTGGTGTTCTAAACATTCTATCTTGAGCAGCAAGAGTCTCAGTCCACTTCTCCGCTTCCTTATATTTGCTCTGTTGGTAGGTAAAACCTAATTGGAACTCTATATCTCTTGTCGGAACTATTCTACTTTCTAGATTTATACCTGTCACATAGGCTCCTGATCCGTTACTTCTTACCTTTATTAGATTACCATCTGCATCCTTTCTATCATCTGATAGAATAAAAACATCTGATAATTCAGTATAGAATCCCTCTACTAAGAAAGTTACTGCTCCTCCAGTCCAACTCTTATTAAAGTCCGCAGAGAAATTAATACTATTAGATCTTTCCTCTTTGAGATCTTCAGCATTTTCTATCATAACGACGCTTCCTCCTAGTGCTTCTATATGTAGATCTTCATCAAATACTTGTGGAGCCCTAAATCCACTTGCGAATCCACCTCGTAGGGCAAGCCAAGAAACAGGAGTATATCGTAAATTAACTCTTGGACTTAGTATTGGTTTTGCAAGTATGCTATGATAATCCATTCTTCCTCCTACTAAGAATGTCAGTTTCTCATTTTTCCATTCATTCTGGAGGAAAACGCTACTTTGTTTTACTGTTTGATTCACATACCTATTATACCCAGGGGTGTTATCTTCTAGGTTTGAATAACTGTATTCTGTTCCTGCTGTAAAATTAGCGGGCATAAATAGACAGTTATCCATTCTCCAAACATATTGTAATCCGGAAACACTCGTAAAATCAGTTGTCTGGCCATAGGCATTTAAATCCTTTCCTGTTCCGTAGTAACTATCCCTATTAATGTGCTGGAAAGAAGTATAGGCTTGTAACCAATGCTTTGATTCGGCTAGATATATATCATATTTTACATTTGCCGTATTAATATTATGGTCTAATTCCTCTGCTATTTCTGCTTCATGTGGAGGTAGGTTAATATTGTCACCACCCCTTCTATATTCATATATAGTGTTATACTCTGCTGTTAATTTAGTATTATCGCTTGTTCTAAAATAGGCTCTTGTTCCGATGCTTTTTGATTTAATTGTAGGTATTTCTGAAAAACCATCTCCGTTTACATCATAGGCACTCCTCTCTCTTACTGAAGCAAATATCGCAGCACCTACTTTATTATCGTCAGAGACCATTGTTCCGTTTATTGAACTCAGATTATCTATGCCGCCTTTACCTATTACTGTTGTATTATTTGAGGCTTGAAAAGAGTTTGTAAAGGCCTCTTTTGTTATAATATTGATCGTCCCAGCTACTGCATTTGCTCCAAAAAGAGCTGATCCTCCACCCCTTATTATCTCTACCCTTTCTATCATATTAAGAGGTAACTGCTCCAGTCCATAAACTCCCGAAAGGGCACTACTAATAGCCCTATTATCTAATAGAAGCTGGGTGTAATTTCCTTCCAGTCCATTTATTCGGACTTGCTGAGTTCCACAGTTTTGACAGTTATTCTCAACTCTTAATCCTGGCTGAAAATTTAGAGCGTCTGCTAGACTAGCAGAACTTGTTGTGGCAAATAACTTTGGGGTTACAACATTTACGAGATTTGAGGTCTCCTTTCTATTTGTTGAGGTTAAACTAGAAGAAACTACTGAGCCCTCTAACATCACTAAGTCCTCAGCTACCTCAAAATGGATTTCCGTTGTTGAGTTTTTTACAACATTCACAGTCTTTGTCTGACTTGTATAACCCAAGGCTGAGGCCCTAATAGTTAGAGTTCCAATAGGTATATTCTTTAGGTAGTAATGCCCTGTCGCATCTGTCATAGTTCCAATAGTTGTCCCTTCTATGACAATATCAATATATGCAAGGTGCTCACCTGTACTAGAATTTATTACGTGCCCTGTTATATGACTATCCTTGTCAGGGTTGTTCTGCATCTTAGTTATGGTTGCTTCTTTTCTGTCTTCTGCCATCATCGTTGCAGAGATGGCAAGCAACATCAATAGTAGTAAAGTTATTTTCTTCGGATTCATTTTCTTTTTTCTAAAACGTACAAAGGTATAAAAAAGTAAATACACACGACCTTTATGCGTCTTTTATTACCTATTATTACTGATATTAAACTAATTTGTTAGGAATATAGAATAATTCCTATTACCGCAGCTAGGATAATTATTATGATAGGGGAAACCTTAAGCCACTTTACTGCAACTATCGTTAGAGCAAACAGTATCCAGGACTTGAAATCTGCACATTTTTCTCCAAAACTACTTTCGTTTATCAAGAGTAAACACGCCGCTATCATTAAGCCTGCAACTGTAGGCCTTAGTGTATTCATAACGCTCACTACATATAGATTTTCCTTGTACTTTCTATATAGCTTTATCATCAGTGCTATGACGATAAAGGCTGGTGAAACAAGCGCAAATGTGGCGATAAATGCTCCTAGTATAGTATCTGTTGCAAGATAACCTGTATAAGTAGCACAGTTAATTCCTATTGGACCTGGAGTCATCTGCGATATCGCTGTCATCCGAATGAATTCATCCTCTGTCAACCATGCATTTTGCTCTACTACCTCGTACTGTATCATAGATAGCATCGCTGCTCCTCCTCCAAATCCGAAAACTCCTATCTTAAAGAAGACTAAAAATAGCTTAAAGTATATCATTTTTCCTCTCTCTTTCTATATTTATCTATAATTCTTCTTACGACTCCAAACACTATGGCTATAATTACCAAAAGGGCTGGAGATATCCCTATAAATCTTATTAATATAACTGTAAAGAGTGTTACAAGGATAGCAGTAATGGTAGTGCAAGCACTACGAGTCATATTATATGCAGATACTGCGATTAATGCTACGACAACAGGATAAACTCCTCTAAGGGCTGCATTAAAATAGGTATTGTCCTTTAGGACGTCCACCATCATAGCTAGACAAAGTACTATTATAAAAGACGGAAGAATGGTGGCGAGGGAGCTCAGTAGCGCACCTTTTCTTCCCTGCATTCTGTGTCCTAATAGAAGGGCTATATTCATTGCTAGTATGCCAGGAGCTGTCTGTGCTATTACCACCATATCGTAAAAGTCCTTTTTTGTCAACCACTGTTTCGACTCTACAAGCTCCTTCTCTATAATAGGTAGCATCGCGTAACCTCCTCCTATAGTAAATGTTCCTATCTTTAAAAAAGAAAAGAATAGTTTACGAGTAATGTCCTTCTCTCTTTTCATATTATAGTGTAACGTCTTTCTCTATAGTGCATTGTAATTTTTTCTTATCTAGGAAGTCGAGTAAATCATTGCATACCTCGACTTTATATTTTCTTGAAAAGTACTCTACAGACTTCATTGTTTCCACATCTATCATATTGAAGTTCAGAGATGTGTTCCCCTTATGTTTCTTTAGCACCTTTACAAACTCCTTAGCCAACTTAGAGTCGATATTTTGTATTGGAAGATTAATCTTCAAACTCTTGATGTAGCTTGACTTCGTATTTGCTAATAAGGCCATCCTAGATAGTTTTAATTCACACGATATAGGTTTTCTCTCATCCCAATACGCCTTTCCTAACTGCTTCCTCTCTTCAGCACTTAAGTAAGGGTACTTTGGAGAGATAATCACTTTAATAAACACTTGTAGTCCTTTTTGGAGATAGCCTAGGTTATCTTCATAGTCCTTCCCAAAAAGAGAAAAATTAATACTTCCCGAGAAATCTTCTACGCTAATTATAGCCCAAGGTTTATTTGATTTCATCGACACCTTATGCTGAACAGATGTAATTAATCCTCCGATATAGAAATGCTTATTGAGAAGATTAGGATCACTCATAGCTAAATCTGTCATATCTGAGAGTTCATTTACCCTTGCAGTAGAGAACTGTTCCACCTCAAATAAAAAATCATCTAGAGGGTGGGCAGAAAGATACATCCCCACCATCTCCTTTTCCTTTGACAGCAGGAACTGGGTATCTATCTGGGGGACTTCTGGGATTTCAGGTCTTGCTATTTCTATAGCCTCCACGCCTCCAAATAGACTATTCACTGATGTATTCATCGTTCTTTGAAAACTAGATGCGTAATTATTAAGTATCTCTGGGAATGTAATATCACCTTGTAAAGGAGTCAGGAAGATTGATCTATTAAGTTCTGGCATCTGGTCAAAAGCCCCTGAAGCAGCCAGTATTTCAAGTGATTTTTTACCCAAAACAGACACTTCAACTCTTTCTACTAAATCAAATATATTCTCATAAGGTCCTGCTTCCTCTCTATTTCTAATTATCGCGCTAACAGCATTTGAGCCTAATCCTTTTATACCCCCTAGACCAAATCTTATATTACCATCCTTATTAACGGTAAAGTCAGTGAAGGATTCATTTATATCAGGACCTAACACTTTAATCTTAGCCTTTTTACAATCGTCCATGAATTTAGTAAGCTCTTCCATCTTATTTTGATTCTTACTAAGGTTGGCTGCAAGAAACTCCGCTGGATAATGAGCCTTTAAGTAGGCAGTTTGATAGCCTATCCAAGCATAGCAAGTAGAGTGAGATTTATTAAAGGCATATTCTGCAAAGGCAGTCCAGTCATTCCATATTTTTTCTAGGATATCCTTTGGATGGCCATTTGCTTCTCCTCCTTCAAAGAACTTAACCTTTAGCTTATTCATTACATCTATGAGCTTCTTTCCCATAGCCTTCCTTAAGCCATCTGCATCTCCTTTAGAAAAGTTCGCTATCTTCTGAGATAAAAGCATCACCTGCTCCTGGTATACTGTGATTCCGTATGTGTCCTGTAAGTATTCTTCCATACAGGCAAGGTCATACTCTATCTCTTTCTTTCCATGCTTTCTTGCGACGAAATCTGGAATATACTCCATAGGACCTGGTCGATAAAGAGCATTCATAGCTATAAGGTCTTCAAAACGGGTAGGCTTAAGCTCTTTTAGCCATTTCTGCATTCCTTCAGATTCGAACTGGAAAATAGCTACCGTATCACCCTTACTAAATAACTCATAGGTTAACTTATCGTCTATAGGGATATCTTCAGGTATAATATCTATTCCTTTAGATTTTTTAATGTTACTACAAGTCTCTCTTATTATAGATAAAGTCTTAAGTCCTAGAAAGTCCATCTTTAATAGACCAACTGACTCAATGATTCCGCCCTCATATTGAGAAACGTAGATATCTTCTTTTGTTTCTTTGTCCTTAGCAGTACTTATCGGGATAATATTCTTAAGGTCTTCTCTTCCTATGATTATAGCACAAGCATGAACCCCCGTACTCTTCACAGATCCCTCCAAACGAGAAGCATAATGCAAGGTGTCTTTTAATACTTGACTTCCTGTTTCTAAAGCCTGCTTAAACTCATCAACATGCTCCATACAAAGATTAACTGTTGGGGCAAAATCCTTCTTCTTCTTTTCCTTGATCTTTTTTGTAGGATCATTTGGGTCTTCCTTCTCCACCTCTATCGTTAAAGGTATGGATTTAGGAACTAATTTCGCCCATCTATCAGATTCTTGCAATGGTAGGTTGTGTACTCGTGCAAGATCACGAATAGCACTCTTTGTAGCCATCGTCCCAAATGTTATAACGTGCGCTACCTTCTCCTTTCCGTACTTATCCTCTACATACTTCATCACCAGATGGCGTCCATCATCGTCGAAGTCCACATCGATATCGGGCATCGATATCCTATCAGGGTTTAGGAAACGCTCAAAAAGGAGATTATATTTTATTGGGTCAATATCTGTGATGGTCAAACAATATGCTACTACTGAACCAGCAGCAGAACCACGACCTGGTCCAACACTTACGCCCATTCTTCGAGCTTCTATTATATAATCCTGTACTATAAGGAAGTAGTCAGGGAAGCCCATTTTCTTAATCGTCTCTAACTCGAAATCTATCCTCTCTTTTATCTCATCATTTAGATTATCCCCATATCTTCTTTTAGCTCCCTCATAACATTGGTATCTCAAATAATCATTGGAGTCTTCGAAAACCGGAGGAAGAGGAAATATAGGTAGGATAGGAGCAGAATCCAAGGAATATGTTTCTACTTTATCTGCGATCTCAAGGGTATTACTAATAGCCTCTGGAATATCTGAAAATAATTCAGCCATCTCTTCGCTAGTTTTTAGATACTCTTCTTGAGAGTAGCGTAGCCTCTTCTCGGCATCATAAAGAGAACCAGTATTCAAACAAATTAGACGGTCGTGCATTGGCCCATCCTCTTTTGCTACAAAATGCACATCATTTGTCGCTATAACCTTTATATTATGCTTCTTACCTATCTCTATTATCTTTTCGGCAACTTGCATCTGTATATCATACAGTTCTGTGGACAAGCCAGGGACCTGCGTTTTATGCCTCTGTATCTCTAAATAATAGTCATCCCCAAAGATGGACTTATACCAAAGAGCTACTTCTTCTGCTTCCGCAATATTTCCACTCCTAATAGCCTTAGCTACCTCTCCTGCAAGGCAGGCAGAGCAGGCGATTACTCCCTCGCTGTACTTCTCTAATAACGAATGATCTATCCTTGGTTTATAATAATATCCTTCAATATAAGCGATAGATACCATCTTTGCTATATTATGGTAACCTATCTTGTTTTTTGCCAATAAGACAAGATGAAAAGAACTTTGCTGCTCTTTTCCTGCCCTCTCTGTCCTACTTCCTCTTGCAACATACACTTCACAGCCTACTATAGGTTTTACTTTAGACTTCATTTTCGCCGCCGTATCAAGAAACTCCTTGACACCGAACATGTTGCCATGGTCAGTCATAGCTAAAGCAGGTTGATTATCCTGTTCTGCAGCCTTAATTAAATCCTTTATTTTAGCGGCTCCATCTAAGACCGAATAATCTGTATGTACGTGTAAGTGGACAAATGACATAATTTATGAGATAAGGCACAAAGTTAATTAAGAAATCCAAAATTTCTATTTATTTTTGCACTATGACTCCCATACTACTACATAGCTGTTGCGCTCCTTGTTCTGCTGCCATTATTGAATGGCTCATAACGAATGAATATCGCGTTTCCATCATCTTTTTCAATCCAAATATTTTTCCTCAAGAAGAATATCTAAAAAGAAAGAATGAGATTATAGGCTATGCTAAGAATCTTGAAATTCCTATTTACGACCTCGATGATGATGCAGAAAATTTTTGGGAACTTGCCCATAAAGACTGGTTAGAGCGTATACAGCACATCAAAGGCTTTGCGACTCTCCCTGAGAGGAGCGATAGATGCCTTAAATGTTTTGAGTACAGACTTGAGGTGACTGCACAGCTCGCAGATAGTCTTGGAATCCGACTATTTACCAGTACCCTTGCTTCATCTCGATGGAAGGACCTAAATCAGATTATATCTGCAGGGAATAGAGCTAGCTCCATATATCCCTCGACTTCCTTTTGGGACAAGAACTGGAAAAAAGGAGGCCTCTACGAGCGTAGAAACCTCCTTGCTAAAAATTTTTACAACCAGAAATACTGCGGCTGTGAATTTTCTATTCCCAACAAATAATTAGTTTTAAGACTCTCTGTGTATTTCTAATACAGAAAGGCCTGAAGACTTCACTAGACTTGTCTCTTTTATGATAGTTGCAGAAATACTAGATACTCCTGAAGCTACAATCTTTGCATAGTCCGCATCTAGGTTAACGGCATTTATAGTAGAAACACCTCTGGCTTCAAAATCTACATTTTTTGCATCTCCCCACAACTCCACTCCTGAAACTCCCGAAACATCAACGATTATATTCTCAGCTCCTACTGTTTTCATTTTTATACTTGAAGTACCATTAACATCTAACTCTAAGTTCTCGATTTCGATATCCATCTTATCTACTAAACTAGCATCACTTACCTCAAAATAGCCCTCTATCGCCTCTATATTTCCGTTATAGAAACTACTAGCTCCTCTTACTTCTAGCTCGAATTCTTTACATTTTATTTCTAATCCTCCAGCATTTAATCTAACTGCCCCTGAAAGGTCAACACTTGTTAATACCTCTGGGACGTAGATTACTATGTCCGCCATCAAACCAGAGAGACTACGAAAGTCTGATGAAATATGAAGCGTTTTATCTCTTACTCGGATTTCAAGGTGCTCAAATTCATTCTCCTCCATCTCAACTAGAACTTTATAAGTTTCCGCTTTTACTAATTTTACATTGAAGGCTGATGATATTTCTAATGCAGAGAATGGTTTCACGTCGTATTCTCTTGTAAAGTCACCTGCACTTAATGTATAGGAGAAAATCATCATTATTAATACTGATACTATAGTTTTCATTTCGTTTATTATTAATTTATTCTTTGCTAATTATTTACCTGCTATTAGTGCTTTTTTTGCGTCTATAGCTTGCTGTATTATCTGTTTCTCCCCCTCTACCTTTCTATTTTGCATTAGTATGCGTCCCCCACACATTACCGTATCTACACACGATGAGTCAGCGGAGTAAACCATATCTGAAATTAGATTATAGCTAGGTACTAGTCTCTCGTTCGACATATCGACTAATATTGCGTCAGCAAGATATCCATTTTCTATTTTCCCTGCATTTATTCCAAATATTTCAGCACCATTTGCAGAGGCTAGGTTGTAGATATATTCGGCTGTTATGTCTTGTGGCTCTGAATAGTGCTTTGAAAGAAGGGCAGCAAACCTCATTTCCTCTATCATACTCAGGTTATTATTAGATGCTGCTCCATCTGTTCCTAGGGCGATACGACAACCTGCTTTCTTCAAGCGAGCCAGATTAAAATGGCCAGAGGATAGTTTCATATTAGATCTAGGGTTGTGAATACAGGCTACTCCCTTGTCTGCAACGATTTTCACATCTTCGTCCGAAAGATGTACCATGTGAGCAGCTATAGTGTTGTGATCTAAGACACCTAGAGAATCTAGGTATTTTACTGGGCTCATTCCATACTTCTTTAGAGCCTCATTATATTCGAATTCGGTTTCGGCTAAGTGAGTATGCATTAGAATATTATTTGCATTTGCAAATTCTTTGCACCTTTTGTATAACTTATCAGAGACAGTATATATAGCATGTGGGGCTATCGCGAGATTCACTCCCTTATAATTTTCTTTAAGAAGACTTTCTAGTAGTGTAAATTTATCTTCTACTTCCTGTTGATTCCCATTTTCTATAAAAGCTACTGAAAGAGTCGCCCTAATCCCCATTTCCTCAACGATTTTAGCGGTCGTAGGGATATCCCAATACATATCATTAAAGTAGGTCGTCCCAGATTTTATCATCTCTAGAACTGCCAAACGAACTCCAGCGTCAATATGCTCACTCGTAAATTTTGCCTCCATAGGCCAAATATGATCATTAAGCCATGTCATAAGTTCCATATCATCAGCATAACCTCTTAAAAGTGACATAGCAGCGTGCGAGTGTCCATTATAATATGAAGGTAGAATGGCCTTTCCACTTCCATCAATTATCTCGGAATCATCCAATTCTCCTTTATAATTTATATCAACAAACTTGTCATTTTCTATCTTTATATTGCAGATAGCTCCCCTTAGATTTACATTTTTTATTATCATATCGTCTTTTCATTCATGCCTAGAATATTCTAAGCATCTCACAAAAATAATCTAAAGTTATTTAAATAGCAAGGCAGAATGCATACAATAAAAAAAGAGTCTTGAAATATTTCAAAACTCTTTTTCTGGTCGGGATACTCCGACTCGAACGGAGGACCCCCTGCTCCCAAAGCAGGTGCGCTAGCCAACTGCGCCACATCCCGATTTATTTTTGGGACTGCAAAGATATAGTTTATTTTTTAATCTCCAAAAAAAATGAATACTTTTTTTATTTTTTACTAAAATTTTACTTCTTTTAGTAAAGTCTTCATACTCACCCTCTCCTCTAAGATAGATCTAAGCGCTTCAATACTTATTCTTTCCTGCTTCATCGTATCTCTATCTCTTACGGTTACACATTTATCCTCTAATGATTGGTGATCAATAGTAACGCAGAATGGTGTTCCGATAGCATCTTGGCGGCGATAGCGCTTTCCTATACTGTCCTTTTCATCATATTGACAGTTAAAGTCAAACTTTAATTCGTTCATTATCTCACGCGCCATCTCAGGAAGTCCATCCTTCTTAACTAATGGCAGAACTGCTAACTTAACAGGAGCAAGCGCTGCTGGTATCTTTAATACTATTCTACTCTCACCTCCCTCTAACTGCTCTTCCTTGTATGAGGCTGATAAAACAGACAAGAACATTCTATCTAATCCTATAGATGTTTCTACTACATAAGGAACATAATTCTCATTTAATTCTGGATCAAAATACTGTAGTTTTCTCCCTGAGAAAGTTTGATGATTAGATAAGTCAAAATCCGTTCTTGAATGAATACCTTCAAGTTCTTTGAATCCAAAAGGGAATTCGAATTCTATATCAGCAGCTGCATTTGCATAGTGAGCTAACTTTTCGTGGTCGTGGAAACGATATTTCCCTTCTCCCATTCCTAGCGCCTTATGCCAAGATATTCTAAAACTCTTCCATTTTTCAAACCACTGCATTTCTTCACCTGGTCTTACGAAAAACTGCATTTCCATTTGTTCGAACTCACGCACTCTAAAAATAAACTGACGTGCAACTATCTCATTTCTAAAAGCCTTTCCTATCTGCGCTATACCAAAAGGAATTTTCATACGCCCAGTCTTCTGAACATTAAGAAAGTTTACAAATATTCCCTGCGCAGTCTCTGGGCGAAGATAAATAGTTCCAGCATCATCCGAAACACTACCCATTTGAGTACTGAACATAAGATTAAACTGCCTCACATCTGTCCAGTTCTTTGAGCCAGAAATAGGACATGCGATCTCACATTCTTCTATTAATGCCTTTAAACCTTCTAAGTCGTTTGCCTCTAGAGCAGCTACCATTTTTGCATTTACATTCTCCCTTTTTTGAGCACTTCTCTGCACATTAGGGTTGGTCGCTCTAAACTGCGTCTCATCAAATGTTTCTCCAAACTTCTTTCTTCCCTTAGCTACTTCTTTTTCAATCTTCTCATCTATTTTAGCTATATAATCTTCTAAAAGGACATCTGCTCTGTATCTTTTCTTAGAATCCTTATTGTCAATTAGGGGATCATTAAATGCCCCAACATGGCCTGAAGCTTCCCAGATTTTTGGATGCATAAATATAGCACTATCTAGTCCTACTATATTCTCATTCATTCTCACCATCGCGTCCCACCAATATTTTTTAATATTGTTCTTTAGCTCCACACCTAACTGTCCATAATCATAAACAGCACTAAGTCCATCATACACCTCACTTGATGGGAAAACAAATCCATACTCCTTTGAGTGCGCTATCAGATTTTTAAATAATTCTTCTTGTGTCATATCGTTAATATTTATTATACAAAGTTATTAATATTTGCAATTAGGACAAATTTCCCTCAAAGGGATATATGTAAAATCGCGTTCCGCTATTCTAGGATGGGGAATCTGCAAATCAGGTAGCTGCACAACCCTTTCTCCAAATAGCAATATATCTATATCTATAAGTCTTGATTTATAGATTCGTTTTCCATCGCTGTCATACTTAGGGGCTTCAAGGATTCTTCCCATCCTCTCCTCGACATATTTGCATACTTTCAACAGTTCCTGCGGAACAATATCAATATCAAAGGCGATTACCTGGTTAAGAAAATTATCTTGCGATTCAAAACCGAAAGGCTCTGACTCGTAAATACTTGAGCGCTGCACTTCAGATCCTAGCTTAGGTGCCAACTCCCCGATTAAAAGAGAGACGGCGGTATTGAGATTTATCTCCTTTTCTCCTAAATTTGTCCCTAAAAGTAAGTATACTCTCTCCATTTCTCTTTTTATAAAAGTCCCAACTCTAGCATAGCTTCCTCGCTTACCCTGCTCATATCCCAAGGTGGGTCAAATACCACGTCTACCCTAACATCCATTACTCCTGGAGCATCCTTTACTGCCTCTCTTAGTTCGTGCATCATATACTCTGCATTAGGACAAGTTGGTGAAGTGTGGGTCATCACTATATGTACATTCTGATCCTCGTCTATGTTTATTTCATAGATAAGTCCTAGATCATATATATTTATTGGCACCTCTGGATCTATAATTTGTTTTATAGCCCAGATCACATTTCTTTTAATTTCCGTTACTTCCATAAGCTAGAGCATAAGTTTTAATTTGCTTTATCATAGATACTAATCCATTCGCTCGTGTAGGAGTTAGATTTTCTCTTAGTCCTATTTTTTCTAAAAAAGAAAAATCAGTTGATAGGATCTCTTGCGGTGTTCTCTCGTTATATACTTTTATGAGTAGAGATATTATTCCTTTTGTTATAATCGCGTCACTATCGGCAGTAAAATATAACTTTCCATCCTTGAACTCACAGCCTAACCACACTCTAGACTGACATCCTTTTATCAAACTGTCTTCCGTCTTTTCGCTTTCATTAATTAATGGAGCACTTTTCCCTAACTCAATTAGGTATTCATATTTATCCATCCAATCTGGAAAGATTGAAAACTCCTCTATTATTGCATTCTCTGCCTCTTGTATAGTCATCTTATCTCAACATTGTTATCGCTCTTTTAAGCGAGTTTATAAATATTTCACACTCTTGCATTGTATTGTAGGGAGCTAGAGAAGCCCTAATAAGTCCATTTAGTCCAAACTTTGAGATTAAAGGCTCTGCACATAGATAGCCTGAGCGTACTGCGACGCCCATCTTGTCTAAAAGAAGTGCTAGGTCGCTATTGTGTACCCCTTCGATATTAAAAGAGAATAGAGGTATTTTATTCTTTTCAACATCGCCATAAATTGTTAAACCCTCTATGTTCTTTAGCTCCTCTCTTAAATATTTAAACATTTTATGTTCATTTTCTACGATTTCTGGAGCTCTTAGTTTTTTTACATATTCCAAGGCTGGAGCAAAACTTGCTGCTCCTATAAAGTTTGGCGTACCTGCCTCAAACTTCAAAGGTAGTTCAGCCCAAGTAGTATTTTCAAAGGTAACTGTTCCAACCATATCACCACCACCCATATACGGAGGCATATTCTCTAGGTATTCCTTTTTTCCGTAAAGAACTCCTATTCCTGTTGCGGCATAAAGCTTGTGCCCTGAAAAAGCGTAAAAATCGCAGTCTAACTCCTGAACATCAACCTCCTGGTGCACTATACCCTGAGCGCCGTCAATAAATACGGGGATATTGCTCTTATGAGCTCTATCTATAAGTTCTTTTATCGGATTAACTATTCCTAGCACGTTCGAACAATGGTTTACGGCTACTAACTTTACGCTCTCATCTAGAAGAGAATCTAGTAGATCCATCCTCCATTCTCCGTTCTGATCTACTGGTAATATCTTTAAGTTTGCACCCTTTCTCTGGCAAGCAAGTTGCCAAGGAACGATATTAGAATGATGCTCACTCTCGCTTATAAGTATAGAATCTCCTTGTGAGATGTAGGCCTCTGAAAAGCTGTATGCACATAGATTCACTGAGGCTGTTGTTCCTGAGGTGAAAATTATTTGTTCTCTTGATGGAGAATTAATAAAAGCCTTTAAGGCATCTCTACTATTCTCATAAAGTATAGTCGCATCTGCACTTAACTTATGAACTGCCCTATGTATGTTTGAATTAGTGGCTGAGTTCATAGTATTTATCATTTCAATTACTGCTTTTGGTTTGTGAGCAGTAGCTGCATTATCGAAATAAACGAGAGGCTTACCATAGACCTCTTGCCCAAGGGCTGGCACTTCATTTCTTATATCTTCTAATATTTTGTGCATTATATTTTTCTTAATAATTGGCAAAAATAACTAATTTAGCGGAAAAATAATTAAGATGTACGACTATATTAGCGGTTCAGTAGTAGAATTATCCCCTACTGAACTAATTTTAGACAATCAAGGAATTGGTTATAAGGCTCTTATCTCCCTTCAAACCTATAGCTCTTTGCAAGGATCTTCTTCTGCAAAAGTATACATTTATCACCTTGTTAGGGAGGATGATGAGCAGTTCTACGGATTTTTCAACAAGGAAGAGCGTAGGATTTTTCTTCACCTTATCTCGGTTTCTGGAATCGGACCTAATACAGCTAGAATGATGCTATCTTCTCTTAGCTCTGAAGAGGTTACGACATCGATTCTTACAGGGGATGTAAATAAAATAAAAAGTGTAAAAGGGATAGGTCTAAAAACTGCTCAAAGAGCGATTATAGAACTCAAAGATAAGGTCGGGAAATCGGACATTGACACTTCGACTCTTATTTCAGCCCAATCTTCTCACCAGGAAGAGGCTACCTCGGCCCTAGTAATGCTAGGTTTTTCTAAAAGCGCTATCGAAAAAGTATTATCATCCATACTTAAGAAGAGTCCTAACCTAACTCTTGAAGAATTAATAAAAAACGCACTCAAAGCGCTCTAAAAGCTAGTTTTTTTTGTTTATACATTTTTTTCGCAAATTAAATATTTTAGAAATTACAATATTCTTTGCCTATTTTATAGTATGTAGTCAAAAAAAATTTCTACATTTGAAAAAATTATATAGTATAAATTGGCTTTAATAAGCCCTTTCCTGTTCGTAAATAATTATCAAATAATAATCAGATAAGACTCTTTTTCACTTAAGAAATTATCAATAAAAACAATTTAATTCAAAAAAATGAAAGCAAAATTATTACTATTACCATTGATGCTTCTTGCATTTTGGGCTTGTCAAACAGAAGATGGACCAAAACCTTCTATTGAACTCATTAATGCTAGCGCCATTTCAGAGACTGATCTAGTCAGTGCAACTGGAGGTACTTTTTCTCTACAATTCAACTCTACAACTACATGGAAAGCCGAACTAACGTCAACTAGTCCAGGAGAATGGATAACTATTAGCAACAAAGAGGGAGAAGGTGGATTAATTAACATTTCATTAACTACTACGAAAAACGACGAACCTAATCAAAGAGTAGCATTACTTACTATCTCTTCAGGAGATGTTAAGCAAGAGCTTACTATAACTCAGGAGATGTCCTCTATGAAGGAGCGCTTAGCTACAACGTCTCTTTCTGCAAAGAAAGAAAAAGACGATGTAGTCGTAACATTCTATAGCGGATTCTCTGAGCCAGAGACAGATTTCAGTGTTGAATGGTTAAGCATAGCTAAACTTGACGACTCAAAAACTGATAGATACATCTGGACTATCGATGTGGAAGAAAACACTGGCATCGAAAAGAGAACTGGAGAATTTACTATCACTTCTAGCTCAGGTGAAGTATTCACTGCAAAAATTAACCAGGATGGAGCTATTTTCAATATTATAGAAGAAAGTATTGAAGTAGGTAGAAGAGCGAACGAATTCACTATTAAAATTGACGCTAATGTCCCTTATGAAGTAGAGTTACCAAAATGGATTAATGAAGTTCCATCTAATACTAGAGCTGCAGACAGATATGAATTAACTTTTGCTGCACTTGAAAACGCAAGCAGTGATATGCGTATCGAAGATATAGTTTTCAAACCTGAAGGAATAGAGAGTCAATCTATTAGCATATCTCAAGACGGTTATATTTTCGAAACACTTGCTACTGTTAAAGTTAGCTACTTTGGAGGAGCATTACAAATAGATACTGAGTCTAATGCAAATTACTCTATAGTGTCTATGCCTACGTGGTTATCACAGCCTGCAAAAAGATCTACTGACCAAGGTAAATTAGAATTTCATGCAGAAGCAAACGACGGAGCTGCGAGAGAAGGTGTTATTACCCTAAATATCGATGAAGCATACAATCTTGATATTAACGTTGTACAGGATGCTTATGAAGCTAATCCTGAGTGGTTAAATAAAGATTTCTACAAGAAGAGTCAAATAACTCGTTTTACTGGAACATGGTGTGGATGGTGTCCAGTTATGGCTAAAGCTATATCACTTACTTTAGACGCTCACCCTGATCGTATCGTCGCTTTTTCTACTTATAGTGGCTCTACTCCTACTGTAAACTACCATTCAACTGAACTAGATACCTATTATAAGATACAAGGTTATCCTTCTGCTGTAATGGATGGAAGAGTTATGATACAGAATGTAACTCCTGAATCAGCTAATGTTCCTATCATCACTGCCGTAGCAGAAGAAACAAAGAACGAGTATCCAAAAACTGCCACTGGTGCGGCTATTACCTCTTCTATCGCTAATGGAAAACTTTCATTAGAGGCTAAGATTTTCAGTAAGGAAGCTGGAAATTTTGAATTAGTTGCCTTAGTTACTGAAGACCATATTATCGCGAATCAAGCATGTTACTACCCAGAGAATGCACCTATTCCTGATTACGAACATAATGGTGTAGTTAAAGAATATTTCACAGCACTAACTGGTAACACTATTACATTTAGTGAAAAAGGTTATATGTATTATAATGCATCTATGAATCTCCCTTCTACTATTCAAAATGAAGATAACTTGAATATCGTTGTATTTATTAAACGTGCATCTGATAACATATTTACAAATGTAAGCAATGTCGTTATCATCAACAAAGGGGAATATGTAGACAACGCCTTTACAGTTCCTGTAGGGGAAACTCTTGAATTAAGATTTGAAGAATAGATAATTATTTTTACATTTGCGAAAAATAATTTAACTAATAGTATTAATAAAAAGATTATGAATATTCCAAGTAATTTAAAGTACACAAACGATCACGAGTGGGTAATGGTTGACGGCGATATCGCTACTATAGGTATAACTGACTTTGCTCAAAGCCAATTAGGAGATGTAGTTTTCGTTGACGTACAAACTGAGGGAGAAACCCTAGAAGCTGGCGAAAATTTTGGAGCTATTGAGGCTGTTAAAACTGTTGCTGACGCTATTATGCCTGTATCAGGTGAAATTATCGAATTTAATTCAGAGTTAGAAAATGCTCCTGAAACTTTAAATTCAGATCCATACCAAGCAGGTTGGATGATCAAAGTTAAAATGACTAACCCTGCAGAGTTAGACGGGCTTCTTTCAGCAGAAGATTACGCTAACATCTGTAACTAATTATTAGAATAATGAAGAAATTATTTTCTATACTTGCTCTTGCACTACTAGTATTTACTGCTTGTACACCTGCAGGCACAGAGGTAAAAGATCCATACTTAACTATAGCAAATGAAGATCGTCTTCCAACTAGACTTTCTCAATCATTTATAACTAGTGGTTCAGGTGGAGAGTTTACTCTAACATTTGCGACAAATGATAGCTGGGAGCTTGTTCTTCCAGAATGGATTACCGCAAGTGAGGTGTCAGGTAAGGCTGGAGAAGAGATCAAAGTTGACCTTACTAGTACAGCTAATCCTAATGCTAATGATGTAAGAAGTGGAGAGGTAACTATCAAGCTAAATTCAGAGATGACTAAGTCCTTCACTGTAACTCAAATGGGCTCATCATTTGAAGAGCTTATTTTACCTGAGTTAGGCTTTGATGTAAGTGTTGACGGTGGTGAGATCACACTAGAAGTCATCACTAGATATATCGAACCTGCAAATCCTACTTCAGATGAGAAAATTTTCGGTTTTCTTGCAAGTGAATGGGATGCTGATGGAAATCCTATCTATCCTACTTGGGTAGAACTTATAACTGTTGATACAGAGCCTTATAAATATACATACACTCTTTTCGTTCAAGCAAATGATACGAATGAAGCTAGAGAGATGTCACTAAAAATCTGTAATGCAGTAAGTTGTTTTATGAGACCAGTTAGACAAGCAGCTAACTAAACTTATAGAATTATCTATATTATGGGAGGATGACTAAGTCATCCTCCTTTTTTTATGCATAAATGAAAGCAGTTCCGTCTAACTGAGAAAAATATGTAGTTAGCACTAATTTTAGACTTCCGCGGCAGGTGGGAATGCGTGGATATGCAAGATGGCTAGATAATGAATACTATGTATGATTTAAAATGATGTGGCCCGTCGGAGTTTTTGTCTTCTGAGAGCATCTTTTGACGACGGGTGGGGTATTTTGAGACGAAAAATGGCAGTCCGTCGGAGTTTTTGCCTTCTGAGAGCGTTTTTTGACGACGGGCGAGGTGCTTAGATCTAAAATTTAGGGTGACCTATGTCGGAATACAGCTTATGCAAGATATTTGAGCAGTAAAACCTCAAAACACGACTCGGGTAGCCTAAATGATGAGAGCATACCCACCTATCTAAGGAAGATGTGGCGCTAGCCCTAAGATTAATCTTCCGTGGTAGGAGGGGATGTGGTAATGTGTTAGGACGGTAGTAGTAGTGATGATAGGAATGGAAGAAAGCGCGGATTGTTTTCTTTTGTTTGTACTTTTTAAAAAAGTACGAGTTTCTTGCGAAACTCTGACAAAACACGCCATTGCCATTCCTGAACGAAATGGCTCGGCGGTAATATAATGACTGAATTTGCTGATTTTTCGATGGCGGGCGAAAGTACTGAAGTGAGAGGATTGACGGGGGAGCGTTCCCACCTACCTAAGGAAGATGTGGCGCTAGCCCTAAGATTAATCTTCCGTGGTAGGAGGGGATG
>CAYJFD010000001.1:0-69388 GCA_964369605.1 uncultured Muribaculaceae bacterium | reverse complement strand
TGACTGAATTTGCTGATTTTTCGATGGCGGGCGAAAGTACTGAAGTGAGAGGATTAACGGAGGAGCGTTCCCACCTATCTAAGGAAGATATGGCGCCAGCCCTAAGTTTAATCTTCCGTGTAGGTGGGAATGCGGTAATAAATTAGGGATAGATTTACTATAGAAAAATTAAACCCTAAATTCTTGGAGAAAATTAACAAAGTCGTGAATTAATTTTGTTATATTTGTGATTACTAATTAGCTATATAAGTAATACTTAACAAAATATCCAATCACTATGAAATACATGAAAAGCAGTTTCGGAAGCGATAACCACTCTCCTGCCCATCCAAGAATACTAGAAGCTATAATTGAGGCTAACTCTCAATACTGTGTAGCATACGGAGAAGACCAATACACTGAATCTGTATTAAATATGATAGAAGATTCTCTAGGAGGAAACTGTAAAGCATTTTTCACGGTTAATGGTACTGGGGCAAATATATTTTGTCTTGCATCTTTAATCCATTCATCTGATAGCATATTATGCGCTTCTACGGCTCATATTAATGTAGACGAATGCGGAGCCCCAGAAAAACAAATCGGAGCCAAAATAGTGCCTCTAAATCACATTAACGGTAAGGTTTCACCAGAAGAGGTAAAGAAACATTTAATCGGATTTGGATTTCAACATCATTCCCAACCAAAAGTACTATCGATATCTCAGCCTACCGAATTAGGAACACTCTACACTCAAGAAGAAATCATCGCTCTTGCAGATCTTATGCACGCACATAACTGCTACCTACATATTGATGGCTCAAGAATAAGTAATGCAGCTGCTGCTAGTGGTCTTAGTGTAAAAGAACTAACGATGGACTGCGGAGTGGACGCCCTTTCATTTGGAGGGACTAAAAACGGTTTGATTATTGGCGAATGCGCTATTCTCTCCGCTAGGGTTTTAAGCGGTAGAGAATTATACATCAGAAAACAGATGACTCAACTTTACTCTAAGCATCGTTACATTAGTGCGCAGTTCGAAGCATTTTTAAAAGATGACCTAAACTTAAGTATCGCTAAACAAGCTAATGACATGGCATCATACCTCTCTAGTGAGATTTCTAAAATCCCTCAAATCACTATTAGCAGGCCTGTTGAGTCCAATGCAGTTTTTGCATTTATCTCACAGGGACTTTACGACTACTTAATAGAAAGACACTATTTTTATATTTGGGACGAAGAAACAATGGAAGTGCGCTGGATGTGCTCTTTCTGCACGAGCAAAGAAGAAATAGACTTATTTATACTTGATATTAATAACTACTTAAACTCTAAATTATGATACAGCAAGTTGAACGCACCTTTGATCTTTTATATGAACTTAAAAAGAATTACCCAAACAAGGCGGACATGCTTTGCTGCAGAAAGCAAGAAGGCTGGGTAAAGTTCAGTGTCAATGAATATTTTGATAACTCTCACTTTATAGCCTATGCTCTATTAGCAAGGGGCTATAAAAAAGGAGATAAAGTTATAAGTATTACTCCAAACTGCCCTGAGTGGAACTTTATTGACATGGGATTAAATCTTGCAGGTATGGTACATATTCCAGTCTACCCCACACTGAGTGACGAAGAATATTTACATATTATATCTCATAGTGATGCTACGATTATCTTTGTCGGTACTAAGAAGATTCATTCACATATTCAGGAGATATGCCTAAATATAGACAGAGATATCCTTCTTATCCCGATGTATTATACTGATAATCAAGAAGATATACAAAATTTATTAAGTCTAGGACAAGAAAAGGAACTTGAATTTAAGGAGCTTGTAAAACATATATCCGAAAGTATTGATACTGAGGATATGGCGACAATCATTTACACTTCAGGGACAACTGGTCTTCCGAAAGGAGTTATGCTATCTCATAAAAATTTAATGTTCAATGCATATGGACATGCTGTTAAACAAACAGTCACAAATAAGCAAAAAATGCTAAGTTTTCTTCCTCTTTGTCACATATATGAACGTACTATGAACTACGAATATCAGTACCTAGGAATTAGTATATACTATGCAGAATCACTTTCAACTATAGCTAGAGATTTAGCAGACTCACATGCGGACGGTTTCTGCTCTGTTCCAAGAGTAATAGAAATGATGTATGGCAAACTTGAAGCTGCTGGCAAAAACCAATTTGGTATAAAGAAGAAAATATACGATTGGGCGTTTAAATTCGCAAATAACTTTGACAATTATAATGAATCAAAACTATACAAATTAAAACTAAATATAGCTGATAGACTTGTATACTCAAAATGGAGGCAAAAATTAGGAGGAAAAGAAATGTTAATAGTATCTGGAGGATCCTCTATTCAACCTAAGATGGTAAGACTATTCAATGCTGCCAAGCTTAGAATTTTTGAAGGTTATGGCATGACTGAAGCATCCCCTGTCATAGCTGTTAACAGCCCGATGCAAGGTTTTAATGTGATAGGAACTGTAGGGAAAGCAATGGAAGGTACAGAATTATCTTTTGCTGAAGATGGAGAAATTTTGACACGAGGACCACATGTTATGCTAGGATACTACAAGGATCCAGAATATTCGAGAGAGGTTATCGATGAACAAGGGTGGCTACATACGGGAGATATTGGCGAATTAATAGATGGCCAGTATCTTAAAATTACAGATAGAAAAAAGGAAATTTTCAAACTTTCTTCTGGAAAATATATAGCTCCACAAGTGATAGAAACGCTCTTAAAAGAAAGTCCTTACATCCAACAATGTATCGTGATAGGTGAAAATCAAAAATTTGCCTCAGCTATCATACATCCTGACTTAGAAAGATTACACTTCTGGGCTGCTAAACACAAAATTTCTTATAAAGATAACTTAGAACTAATCACAAACCCTAAACTTATCGCCAAAATTCACAGAGAGGTAGATAAGGTTAATTTAAAACTTAATCCACACGAAAATATCAAAAGAGAAAGACTAGTTATGGAGGAATGGACTATTTCTAACTCTATGCTTTCTCAAACTCTTAAGCTTAAAAGAAAGAATATACTTGAGCGATATAAAGTTATAATTAATGAGATCTATAATAATCTTTAAAAAATGTTCAGACTTGCAAATAATGAAGATATACATAAACTAAGAGCTCTCTGGGCTCTTAGTTTCACTTCTGATGAATCCTTTCTAGACTTCTTTTTCCAAAAATGCTTTCCTATCTCAAATACCTATATACTTTCTGAGGGAGATACGATAATCTCTGCTCTCACTGTAATAGATTGTATCTATGAAGATAATCTCAATAATCAGATGCTACACGGTGCATATATTTATGGGGTATGTACTGATCCTAATTTCAGAGGGAAATCATATATGCGCAAACTAATGCTCCTGACAGAAAAATATTTGTCTAATAACAAATATGACTTTTGTTTTTTAAGACCAGCAAGCGACAAATTATTTGAGTATTACAGATCTCTTGGTTATAATAACAGTATATACAATCATAGTGTTGAAGCTATAATTTCACAGGGAAATAATACTTCGCCGATAGAAGATTTAAGCCCGGAAAAACTAAATGTTCTACGTGGAACATTTTATAATAAACATCCATATATCAAGTGGAATACTGAAGTTTTATCATATATTATTTCATATTATCAAAGAGAAAATGGCCTAGCACTAGAGTCTCTTGGAGACTATATAATAGCCTACCCTGTTAATTATGAATCTGCAGAAAGTTCACCTGAAAAAGAAGACTTGTCTTCTAACTTCATAAATATTCTTGAATATGGTAATAAACTTCAATCTATTGAGGATCTAAACCAGAAGTTTGCTAGTACACTAAAATTCAAGTATAGCGGCATAGCTAAAATAAAGATAAATAATTATCGTTTCTACACAATAGACAACCCTACCATCACTTGTGCTTCAAGAGAAGAGTTTGCTCTATTCAAATATCTAAATAAGAATATAAAATTAAACGAGAATTTAATTTTCAGTTTCCCTCTTGAGTAGTTTGGCTAGATTACCTTCCAAAATACACGAGTAACACTGAGATATCCGCTGGTGAAACACCTGGTATCCTTGAAGCATTAGCTATAGTCTTTGGCTGATGCTTTGCTAATTTCATTCTTGACTCTATAGAGAGTGAATTCAATTTAGAGTAGTCAAAGCTAGCAGGTATCTTAATTGATTCTAATCTTTTAATTTTATCTGCCATTCTCTTCTCACGCTCAATATATCCAGAGTATTTTATAGATATCTCCGCAGATTCAATTATCTCACTTACAAGTATTGTATTCGAGTATTCTTCACTGTAGATATAATGCATAGGAAAAAACGGTAGATTCTTATAATCTTCTAACTGCCCTCTTTCTTCAGGTATATTATTATCTTTAGTATTTCCTAAGAAATCTAATTTATCAATACCCATTGTTCCACGTGGAACAATGGAAAATATATCAGTAAAAACTACATCTGGTCTAGAAACTAATTCACTAATTGTTTTAGCTTGTGATATCTGACTTTGTCCTTTATCTTTTAAAAAATTATTTACTTCAGTTATTGGAGGTCTATTAGAAGAAGCAAACTTATACAAATCATTAGATTTTGAATATTTATAATCAACAAGTCGGTATCTATACTCATCTGCTAGTCCTATATCGTATGCCATTTTAGTTAAACGCAAATCAGCATTATCCTGTCTTAATAAAATTCTATATTCTGCTCTAGAAGTAAACATTCTATAAGGTTCATCTACTCCTTTTGTTACTAAATCATCGATTAATACCCCAATATAGGCTTCATCTCTTCCTAAGACTACACTATCTAGCTCGTTAATAGATCTATGAGCATTTATTCCTGCCATTAAACCCTGGGCTGCTGCTTCTTCATATCCTGTTGTTCCATTAATTTGACCTGCGAGATATAAACCCTCTAAATATTTTGATTCAAGAGTATGATATAAACTCGTTGGATCAAAGAAGTCATACTCCACTGCATAAGCAGGTCTATAAATATGTACATTCTCTAATCCAGCAACCTTTGTAAGGGCATTAATTTGCACATCCATTGGTAAAGATGATGAGAAACCCTGAATATAAAATTCGTTTGTATTCCACCCTTCTGGCTCAAGAAAAAGCTGATGATCTTCTTTATCTGCAAAAGTTTTTAGCTTATCCTCTATACTTGGGCAGTAGCGTGGTCCTATCCCTGAAATCTTACCATTAAATAAAGGGGATAAATGAAAAGCATCTTTTAATATGGAATGAACTAATGGATTTGTTCTTGTAATATAACAGTGCTTTTGTGTTACTCCATTTTGTATAGCAGAATTCAAATTTAGGTATGAGAATTTTTCAGGATTCTGATCACCATACTGAATTTGCATTTTTGCAGTATCAACGCTTCTTATATCTATTCTTGGGGGTGTCCCTGTTTTCATCCTTGCAGTAGGTATTCCAATCTGAGCTAACTGTTCAGTTAGAAAATAGGAAGAAGGCTCAGCTGATCTTCCGCCTTCTAAGGTGGTCGGACCTATAAACATTTTTCCATTTAAGAAGGTTCCAACAGTTAAAATAACTCGTTTTGCGTAAAATGTAGCGCCCTGTTGTGTAGTAAGTCCAGAAATTTTTGATTCTGAAAGGATTAAATTTGTTACAGTATCTTGCCAAATCGTTAATCCTGAGGTGTTTTCGAGGATATATCTCCAATTTAGCGAGTACAATATTCTGTCACATTGAGCACGAGGGCTCCACATAGCAGGACCTTTAGATTTGTTAAGCATCCTAAACTGAATAGTACTTGCATCGGTCACTAAGCCACTACATCCTCCTAAAGCATCTATCTCCCTGACTATCTGACCCTTAGCTATCCCACCCATAGATGGATTACAAGACATTTGAGCTATCTTATTCATATCCATGGTGATAAGAAGTACTTTAGATCCCATCTTTGAGGCACTATACGCAGCCTCACATCCAGCGTGCCCCGCTCCTACTACTATGATATCATAATTAAATTCCATACTTATTTCTTAAAAGTGTTAGTGATGTTCTCTCTGCCTCTCTCATCTTTTCCTTGTCTTTCGGATCATGATCATCATATCCTATCAAATGGAGTATTCCATGTATTATAACTCTATGTAATTCTTCTAACTCATCTACATTATATTTTCCTGCATTTTCTCTTACTGTATCAACGCTAATAAAAATATCGCTAGATATAGACTTAACCTTTCGAGAAACTCTTGTTGATTCTTCAATCAGAGCTAGATCTTCATCATACTCTGAAGTATCAAATGTAATTATGTCAGTATAATAATTATGTGAAAGGTACTCCTTATTAATTCTTAATATTTCTTGATCATCTACTAAGATAATATTTATATCACCTACTTTATATTGATGCTCAGAAATTATTTCCTTAATCCAAGAATTTAAGATTCTCTTGTTTTTAATTTTAAACTTCGCATTTTGAAGTGTGTCATGTAGGTGGTAGGTAATCATAATATAAAATTGAATTAGACTGCAAAATTACAAAAAATGGCATATTTATTATGTAAAATAAAAAATATTTACATACCTTTACGCACTAAATAATATACTCGGAAATAAGTAAAATAAAATATTATGGAGATAAAAAAATCAGAAAAAGCAAATCTCGAAAACAAAAAAGGCCTATTCACGCTAATAGGTTATGCTTTAACGCTAATTTTAGTATATGTTGCTTTTGAATGGAAATCATCTGGTGAAGTAGCTTCAGTGTTTGAAGAGGAGACAACTGTTGAAATCGAAATCGAAGAAACTCCTATTACTACGGAGGCTCCACCTCCAGTACCTGAAGCACCTAAAGTACCTATACTATCTGACGAAATAGCTATCGTTGATGACGATATAGAAGTAGAGGATGACTTATTCGTGAGTCTTGAAGATAGTAACGACTTAGGAGTAGAATTCAGAGATTACGTTGAAGAGGTCTATGAAGAAGAAATTATAGAAGAAGCTATTCCATTTGCATTAGTAGAAGAGAAGCCTTCATTTAATGGTGGTGGCCCAAGTGAGTTTTCTAAATGGGTAAACAAAAACTTAGTATATCCTACTAGCGCAGCTGAAAATGGTATTCAAGGTGTTGTAACTCTACACTTTACAGTTGATAAAACTGGCCAAGTTAAAAATGTAAGAGTACTTAGAGGTGTTGACTCATCTATCGATAAAGAGGCTGTCAGAGTAGTTCAATCTTCTCCAAAATGGGTACCTGGTAAACAGAGAGACAGAGCAGTAGCTGTAAATTATACTTTCCCTGTAAGATTCGTCTTAAGATAGTATAATTAAAATAATGATAAATAACCCACTAAGCCTGCTTAGTGGGTTTTGTGTAAAATATTATAAGATAAAGACATGGATACTTGCGTTATAGTAGGAGTAATTACAAAGCTAGTAAACGAATTTACTACTAATGAATACTTAGATGAACTAGATTTCCTAGCTCAAACAGCTGGTGCTGAGACAATAAAGAGATTCACTCAAAAACTTGACAGACCTAATACTTCCACGTATGTAGGAAAAGGCAAGATACAAGAGATAAAAGAATACATAGAGGAGAATTTAGTAAATCTAGTTATATTTGATGATGAACTATCCCCTACTCAACTTAGAAATCTTGAGAATGAACTCAAATGCAGAATACTAGATAGGACTAACCTAATCTTAGATATCTTTGCTCAAAGGGCCAAAACAGCTTACGCTAAAACTCAAGTAGAGCTAGCGCAATATCAATACCTACTTCCAAGATTAAAACGAATGTGGACACACCTTGAAAGACAAAAAGGAGGTATTGGTATGAGAGGTCCTGGAGAAACTCAAATAGAAACTGACAGACGTATCATCTTAAACAAGATAAGTAAGTTAAAAGATGAACTCAAAAAGATAGATAGACAAATGGCCTCTCAGAGATCAAATAGAGGATCTATGGTGAGAGTAGCACTTGTAGGTTATACAAACGCAGGTAAAAGTACACTGATGAATTTAATTTCAAAGAGCGATACCTTTGCTGAAAATAAACTTTTTGCTACACTTGATACAACTGTAAGAAAAGTGGTAATAGAAAATGTATATTTCTTACTAACTGATACAGTAGGATTTATAAGAAAATTACCTACTCAATTAGTAGAATCATTCAAAAGCACGCTAGATGAAGTGCGTGAAGCTGATGTACTTTGTCACGTAGTCGATATATCACACCCTAACTATAAAGAGCAGCTAGAAGTAGTAGATAAAACACTTAAGGAGATAGGAGCTGAAAATAAGCCAGTATTCTACATTTTTAATAAGGTAGACAACTATAAGTATGAAGAGTTAGATGAGTTTGAATTAGGCGAAATAAAGCCAGAAAACATAAGTCTAGAGGAACTCAGTAAGCAGCTTTTTGAGATGGGCTATGACCCTAATATATTTATCTCCGCAAAAGAAAAAATAAACATAGTAAAACTTAGGTCAGATTTATATAAGATGGCTGCTGAAATACACGCTGGTAGATTCCCATTTAATAATTTCTTATACTAATTCCTAAATAGAATCATAATAAAAAAGGCTAGTTACAACTAGCCTTTTTCTATATATTAAATCTTATTTTCAAGAAAATGCATAATCGCTCTATATGTAAGTTCGGGCTGCTCAATAAAAGAATTATGACCAGAATTTTCTATTACTTCAACGCATATATTATTTGAAATAGCTCTAATTCCTTCAACAGCTTCTAATGGAAAATATGTATCATTTGAGCCAAATACAAATAAAGTTGGGATTAATGTCTGTTTTAAAAACTCTACATTATCTTCCCTTGAAATAAGTCCTCTAATATTCGATATAATCCCTTTAGGATTGTGCGTTTCACACAACTCTATAGT
Source organism: uncultured Muribaculaceae bacterium (assembly GCA_964369605.1). GTDB lineage: Bacteria > Bacteroidota > Bacteroidia > Bacteroidales > UBA932 > CAYJFD01. The sequence continues at coordinate 60,483 of CAYJFD010000001.1, read as the reverse complement.
TTCATATATCTTTTCATCACACGGTCTTAAATTAGGCTTAAAATACATTTGTGGGATAGATAACTGCGCAAGAGAAAATAATTTTCCTGAAGTAATTACTTCTATCTCTCTATTTCTAGTTTCTAACTTATCTTTTGCATCAGCATAAGGATTAGAATTAAGATTTATTAAAGCCTCTACTCTACCTTGATAGTACTTTGACAAACTCTGTGCTATATACCCTCCCATAGAGTGACCTACTAAAATACACTTTTCAACTCCACAAAGATTCAAAACTTCAACACATACATCTGCGCTAAATTTCATACTCGTCTCTTCACCTATACTTCCTGATAAGCCGTGACCTGGTAAATCTATTCTTATTATTCTGAAATCTTTCTTAAAATAATCTACAAATTCTTCCCAAATATAAAGAGTTTCTAAGTAGCCATGTAGGAAAAAAATACAAGGCTTATCACTGTTTTTTGTATCGTAAATATGTAAAGGAATACCGTTTACGGTAGAAAAAAAATCCATAACCATTATTCGCTTAGTTTAGCTTTTAAAAATTCTCTATTTAATCTAGCTATATTAGTTATTGATATCTTCTTTGGACACTCCATCTCACAAGCCTGAGTGTTAGAACAAGAACCAAAACCTAGCTCGTCCATTTTAGCAACCATTGCTTTAGCTCTTTTAGAGCCTTCAATACTTCCTTGCGGAAGCAATGCCAAAGTACTTACCCTTGCAGCTACAAACAACATTGCGGAAGCATTTTTACAAGTTGCTACACAAGCTCCACATCCTACACAAGAGGCAGCATCCATACTTAATTCTGCTTTATCCTTAGATATTAATATATTATTCGCATCCTGTGCTGCTCCTACATTGACATTTATAAAACCACCTGCTTGTAAAATTTGATCGAAGGCATTTCTATTTACTACTAAGTCTTTTATGATTGGAAATCCCTTACTTCTAAATGGTTCGATAGTAATAGTTTCTCCATCCTTAAACTTTCTCATATGTAGCTGACACGTAGTAATGTCATCATCTGGGCCGTGTGCTCTACCGTTAATATATAAAGAACACATTCCACAAATTCCCTCTCTGCAATCATGATCAAAAGAAATAGGACCACTATTTTTACATCCTTTAGATACTGAAACTGGATCTGCACCTTCTCTAATTAAGATATCATTTAAAATATCCAACATTTCTAAAAAAGAAGTATCAGGAGAAATATCACTAATATTATATTTCTCAAAATATCCCTTAGATTTAGCGTTTTTCTGACGCCATACTTTTAATGTAAAATTCATATCGAACTAATTAATCTTTATAATTTCTTGTAGATGGAGTAATAAATTCAAAATCAAGTGCTTCCTTATGTAGAATTGGTTCATTTCCTTCACCTTTATACTCCCATGCACTTACATACTGGAAATTCTCATCATCACGAAGTGTCTCACCATCTGATGTTTGCATTTCTTCTCTAAAATGTCCTCCACAGGATTCCTTTCTATTTAATGCATCTCTTGCCATTAAATCTCCTATCTCAAAGAAATCTACTAACCTTAATGCTTTTTCTAACTCTTGATTAAACTCTCCTTGTTCTCCTGCTACATAGACATTTGACCAAAACTCCTTCTTTAAAGACTCGATTTCTACTATTGCCTCTTTTAAGCCTTGTTCATTTCTAGACATACCAACCTTTTCCCACATTATATTTCCTAATTTTTTATGGAAATAGTCTACTGATAATTTTCCCTTTACTGCTAATAACTTTGAAATTAAGGATTTTACTTTGTTTTCTGCTTCCTCGAAAGCTGGATCATTTATATCAGTTTTTGGCGCCTGAATAAGTTTAGAAAGATACTCTCCTATTGTATAAGGAAGAATAAAATAACCATCTGCTAAACCTTGCATAAGTGCTGATGCACCTAGTCTGTTTCCTCCATGATCACTAAAATTAGCCTCACCTATTCCGTATAATCCAGGTATAGTTGTCTCTAAGTTATAATCTACCCATATTCCACCCATTGTATAGTGAATTGCAGGATAAATCATCATAGGTTCTTGATAAGGATCTACATCAGTTATCTTTTCATACATTTGAAATAGATTTCCATATCTCTCTTCTATGACTGATTTTCCAAGTTTATTTATAGCTGTTGAGAAATCTAAATATACTGCTAAACCTGTTTCATTTACTCCATATCCATTATCACATCTTTCTTTTGCTGCTCTTGAAGCCACATCTCTTGGAACTAGATTTCCAAAAGCAGGATATCTTCTTTCTAGATAATAATCTCTATCCTCCTCTTTTATTTGAGAAGCCTTTATTTTCTTTTCTCTTAATAAAGCAACATCTTCTAATTTCTTAGGTACCCATATTCTTCCGTCATTTCTTAATGATTCACTCATTAAAGTTAACTTACTCTGCTGCTCACCATGAACTGGGATACAAGTAGGATGAATTTGAGTAAACGATGGATTAGCAAACATTGCTCCTTTTTTATAGCATTGCCACACAGCGGAACCATTACAATTCATAGCGTTAGTTGATAAAAAGAAAACATTTCCATATCCTCCTGATGCTATTACTACAGCATGTGCTCCAAATCTTTCTATTTTTCCTGTTTCTAAATTTCTAGCTATTATTCCTTTAGCTTGACCTTCGATAGTAACCAAATCAAGCATTTCATATCTATTATATGATTTTACAGTTCCTTTTGCTATCTGTCTATTTAAAGATGCATAAGCTCCTAATAACAACTGCTGACCAGTTTGACCCCTAGCATAAAAAGTTCTACTTACCTGTGCTCCACCGAAAGATCTATTTGATAGTAATCCACCATAATCTCTTGCAAACGGAACACCTTGCGCCACGCATTGATCAATTATCAGATTACTTACCTCAGCTAATCTATATACATTTGCTTCTCTACTTCTATAATCTCCCCCCTTTATAGTATCGTAAAATAAACGATATACTGAGTCATTATCATTTGGATAATTCTTAGCTGCGTTTATCCCCCCTTGAGCCGCGATAGAGTGAGCCCTTCTTGGTGAATCACTTATACAGAAGATTTTTACGTTATAACCCAATTCTCCTAAAGCAGCAGCAGCAGATGCTCCTCCTAAACCAGTTCCAACAACTATTATCTCTAGTTTTTTCTTATTAGCAGGACTTACCACTTTGATATTGGCCTTATGTTTAGTCCATTTTTTTTCTAGTGAACCTTGCGGTATCTTAGATATTAACCTCTCTTGCATATCAATATATTTTGTGCAATTTTAGTTACTTTTTAGCATTTAAACAATGATTTTATATATCTTTGGTAGACTAATTTAAATAGTGTCAAACTAAAAAATTAAAAAAAATATGAAAAAAATTTACAAAACTACTTCTATCTTATTGATTTTATGTGTTTTAACTAGTATTTTTAATTCTATTAACGCACAAGAAAAAAAGAAAAGTAAAAAAGCTAAAAAAATAGAGATAGAAATGATGATTTCTAAAAAAGTTGATAGTTTAATTAATTCTCGTGATTTAGTTCTTTATATTAATGAAACACAAGGAAGTGATGGAGAAATATCCTATCTAAAAGATGGTTATGACTTTGACTTTAGAAATAATGTTCTAAACTGCAATATTCCTTATTATGGTAAATCAAAGAACACTAGCACTTATTCGAGCGAGAATATCAATATGAATATAGAAATGATTAATGCCCCAGCTAATGTAACTAGTCAAAAATCAAGGGGAGCTACTCAGATGAAAATAAACTCTAAAACTGATGTAGGTGAAGAGTGGATATTTTACATCACTATATTCAATAATGCAGAGTTTAGAATGTCAGCTGAAACTATCAATAGAGAAAAAATCTACTATAGTGGAAACATCAAAAACTTCAATCTTAAAGAAGAAACAAAGAAGATTGAAAATCAATTAAAATAAAGTATTCTCGGAACATTGCTTCTCTATGCCTAGATGTAGATAAGCCAGATCCGTAACTACTCGTCCACGTGGGGTTCTTTGTAAGAACCCTTCTTTTATTAAATAAGGTTCATACACTTCTTCAAGCGTTCCTATATCCTCTCCTATTGCGGTAGCTATAGTAGAGACCCCTACTGGTCCTCCTTTAAATTTATGTATTATATTATTTAGTATTTTATTATCGGTAATATCAAGACCTCTCCTATCTATATTTAATGCCTCTAATGCGTATTTTGCTATCTCTAAATCGATGAAGCCATCACCTTTTACTTGTGCAAAATCCCTTACTCTTCTTAAAAGTGCATTTGCAATACGTGGAGTTCCTCTACTCCTACAGGCTATTTCCTTAGCAGCTAGAGCATCTATTTCAACGCTTAAAATTTTTGCACTTCTTTCTATAATCTTTTGTAATACATCTATATCGTAGTATTCAAGATGTGATTGGATTCCAAAACGCGCTCTTAAAGGAGCTGTAATTAAACCACTTCTTGTAGTGGCACCAACTAAAGTAAAAGGAGATAAAGAGATTTGAACTGACCTTGCACCTGGTCCCTTATCAATCATTATATCTATCGTAAAATCTTCCATCGCGGAATACAGATATTCTTCTACAACCGGAGAAAGTCTATGTATCTCATCTATAAATAATACATCTCCCTCCTCTAAGCCTGTCAATAATCCAGCTAAATCCCCTGGCTTATCTAGAATAGGCCCAGATGTAATCTTCATATTTACATTTAATTCATTTGCTACAATATGTGCTAAGGTAGTTTTACCTAAACCTGGAGGGCCATGCAAAAGGACGTGATCAAGAGATTCCCCCCTAAGCTTTGCTGCCTTTACAAAGATTTTAAGGTTTTCTAAAATCTTATCCTGACCCATAAAATTATTAAATTCGTCAGGTCTTATTTTATTTTCAAATTCTTTATCTTTGCTAGAATTCTCAAAGCGCGGATTAAAGTTTTCGCGATTTGCATCATTTTCTTTTATCATAATACAAATATATATATTTTATATTTAAAAAAAGAATGATATTATTTATAGTATTCTTAATATGTTAATAGAATTTTATTAACAAGTTATTAAGAGAGTTATTATTTTATAAGTATTTTAAAGTTAATGTATTATAGAGTTATTAAGAAATTAAGATGTTAATTATTTTCTAGTTATTAACATGTAGTTTTTGTTAATAACTAAGTTAATAACCTATAGAAAAAAAATATAAGTATTTTTGCAGAATTAATAATCGTCGCTGTATATAAATAGTTATTAAAAATTATATATTTTTTATTAAAAGTTTTTAACAATTTATTAACACGTATTTTGAACTTATTAAGAAATGATTGATAATAAAATCTTAAATAAGACAGGCCTTGAGTCAGTAAAAAAATTCCTTAATAAAAAAGGGGGGAAATCTCTTTTAATTGAAGGTTTGTATTCATCTGCTAAGGCTTTTTTATTGGCTGAAACTATAGAGCAAGGTCTTCATATAATTATATTAAATTCAAAAGAGGATGCTCTAAGTTGTGCAAACGATTTATATAAAATTAAAAATGAGGAAAATATTTACTTGCTTCCTAGTAGAAAAAGTAGATTGACTTCTTCTTCCTCTTCTCTGGATGTATCTTCAAAAGTTCAGTTTACCGCTGCTATAGGTGCCATAGTAGATTTTAATAATAATAATTATAAGGATGATTATTTAATCATAGTTACATACGCATCTGTATTAGAAGAGCAGGTTGTGAGCGAACAAGTAGTAAAGGATAGTGTAATAGAGATAAATAAGGGAGATAATCTTTCTCATAATTTTATAAAAGAAGTATTGTTTGAAGCTGAATTTAAGAGGGTTGAATTTGTCTCTCAGCCAGGAGAATTCGCGTTACGAGGAGCAATTATTGATATTTTTTCATTTGGTGATAATCTACCATATCGATTGGATTTCTTTGGAGATGAAATAGAGGAGATAAAGAGTTTTGATATAAATTCTCAAAGATCAATAAAGTCATTAGAGCAAATAAAAATTTATCCTCAGAAAATTAGCGCAAGTAATGAAACTATAAGCATTAAAGATTTTATATCAATGAATGCTACTATATGGTTATCTGATATAAATAATATAGAGTTTAAAGATAATAAGTTAGTATTTCTCTCATCAATATTTTCAAATATAAATACAGAGGACTCTGTTAAATTCAATACTCAGCCACAGCCTACATTTAATAAGAATTTCGATTTACTCTCAAGTGATATAAATGATAAGAAGGAAAAGGGCTATGAGGTATATATTTTAAGTGAGAGTGCATCTCAGGTAGAAAGATTAGAGAGTATCTTATATAATTATAAGGTAAAAGTGAAATTTGAGAATTATACTATTCATGAAGGCTTTATAGATATAGATCAAAAAGTTTGCTTATATACTGACCATCAGATATTTGAAAGATTCAGAAAAATAAAAAATCTAAGAGTAGTAGAAAGGAGCGAGAGACTCACACTTAATGATTTAAATGCCCTAAGAGAAGGAGATTTTATAGTTCACATAGACCACGGAGTAGGGAAATTTGGAGGACTTGTAAAAAGTAGTGTAAATGGTAAAACTCAAGAGGCAATAAAGCTGGTCTATAAGAATAATGATGTAATTATCGTATCTATTCACGGACTACATAGGATTTCAAAATACAGATCAAGCGATGCTACTCCTCCAAAGGTAAGTAAGCTTGGAACTGGTGCTTGGGAGAAACTTAAGTCACAAACTAAATCAAGGGTAAAAGATATAGCAGCAGACCTAATAAAGCTTTATTCTCAAAGAAGAGTGGTTGAAGGCTTTGCCTTCTCTCCTGATTCTTATATGCAGCAAGAGTTGGAGTCATCATTTAAATATGAGGAAACACCAGATCAACTAAGAACAATGAATGCAGTAAAAGAGGATATGGAGAAAAAATATCCAATGGATAGACTTGTTTGTGGTGATGTAGGTTTTGGGAAAACAGAAGTAGCAGTAAGGGCAGCTTTTAAAGCAGTAGCTGATAGTAAACAGGTAGCAGTACTTGTGCCTACAACTATACTTGCACTTCAGCACTATAAGACTTTTGTAGAACGCTTAAAAAACTTTCCTTGTAATATTGAATATATCAGCCGAATTAGGACTGCAAAAGAGATAAAAGAAATTTCTCAAAAATTAAAAGAAGGGAAAATAGATATAGTAATAGGCACTCATAGATTATTAAATAAGGAGATAATATTTAAAGATCTTGGATTATTAATAATAGATGAAGAACAAAAATTTGGAGTATCCGCAAAAGAAAGATTACGTCAGATAAAAACAGCAGTTGATACACTGACATTATCAGCTACGCCTATACCTAGAACTCTTCAATTTTCCTTACTTGGAGCTAGAGATTTATCTATTATAAGCACACCACCACCAAATAGACTGCCTATTCAGACGGAAATAATAAACTTTAACGAAGACGAGATCAGAGAAATAATAAATTATGAATTAGAAAGGGGTGGGCAAATATTTTTTATACATAATAGAGTAGAAGATATACATCAAATAGAAGAAATAATCCGTAGAATTAAACCTGATATAGATATTTGTGTAGGACATGGTCAACTAGAACCTAAGGAGCTAGAAAGGCGCATATTAAACTTTATACGAGGTGATTACGATATAATGATAGCTACATCAATCGTAGAAAATGGTATAGATATTCCTAATGTAAATACTATAATTATCAATAAAGCCCAAAACTTTGGATTAAGTGACCTACATCAATTAAGAGGACGAGTAGGACGTTCAAATAGAAAGGCATTTTGCTACCTAATCGTACCTCCAATGATTTCTCTTTCTGATGACGCAAGACGAAGAATAAAGGCTATCGAGGCTTTTTCTGATTTAGGAAGCGGCTTTAATATTGCTATGCAAGATCTAGATATAAGAGGAATGGGAAATATGCTAGGGGCTCAACAAAGTGGATATATAGCAGATATGGGATTTGAAGTTTATCAAAAGATCTTAGCAGAGGCCTTCGATGAAATAAAACAAGAACACAATATTGTGTCGGAGGATCAAGATGAAGTATACGTAAAGGATTTTGTGATAGATACGGATATGGAGCTATTAATTCCAGATACATATATAAATATAACAGCAGAAAAAATAAGACTATATCGAGAGTTAGACAGTATAGAGAGTGATGAAAAATTAAATATACTATTAGAAGAATTATCTGATCGTTATGGCCCTATTCCTGAGGAATTAAGGCAGTTATCATTTGTGGTGAAACTAAGAAGAGTAGCAAAAGAGTTGGGTTTTGAAAAGATAATTCTAAAAAATGAGAAACTAATTTTATACTTTATCTCAAATCAGATGTCTAATTATTATAGAACCCCTCTATTTTCTCAAATAATTCAGAGAATACAATCTAAAAATTCATCTAAATATCAATTAAAAGAGAATAAAGAGAAATTATATTTAACAATAAATAGTGTTAAAACAATAGAGAAAGCATTTAGTCTAATAGAAGGACTTAAAGAATAAAAATGAAATTATTACTTGATATAGGAAATACAAGAGCAAAGTACTGCATTGTAGACGAGACAGATAATATAGGGGAAATTCACCACTGCTCCATAGAAGACTTGCTTGTAGAGTTAGGGTCAGTGCTTCGCAATATCGACGTTCAGGGAGCTGTAATTTCTAATGTGGGAGGAGAAATTACAGAGGTAGTTAGATTTTTAGAGACAAAACTGAAAAAGGTGCTACTTGTAAATGGCCAAATGGACCTGCCCATAACAATAAAGTATAGCACGCTAAATACGCTTGGAGCAGACAGAGTTTGTGCAATCATAGGAGCCTGGTGGCTCTATCCAAAAGAAGATGTAATAGTTTTTGATTTTGGAACAGCACTCACAATAGACTTTCTAAGTGCTCAAGGAGAATATCAAGGTGGAAATATTTCCCTAGGTTTCAATACTAGGTTTAAAGCTTTGAATCACTACACAAGTAGACTCCCAGAGCATTCAATCGTGGAAAATTACCCTGAAATAGGAACGACTACTGATGAGGCTATTATCGCAGGAATATCGCAAGGCATAGTATTTGAGGTTAATTCATATATTTCACTTTATCCAAAGAGAAAAATAATATTTACGGGAGGAGATGCATTTTTTTTGGCAAAAAAAATTAATTATCCCACTTTTGTAGTTTGTAATTTAGTGTTTATTGGACTATTAAGAATTTATAAGTATAGTGAGAAGAAAGTTAATCATATATAGCGTTATTGCCACAATCATTGCGCTAGCAACATTTAATAAGGCAATTGCACAGACTACAGATGCCCTGGGGGCTTATTCTCCCTATTCGCTTTATGGTGTCGGGGAAATATCAAAACAAGGAACAGCATACAATTTAGGTATGGGAGGGATAGGAATAGGAGTTAGTGATAATAGATTTATTAACTATCTTAACCCTGCTGCAGTTTCAGCGCGTGATACCTTAGCATTTATGTTAGACTTTGGAGTCAGCCAAAAAAACACTTATAGTAGTAAGGATGGTGCGACTTCAGCCTATAACGTCTTTAATATGAATCATATAATGCTAACCTTTCCTATATATAATAAGTCAGCATTCATAGTTGGTATTATGCCATATAGTAATAGTGGATATAAGTTTGAACAGACAGAAACTAATCCTGACTTTGTAGCAGATATGGGAGATGTGAAGTACCAGAAATATGGAACTGGAAGTATTAACCAGTTCTTTTTTGGAGCATCAACAAAACTCACTAAGAATTTATCATTAGGACTAGAAGGAAGCTATTATTTTGGTTCAATAGACAGGAAGAGTAATATATTATTTACCTCATATCAAGCAAACCGTGATATGTATTCAGGGTGGAATTATAGTGTAGGTTGCTTCACAGGAAAGCTAGGTATACAATATGCTCAACCCTTAAAAGAAAATACTACCCTAACAATAGGAGCTACATATCGTTTAGGAAATACTCTAAGTGGGGAGGCCACGCGTTATGCTATGACTGAATCATCTATATCTACAGATACTGTTTATTATGATGTAAAGGATGGAGCCCACCTAGATATAGCATCAGAATTAGGAGTAGGTTTCTCTCTTAGAAAGAAAGATAAATGGATGTTTGGTGTAGATTATAAGACACAAGACTGGAACAATACAATGTTTTCACAGCAAAATGGTGATTTTATAGCCCAGAGAAGTCATTTATTTAATGCAGGATTTGAATTTATTCCAAGTAAATATCATTCGCGTGATTACTTTAAGAGGGCAACGTATAGAATAGGAGCATATTATGAGCAATCATACCTAACAATAAATGGAAGAAGCGTAAATAACATCGGATTAACGCTAGGTATGTCGCTTCCAATTCATAAGTGGTATAATGCTATTAGTGTCGCTATGGATATTGGACAGAGGGGTACAAATAACTATGGCTTAGTCGCAGAGCGATATGTAAACTTTACGATCAGTGTAAATCTACACGATGTATGGTTCAAAAAATTCCAACACGAATAATCATAAATAATTCAATAAATAAAAAATGAAAAAGTTACTAATAGGAACCTTAACTTTTATGTTAACTTCATTTGCCTTATTAGCACAAGGTAAATACGGAAAAGACAGTTTAGAATGTACAAAGTATTTGTCTTATTACAGAGAGTACATGAAGCAGAACAATATGGATATGGCTTCAACTCAGTGGAGACAAGCTATCAAATATTGTCCTCCAACAGCTAATCAAACTATGTTATTAGATGGTATGAAGATATTAAGAAAAGATATCTTTACACACAGAAACAATCCTATCAGAAAGGACGAATTAGTAGACTCATTATTCATGCTACATGATATGAGAATCAGTACTTATACTGAAGCAAAGTACTATATTCCAGCTAATGCAAATAAAGCATTGGACTATATTAAGTATTTAGGAGAAGATGATGATTCAGAAGGATATGCATTAATGGGACATACTATGGATGAATTAAAGCATAGAACTCCAGTATCTGTGGTATTAAGATATATGCAATATGCAAATAATCTTTACGCAAGTGGCGAGATATTAGATACAGATGTAGTAGAGTCTTTTGAAAAATCAGTAGATGTAGCAGAATCAATAGAGGCTGATTTAGTAAAAAGAAATAAGAGTACTGAGACAATAGAGAAAGCTATTTCAGACCTTGAGAGTATGTTTATAGAAAGTGGAGTCGCTACTTGTGAGAACCTAGTTAAGTTATTCCAGCCAAGATATGATTCACACAAAGATAATAAGGAAGAATTAGGAATAATCGTAAGTTTATTAAATTCATCTGCTTGTACAGAAGAGCAATTATTCTTAGACGCTGTAGAATCACTACACGCACTAGAAGCAACTCATACTTCAGCTTACTTCTTATACCAGTTACATGCAAGATCAAATAATATAGAAGAGGCAAAAAAATACATATTAGAGGCAGTAAATTATGAAGAATCTGACAAAGATCAAGATGCAGAATATTTATTTGAATTAGCTTCAGTGATGTATGTAAAAGCAGGTGATATAGAGCAAGCTGTTAAATATGCAAAACAAGCAATTAATACCTCTTCTATAGTAGCAGGAAAAGCAAACTTCCTAATCGGAACTATTTGGGGTGGAGTTACAAGAGAAGGTAATGATATAGAGAAAAGAGCAGTTTATTGGGTAGCAGTAGACTACTTTAATAAGGCAAAGGCAGCAGACAAGAGTTTATCAGAAGAGGCAAACAAGTATATCGCTAGCTACTCTAAGTACTTCCCTCTTCAAGATGAGGCTTTTATGTATGATATCATCAATGGAAGTTCGTACACTGTAACACACGGTGGGCTTACAGAAAAAACAATAGTTAGAACCCAGAACTAATAACTAACAACTGTAAACTAATAACCATTATATATGGTGAAAATAGGATTAAATAATATATACACAATGGTAGTAGCACTTTTGCTTACTACCATTAGTGTATTATCATGTGCGGATACAATTAAGACAGTAGACAGCGATGTAGTAGATGAAAAACCTGTTCAAGTCGTTCGAAATATGGTTATTTCTCAGACAGAAGATGGAATGGTTTCTATGAGAATGGAAGCGCCACTAATGGAGAGATATGAGATATCGAAGGATACAGCTTATGAACTTTTTCCTAAAAAATTTGAGGTATATGCATATAACAAAGAGGGATTACTCGAGACGGAGATAAAATCACTTTATGCAAAACATACGATCAATGGAGGAGATGAGCTATGGGCAGCGTATGGAGATGTAGTAATAAAGAACTATATCGAAGGAAGAAGGATAGAAACTGATACTATATATTGGAGTAAAGAAAAGAAAATGATTTATACAGATTGTTATGTAAAATTATTTTCTCCTGACGGCATGATGCAAGGCTATGGTTTAGAGTCAGATGAGAGAGCAAGTAATGCAGTGCTATTAAAACCCTTCGATAGTTGGGGACAAATGGATAGCAACTCAGATGAGCCAAATTATAGAGATAGTGCAAATTTTATTGGTCCTATTCCCTTAGATAATAAATAAAATTCTTATCTTCGCGGATTATTGAAAAACGATAACTAAAATAAAAATAAATACAATGGCGGTTTTAGAAAAAATACGTGTAAAGTTTGGAATACTAATCGTAGTGCTAATAGGAGTAGCACTTTTATCATTTGTGATCGATCCATCCACCCTAGAGACAACATTAAGAACATTCTCATCAAAGTATGATGTAGGTAAAATAGATGGTAAGTCTATTTCTTATGAAAAGTTTCAAGCAAAAGTAGACTACTATAGTGATATCTATAGTATGACTACAAATAATACAGTCTCACAAGAGACTTTAGATGCTATTACTCAATCTGCGTGGTTAGATTTCGAGAATAGATTATTCATTCTTCCATTAATAGAGAGTTCAGGAATAACAGTAGGAGAAGATGAATTATTTGACCTAAGCTATGGTTCAGAAATCTCTGAAATTATAAAAAGAGAGCCTGCATTTGCAGACGCTTCAGGAAACTTTAGCAAGGAGCAGTTTGCTCAGTTTATCTCAGCTATTTCTACAGACGAGAGTGGTAGATTAGGAAGATATTGGGGCTTTTTAGAAGAAAACGTATTACGTCAGCAGTATTTTACAAAGTACACTAGTCTTCTTTCGTCAAGCAGTGTAATGAATTCGATAGAACAACTTAGATCTATAGATGAGAATAATATAGTAAGTGACTGTGAATTTATCATGGTTCCTACAGGTTTTACAAGAGATACTACTTTAAAGGTTTCATCGGAAGAAATTAAGAAGTACTATGAATTACATAAAGAAGAGTACAAAGTAGAAGCTTCTAGAGATATCGAGTTTGTAGCGTATGAAGTTCTTCCACTAGAGAGAGACTTCGAAGAGGCACAAATTATGATAAATAGAGAGTATCCAGAATTTGTTAAGACTACTAATCTTAAGAGTTACTTATCAAGATACTCAGACACGCCACTTCAAAATGTGTATTATAAGAAAGGTGAATTAGCTTCAATGTACCCTGAAGTAGAAGAATTCGCGTTTGAATCAAATGAAAAGGTTCTTCCTGTATATTTACACGATGAAAGTATATACATAGCTGCTAGGATAGCAGATAGAAAAATGTTACCAGACTCTGTATTTGTAAATCACATTCTTTTACCTATCAGCGATAATGATAGAGCGGATAGCTTAATAAATGAAATAAATAGAGGAAGGGTAAGTTTCTCAGAAGTAGCAAAAGAGCACTCTCTTGATACTAATCCTAATGTTAAGCCAGGAGAATTAGGTTGGATGACTCAAGTACAAATGATCCCGGGTCTTGAAGAAGTATTAGCTACAAAGCCAAATACTTTAACAAAAATAGTTTCAGATTACGGTTTACATATTATTAAGGTAACAGAGAGAACTAAGCTACAAGAAAAAGTACAGATAGCATTACTTACTAAAGAAGTAACAGCTTCAGAGCAAACTTACCAGCATTTCTATGCACAGGCGAATAATCTAGCTTCAGGTTCTAATGGTAATATCTCTACTTTCAATAATATAGTAGATCAAGAGAATCTTCCAGTAGTTCCAGTGAACGCACTAGCTGAAGGCGCTAGAAAAGTTTCTAGATACGATGATGCAAAGGAAATCTCTCGTTGGGTATACGAAGCTAAGAAAGGAGATGTATCTCCAATTATCACGCTTGATAATAAATATTTCTTCGTAGTAGCCTTAAAGAATATTACAGAAAAAGGATATGCTCCACTTTCAAAAGTTTCAACAGAAATAGAATTTAAGTTATTAGCTCAGAAGAGAGTTGAAAAACTTCTTGCAGAGGTAAAAACAAAGGTTGCTGGATTAACTACTCTAGAAGAGATGGCAGAGGCCTTAAATACGACTGTAAGCACTAGAAACGGAGTGTCATTCGGAGCTTACTCATCGGGTAACTTTGAGCCAGTACTAGTAGGTACTATTTCAGGCCTAGAGCCAGGTGTGATCTCTGAGCCATTCGCAGGAAATGTGGGAGTTTATATCGCTAGAGTAAACAAGAAAAATACACAGGCATACTTCACTGAGGACGATGCAAAAGCTCGTAACAAGCAAGTATCAGGATACCAAATAGGCCAGCTTATGAATACATTCAAAGAGATGGCTAATGAAGAAGATAATAGAGCAAGATTCTACTAGTAGATCTTACTCGAAATAAAAATCCTCCAAAGTAACTTTTGGAGGATTTTTATTTATATGGATATTTATTTATGTACGATGTTTAATATGATAGGAAGGTGATCACTAACCCCGCCATGATATATAGGCCCAAGATAGTTTCTGTAGGGTTTATATCCAAGGTATGTTCTATCCTCTTCAAGTAGATGTTCTGGACTAAATATATAGGACTGGGCTAGAAAAAGATTAGAGGACATAAGATTATCGTTAATAATAAACATATCTATAACTTCCCATTTACCTTGATACTTGATAGTCCCTTTTACCTCCTTATTCTCGATAAATGTAGAGACAAATATATTTTCGCTGAGAAGCTTACTTATACATTCAGATTCAGGAGTATCGTTAAAGTCTCCCATGACAACTATTAATGATAAGGGATCATAAGTAGTTAAGGAATCTAAAAGAGGTTTTAATGTAAGAGAAGCTGCAAGTCTGCTTGGAGCACTTAATTTTTCTCCTCCCCATTTAGATGGCCAATGATTGACAATTATATGCATTTTCTTATTTAGTTCATTTGCATAACCCTCTACGTGAAGTATGTCCCTGGTCCTATTACTGCTATCTGGAAGACTCACAAGTAGCTTATTTGTATCCCATAGAGTGAATTCATCCTTGTCGTAAAGAAGACCTACATCTATCCCTCTTTTGTCGGGTGAATTATGATGAACTATTTCATAATTAAGTTTTGACAGGACCGTATTCTCGAGCAAATCCTCTAGTACTCCCCTATTTTCTACTTCACTAACACCTATTATCGCTGGGAGGTCTTGAAAGGAATCCCCACAAAGCAATATCGTCTTAGCTATATCATTACATTTTTTCTGGTACTTATTCCTAGTCCATCTCTTCTCTCCTCTAGGAGTCCACTGCTCGTCATTAATCTCTGTATTCCTGTAAGTATTAAAGAAGTTTTCCAGATTCCAAAACATTATATTGAACTCAGGATTTAGAGAAGAGATTAATACTAGGGTACAGAAGTAGATTTTTAAGTCTTTCATCATTCAAAGATACAAAATATTTACTATTTTTGTGGGTTAATAGAGTAAAAGAAAATATATTAAAATTTATAAAAAGATATGGCACTTCGTTGTGGAATAGTAGGCCTGCCTAATGTAGGAAAATCAACATTATTTAACTGTATTAGCTCTGGTAAGGCCCAGTCAGCTAACTTCCCTTTCTGTACTATAGAGCCAAATATAGGCTCAACTGTAGTACCGGATGAAAGGCTTAAGAAACTAGAGGAGTTAGTAAAGCCTCAGAGAGTCATTCCTGCTACAGTAGAAATCGTAGACATCGCAGGACTTGTTAAAGGTGCAAGTAGAGGAGAGGGTTTAGGAAATCAATTCCTAGCAAATATACGTGAGACAGACGCTATCTTACACGTCGTAAGATGCTTCGACGATCCTAATGTCGTACACGTAGATGGAAGTGTAGATCCTATCAGAGATAAGGAGATAATTGACCTAGAATTGCAAATAAAAGATCTAGAGACAGTAGAAACTAGACTATCAAAAGTTTCTAAACAGGCTCAGTCAGGAGGAGATAAAGTAGCTAAGAGAAGCTACGATATATTAATGAAGTACAAAGAAGCTCTTTTAGAAGGTAAATCTGCTAGATCTGTAGAGCTAGATAATGTAGAGGATCAGAAAATCGCTAATGAGTACTACCTACTAACAAACAAACCAGTTCTTTATGTTTGTAATGTAGATGAGGCCTCAGCAGTAAGCGGTAATGAGTATGTTGAGAAGGTGAGAGCAGTAGCAGCACAAGAAAATGCTGAGGTATTAATCATATCAGCAAAAATAGAATCTGAAATAGCGGAACTAGAGGATTATGAAGAAAGACAAATGTTCCTACAAGAACTAGGATTAGATGACTCAGGAGTAACAAGACTTATTCAATCAGCCTATTCCCTATTAAACCTACAGACATATTTTACTGCTGGAGTACAGGAAGTTAGAGCATGGACAATAAATAAAGGTGATAAGGCTCCAAAAGCAGCAGCAGTGATACATACGGATTTTGAAAAAGGATTTATCAGAGCTGAGGTAATTCACTACGAGACATATATTGAATATGGATCAGAATCAGCGTGTCGAGCAGCAGGAAAGTTAGGTATAGAAGGAAAAGAGTATGTTGTACAAGATGGAGATGTAATGCACTTCTTATTTAACGTATAGCGTATGAAACAATATCTAGATTTACTAAGATATATTAAAGAAAATGGAGTAATCCGAGATGATAGAACAAACACAGGAACACGTTCTGTTTTTGGATATCAGATGCGATTTGATCTTAAAGAAGGCTTCCCCGTATTAACCACGAAAAAACTCCATCTACGATCGATTATTCACGAGCTTTTATGGTTTATAAATGGAGATACAAATATTAAATATCTTCAGGATAACGGAGTGAGTATTTGGGATGAATGGGCAGATAAGAATGGTGATTTGGGGCCGGTTTATGGTTATCAGTGGAGAAATTGGCCAGCAGGAGATGGTAGCACGATAGATCAGCTTGCAAACTTAATAAATCAGATAAAAACTAACCCTTCTTCACGTAGACTAATAATCTCAGCTTGGAACGTGGCAGATGTAGACAATATGGCTCTACCTCCCTGTCATACTATGTTTCAATTTTACGTATCCAATGGTGAACTATCATGTCAGTTATACCAGCGCAGTGCAGATGTTTTCTTAGGAGTTCCCTTTAATATCGCATCCTATGCCCTATTTACGATGATGATAGCTCAGTGTTGTGACCTAAAATTAGGTGAATTCGTACATACATTTGGAGATGCCCATATCTACTTAAATCATACAGAACAAGTAGATCTTCAGTTATCAAGAGAGCCTGGAAAACTACCAAAGATGTGGATTAATCCTGAAGTCAAAGATATATTTAGCTTTAAATACGAAGATTTTAAACTAGAAGATTATAATGCGGCGCCATCAATTAAGGCTCCGATAGCAATATAATCGTAAATAATGTAAGGATAGTATGTTAGCACTAATCGTAGCTCTTGCAAACAATAGAGCCATAGGAAGAAATAATGACCTATTATGGCATATTTCAGATGACTTAAAATATTTCAAAAAAGTCACCATGGGTAGCATCGTGATAATGGGAAGAAAAACATTTGAGTCTATAGGAGAAAGACCACTTCCTGGAAGAAGAAATATAGTAATAACCCGAAATTCGCGCTGGGAGGAAAAAGAGCCAGAGGAAGGAAAAAAAACAGCATTAGAAATAGCCTCATCTTTGAATGAGGCAATATCGAAAGCTAATAAGCATAACGAAGAGGGAAAGGAAATATTTATAATAGGAGGGGGGCAGATCTATGCGGATAGCCTTGAAATGGTTGATAGACTTTATATAACAGAGGTCGACGTGGAAATAGAAGACGCCGACACATACTTTCCAGATTTTGACAAAACACAGTGGGAACAGGAGAATGTCTCCGAAACTAATTTTGATCAAGAGAGTGGCTATAACTATAAGTTTGTTACGTATAAAAGAAGATAAAATTGAAGAGGGTACTAATTATAACATATTATTGGCCTCCAATGGGCGGTTCAGGTATTCAGCGGTGGCAAAAATTTGCAAAGTACCTTTCAACTTTTGGCTGGCAAGCAGTGATATATACGCCCTCAAATCCAGATATGACTCTTGTAGACACTACACTATTAAAGGATATTCCAGATAGTGTTGAAATCGTAAAGAGACCAATTATAGAACCTTATACTATACATAAGGCTTTTCTTGGAAAAAAGAAAAGATCGAACCCTAGCCCAGTAAATCCTATAAGCTCGATGAGCGATATGGGATTAAAAGAAAAAATATCCCTATGGATAAGAGCTAATTTCTTTATTCCTGATGCAAGATGCCTTTGGATAAAACCATCGATATCCTTCCTAAAGGATTATTTAAAAGAAAACCCAGTAGATGTAATCGTAAGTACAGGTCCTCCGCATTCAATGCACTTGATAGCAAAGGCTTTAAAAAAGGACTTAGGCCTTAAGTGGTTAGCTGACTTTAGAGACCCGTGGACAAAAATATTCTACCATAAATACCTACCTCTGCTGCCAAAGGCACGTAAAAAACATCTAAGACTAGAAGAAGAAACCTTAGCGCAAGCGGATGCAGTCTTAAGTGTTAGTAACCAAGTGATAAAGGAATTTAAAGACCTACTAAAAGAATCAAAGCAAGAAGAATCAGAATCCGACAAGTTTCATGTTATAACTAATGGTTTTGACTGGGATGATATGCCCAAGGAGAATATAGAGCAAGAGGAAGGATTTTGCATTACAAATACAGGACTTTTCTCAAAAGATGGAAATCCCCTAAAGCTATGGAAGGTATTAGCACAGATAGCTAGGGAGAGTGACTCATTTAGGAAAGACCTAAAAATAAGACTAGTTGGAAAAGTAGACCCACAGGTAAAAGAGGCTATAGACTCAGAGTTAGGTGAGTTGATTCCCCCTGAAAGAATAGAATACCTAGGTTATTTGCCCCACCATCAGGCCTGTATCTATCAAAGGAAATCAACAGTGCTATTATTACCACTTAGGATAGACCCAGAATGGGCAGCTCTATTTTCTGGAAAATACTACGAATATTTGGCAGCAAAGCGTCCCATAGTTGCTTTTGGACCAAAGCAAGGAGAGTTAGCAAGCTCATTAGAAGAGTTAAACTGCGGAAAAATATTTGAATGGGAAGAAGAGGAAAGCTTAAAAGTATATTTAGAAGAATTATATTTAAAAAGAGATAAACTTGAACTACTTAAGGACGATGAGTTAAATAAATATTCAAGAGCTTATCTAACAGGAAGCTTAGCAGAAGTGCTAAACTCCTTGATAAAATAAAAAAATTATGACAAAGAAGGTATTACTGTATTTAGGAATAGTGTTAGGATTTTTAGTCCTTGCTTATGCATTCACCCCTGAGGTATTAAGTGGAAAGATCGTTAATCAGTCAGATTTTATTTCGTGGAGGGGGATGGCAAACGAAATAATAGAGCATAATGAAGCCAATCCTAGCGACCATGCCCTTTGGACAGGGTCTATGTTTTCAGGTATGCCGAGCAATACCATAGAAGTCCACTACAAAGGCGACCTAACAGAATATATCTATGACTTATTACAGTTTGGAAGTAGGCCTGCTAGTTATTTATTTATATCCTTAGTTGGAGGATTCCTACTATTTCTAGCATTCGGAGTAAATATCTACCTAGCGATTTTAGGAGCTATAGCGATAACTTTATGCTCCTATAATATGCAGATTATCCAAGTAGGGCATAATACAAAAATGCTAGCTATAGCATTTATGCCTTGGGTATTAGCAGGGGTAGTATACGCCTATAGACAGAAGCACATTCTTAAGATTGCGCTAGCTGCACTACTTTTTGCTCTAGCCTTAAGTTTTCAAATCAAGGCAAATCACCCCCAAATTACTTACTATCTTGCTATTATTATCTTTGGTTTCGCGATAGCAAAGTTCATAGATGCTCTAAAGAAAAAAGAATTTAATACCTTCTTCAAAACATCATTAATACTGCTAGTAGCAGGAGTAATAGGGATAGCAGTCAATGCAAATCATCTTCTACCTACTTATGAATATGCGAAGTATACAATGAGGGGAGGGGCTATTCTAGAATCACAGGATGGACAGCAAACAGATGGAGGATTAGACCTTGACTATGCAACAAGCTGGTCTTATGGAATAAATGAAACGCCGAACTTATTAATCCCAAATTTTAATGGTGGCTCTTCAATTGGCGAGGTGAAAAAAGGAACAAAATCACACGACATACTAAACGAAACCTATAATATAAAGGAAGATGTTCAGTTGCCTCTATACTGGGGACCTCAGCCCTTTACAGCAGGCCCAATGTATATGGGAGCGATATCGATATTCTTATTTGTTTTAGCCTTATGCTTACTTAGAGGCTATATAAAATGGTGGGTAATAGGTGTTGGAGTTCTAAGTTTATTTCTAGCTTGGGGATCTCACTTTATGTGGTTCTCAGAACTTTTCTTTAATAATGTTCCTCTGTATAATAAGTTTAGGACTGTATCTATGATACTAGTGAATTTACAATTACTCATCCCAGTACTAGGTATACTCGGCTTGAATAAATTAATAAAAGCAGAATCTAAAGAAAAAGAGCAAACCCAAAAATATAAAAAAGCATTGATAATAGCTTTTGCTGTAACGGGAGGTTTATCCTTGATATTTGCGCTTTTACCTTCGTTAGCGGGTAGTTTTGTAGGAGCTTCAGATGCAAGAATGGGAATCGACGCAGGCGTTTTAGCTTCGATAAGACAGAATTTATTAAGAGTTGATGCACTAAGGAGTCTTATTTTTATACTGTTAGCAGCAGCTATAATTTACTTCTCGATAGAAAAGAAAGTCGCGACTAAGTACGCTTTAGGTCTACTATGTTTATTAGTGTTAGTGGATATGTGGTCAGTAGGAAAGCGTTACCTGAATGAATCTCACTTTATCAGGATGAATGATTTTCACTCGTACTACAAACCAAGGCCAGTTGATGAGGTAATTCTAGAGGACAAAGATGAGAATTATAGAGTCTTAGATGTTACTGTAGATACTTTTAATGACGCAATAGTTAGCTACCACCATAAGACGATAGGAGGTTACAGTGCCGCTAAGTTACAGCGCTATCAAGATTTAATCGACTATTATATTTCCCCAGAAATAATGAAGATGAGTCGAGAATTGAATACTATAATCCCAAATGCGACAACCATAGATCAAATAGAGGACGCTCTAGGCTATTATCCGATTTTGGCAATGCTAAATACTCGCTATATCGTAATAGATCCTAATAATTACCCACTAAGCTATGATAAGGCCCTTGGCAATGCCTGGATTGTGAGTAATTATGAACTGGCAAAAAGTCCAGAAGAGGAAATTACTAAATTAGGGGAAATAGATCCTATGCTGACAGCTATTCTTGATGATGAGCAGTTTAGAACTTTTGTCTCTCCTACAGGACACATGCCGTCAGGTTTAGCTTTTGACCCTAATCCTAGGGTGGAACTTACGTCCTATTCTCCGAATGAATTAAAGTATAAATCTACATGTCTAAATGGAGGAATAGCTGTATTTAGTGAAATCTACTACCCAGCGGGATGGAAGGCTTATATAAATGGCGAAGAGAGAAATATACTAAGAGCAAATTATGCCCTTAGGGCACTTCAGGTCCCTGCAGGCGAAGCAGAGATAGTATTTAGGTACGACCCGCTCAGTATGAAGACGGGAAGGCTTATTTCAATAGTGAGTTCAGCTATTATACTATTAGGACTTTCATTATGTGTTGTTCTGCTAGTGCTTAACAGAAAGAGAAAATAGAGAATTATGGCAAAGAAAGATATCGCTCCAACGCCCTTAATGAAGCAGTTTTTTGAAATAAAAGCAGCGCACCCAGAGGCTATATTACTCTTTAGAGTAGGGGACTTTTATGAGACATTTGGAGATGATGCAGTAGTTGCAAGTAAGGTATTGGGAATAGTATTGACAAAACGTGCAAACGGTTCTGGTACTTATATAGATCTAGCAGGTTTTCCGCACCATTCAATAGATACCTATCTGCCTAAATTAGTGAGGGCTGGATATAAGGTCGCAGTGTGTGATCAGTTAGAAGACCCTAAATTAACAAAGAAGATAGTCAAAAGAGGAGTTACAGAACTAGTAACTCCAGGAGTATCCTATAATGAGCAGTTGCTATCTCAGAAAGAAAATAATTACCTGGCATCTATCTTTTTTGAGAAGGATCAGGCAGGAGTCGCCTTTTTGGACATTTCTACCGGTGAGTTCAGGGTCGCACAAGGACGAATGGATTACATAGACTTGCTATTGAATGATTTTTCCCCAAAAGAGGTACTAGTAAAGAAGGGTTATGAGAAGGGATTAAGAGATAAGTTCTATAGTAGCTCAAGCAATATATATGTATCAACGATGGATGAATGGGCTTTTGTCTATTCTTCCTCTTATGAAAAATTAAAGAGGCATTTTGCCTTAGAAAGCTTAAAGGGCTTTGGAGTGGAATCCTTCCCTTTGGCTCTTACTGCTGCAGGTGCTATATTGTTCTATTTAGAGAATAACCAACAGGCAAGCTCGGAGTATAGTCCAAATAGAGGACTTAGTCATATATCATCTATATCAAGAATAGACGAGAACGAGTTTGTGTGGATAGATAGATTTACATTTAGAAACTTAGAAATATTTGAGGCCTCCTCTCGTGAAGGGGTAACTCTTTTAGATGTAATGGATAAGTGCTCATGTGCTATGGGATCGCGTCTTCTAAGGCACTGGATGGCGATGCCATCAAAGAGTCTTGAGGAGATAGCTTCAAGACATAATGCTGTTGCAAGTCTAATCGAGGATGAGTCTATGAGATCTAAGTTAGTCTCGCAGATTAGTGCAATCGGTGATATGGAAAGAATCATATCGAGAGCAGCTGCAGGTAGACTGACACCAAGAGAGGCACAGATGCTAAGAATGGGAATAGAGAGACTTCCATCCATACTTCAGAGTGCAGCTTCTTTAGACTTTGTCGCATCATTAGATCTTCTAAAGGACTTATTGGATATATTAAGGCAAAGACTGTGTCAAGATCCAGCAGGTCAATTAGGAAAAGGAGATGTGATAGCCGGAGGATATAATAAGGACTTAGACGAGTTAAGAGATATTGTATGTAATGGAAAGAGAATACTTCAGGATATACAGGAAAGAGAAACTCATAGAACAGGTATCTCATCACTAAAAATAGCATATAATAATGTATTCGGATACTATCTGGAAGTCAGAAATACACATAAGGATAAAGTCCCAAGTGACTGGATAAGAAAGCAGACATTAGTCTCAGCTGAGAGGTATATTACACAAGAACTCAAGGAGTATGAAGAGAAGATATTAGGAGCAGAAGAAAAGATATACGCACTAGAGAGTCAAATATTCTCAGAAATAGTCTTAGAGATACAGAAGAATATTGGAAAAATACAATCAAACTGTGCACTAATAGCCAGACTGGATTGTCTCTTGTCATTTGCTCAGTCCGCGGTTGAATATAATTATTGTAAGCCAGAGATGACAGACGGGGATGTATTAGATTTATACCAAGCAAGGCATCCGGTGATAGAGCGTCTACTGCCGATAGGAGAGTCCTATATTGCAAATGACCTATGTCTTTCAAAAGAAAGGCAGATAATAATCCTTACAGGACCTAATATGTCGGGTAAATCAGCCTTATTACGCCAAACAGCACTCATCGCATTAATGGCACAGATAGGTTCATTTGTCCCTGCTAGAAAAGCAGTAATTCCATATTTTGATAAGGTCTTCACTAGGGTAGGAGCTTCTGATAATATATCAAAGGGTGAATCAACATTTATGGTAGAGATGTTAGAAACAGCGACTATATTACATAATATATCTTCACGTTCCCTTGTGCTATTAGATGAAATAGGAAGAGGAACTAGTACCTTTGACGGAATGTCGATAGCCTGGGCTATAGTTGAGTATTTACACGAGAGGGGTATGATGGCAAAAACACTATTTGCTACACATTACCACGAATTAAATGAGCTAGAAGAAAAGTTCCCAAGAGTCCAGAATTATCATATAGCAACAAAGGAAGTTGATGGAAAAATACTTTTCCTAAGAAAATTATGTAAAGGAGGAGTAGCACATAGCTTTGGTATTCATGTTGCAAGACTAGCTGGAATGCCACAGGAGGTGGTAGCAACAGCGCAGAGAGTATTAAATGAACTAGAGAAGGATAGGGCACAAATACCAACGATAGAACCTAGCCCAAAAGGGGTTCAGCTTTCATTATTTCAGTTAGATGATCCTATGCTAATGAATATTCGTGATTCTTTAAAAAATGCGGACTTAAACAACATGACCCCTATAAACGCCTTTGATTTAATTAGAGAGTTGAAGGCAAAATTAAATATATAAAAAGAAAAATTTTAGACAATAGAGTAAAATTTTTCCTATAGATGAGAAACCTAGCTACATTTGTATTATGAGATTTAGCGAATTATATAAAAAACTTGTGACTACTTTCAGGCTTATACTTGAGAGCATCAACTTAGCTTTTGATGCACTTAGGCTAGAGAAGTTACGAGCTTTCCTATCGTTACTCGGTGTCTCCATAGGAATATTTGCCATAGTCGCGATCTTTACCCTTATCGATTCTTTGGAGATAAGTATAAGTTCTGGATTGGATGATTTAGGGGGAGAGGTCCTATATATTCAACAAACACCATGGGAAATTCGTAGTTTTGAGGAATGGATGGAGTATCTCAAATATCCAAAAATTAATATAGATGATTTTAACGCTATAGAGGAGAACTTAGAAATTAGTGCTACTACTTCCTATTTCTTTACTTTATATGGAAGAAAGAGCCACTATAAACAAGAATCTTATAATTATACATATATAGTTGCTCAGAGCTCTAACCTGGAGGAGTTAATAAATGTAAGTGTTGTAAAGGGAAGAAATATTAGTATGGCAGAGTACGAGAATGGTAGTGCTGTGACCGTGATAGGTTCAGAGGTAGCTTCAGAGCTATTTAAGAATGAAGTAGATCCTATAGGCAAAACCATTAAGGTAGGAGCCCTACAAGTAAGGGTTGTTGGAATTTTTGAAGATTTTGGTAGTAGTTTTGTTAGTGCCTTTCCTATAGATGAATCAGTTGTTATGCCTATTAAGTATGCAGGAATGAGGTATAATGTACGTAATCAAGATGGAATAATAATGTGTAGGGCAGATGATAATACTCAGCACAAAGCTATGATAAATGAGATTAGAAAAATCCTAAGGGCAGAAAGAAGATTAAGCCCTGTACAGAAAGATAATTTCTCTTTAAATTCATTAGATTTTGTAAAGAAAATGATGGAACAGGCATATAAACTGCTTGGAATGGTAGGGTGGGTTATAGGAGGATTCTCTTTACTAATAGGAGGCTTTGGTATCGCAAATATTATGTTTGTTTCTGTAAAAGAAAGGACACGTCAGATAGGTATTCAAAAGGCTTTGGGTGCAAAGTTTTATGTAATAATGCTCCAGTTTTTAGTTGAGGCAGCTGTCTTATCTCTATTTGGAGGAATTCTAGGAATCTCACTAGTCTACCTATTAGTTCATGCGGTAGGTAGTATTACAATAGGATCAGGGCAAAGTTTAGAATTAAACCTTACCCTGACCAATATTATTCAAGGAGCTTCCGTCTCCATCCTTATAGGAATCATAGCTGGAATGATACCAGCTTATCAAGCCGCGAAAATGGATCCTGTGGAAGCTATAAATTCCTAGATTACATCATTCCTCCCATACCAGCTCCCATCGGAGGCATAGCAGGAGTTTCTTCTACCTTATCAGCTATTACGCATTCAGTACTAAGGAACATTCCTGCTACTGAGGCTGCGTTTTGAAGAGCAACACGAGTCACTTTAGTTGGATCGATAACTCCTGCAGCAAATAAATTTTCATAAACATCGCTGCGAGCATTGTATCCAAAATCTCCTTTACCTTCACGAACCTTTTGAACGACAACACTTCCTTCCATTCCTGCATTAGTCACAATCATTCTAAGAGGCGCCTCTATAGCTTTAGCGATGATGCTAATACCTGTTCTTTCGTCTTGATTGTCAGCTGTAAGATCTTTTAAGCAGTCGATAGCACGAATAAGTGCTACTCCACCACCAGGTACGATACCTTCTTCTACAGCGGCGCGAGTCGCGTTAAGAGCGTCCTCTACTCTATCCTTCTTCTCTTTCATCTCTACTTCAGATGCAGCTCCTACATAAAGAACAGCGACTCCACCAGCAAGCTTTGCAAGTCTTTCTTGTAGCTTCTCTCTGTCGTAATCAGAAGTAGTCGTATCTATTTGCATACGGATTTGAGCTACTCTATCTTCTATATTAGCCTTGTCGCCAAAACCATTTACTATAGTTGTATTCTCTTTGTCAATGCTTACTTTTTCTGCTGTTCCTAGCATATCAGGGCTTACATTTTCAAGAGAAAAGCCTCTTTCCTCAGAGATAACAGTTCCGCCGGTAAGTGTAGCGATGTCTTGAAGCATTTCTTTGCGACGATCTCCAAATCCTGGAGCTTTTACAGCTGCCACTTTAATAGTTCCTCTTAATCTATTTACAACAAGAGTAGTAAGAGCTTCTCCTTCTACATCTTCTGCTATAATAAGAAGTGATTTTCCATCACGAGCTATTGGCTCAAGAGTAGGAAGTAAATCCTTCATAGAAGCTATTTTCTTATCTGTGATAAGGATGGATGGACTCTCAAGGATGGTCTCCATTTTGTCAGGATTAGTCATAAAGTAAGGAGATATATAACCTCTATCAAACTGCATTCCTTCTACTACCTTCACCTCTGTTTGTGTGCCCTTAGCCTCTTCTACAGTAATAACTCCCTCTTTCTTAACCTTGCTCATAGCTTCTGCTATAAGTTTACCTATAAAGGCATCATTGTTAGCAGAAGTAGTAGCGATTTGCTCAACTTTAGAGATATCATCTCCTACTGATTGGGTCTGAGCCTTAAGATTCTCAACGATAGCCTCTACTGCCTTATCGATACCGCGCTTTAAATCCATAGGATTAGCACCAGCAGTAACATTTTTTAGTCCTACACCTATAATTTCTTGAGCAAGAACAGTTGCAGTCGTAGTTCCATCTCCAGCTAAATCATTAGTCTTAGAAGCCACTTCTTTAACCATTTGTGCACCCATATTTTGGAAACGATCTTCAAGTTCTATTTCCTTTGCTACTGTTACTCCGTCCTTTGTAATTTGTGGAGCTCCAAATTTCTTATCTATTACAACATTGCGTCCTTTAGGACCAAGAGTCACTTTTACTGCATCTGCTAGAGCATCAGCACCCTCTTTCATAAGGTTGCGTGCCTCCATATTAAATTTAATAATCTTTGACATATATATATATTACTTTTATTATTACATGATTGCGAGTACGTCAGATTGACGCATCATAAGGTAATCTTTACCCTCTACATTAAGTTCAGTTCCTGCATATTTTCCGTAAAGAACTGTATCACCAACCTTTAATTCCATTGGCTCGTCTTTTTTTCCTCCGCCTACTGCTACTACTGTTCCTTGTTGAGGTTTTTCTTTAGCTGTATCAGGGATGTAGATTCCACTGGCTGTTTTTACTTCAGCCTCTTTTGGTTCAATAAGAACTCTGTCTGCTAATGGTTTAATATTCATCGTTATTATTTTTTGTATTTTTAGTTATTAATATTATTCTTTTCTCCTTAGTATTAAGCAAAAAATGAGCCAATAGGCTCTTGACTTAATAAGGGACTTCAAATATAAAATTTATCTGACAAATTGTTACTACATTTGCACTTTTAAGTGAGGAAACTGACAATATGACTTTAGAAGATAGAAAAGAATATTATATGAGAGAGGCCTTGAAGGAGGCAAATAAGGCCCAAGAGGCAGGGGAGGTTCCTATTGGAGCAGTAATAGTTAGTGGAGACAGGATAATAGCAAGGGCGCATAACTTAACAGAGAGGCTAAATGACCCTACAGCCCACGCAGAGATGCAGGCTATAACGATAGCAGCAGATCATCTTGGAGGAAAGTATTTACATGACTGTAGTATCTATGTTACGATCGAGCCTTGCCCTATGTGTGCTGGAGCTTTAGCTTGGGCCCAGATTAAAGAACTTTATTATGGGGCAAAAGATGAAAAAAGAGGATATAGCTTGTACACTGGTTCATTACTCCATCCAAAAACAAAAGTAGAAAATGGAATTCTAGAGCAGGAGTGTGGGGAAATAGTATCTAATTTTTTTAAGAAACTAAGAGGGTAGTATGGAATTTTTACTGGAGTGGGGATATTTGGGTTTGTTTATAGGCTCACTTGTTGCATCTACGATAGTCCCTCTTTCCTCGGACTTTTTATTAGTGGGAATGTTGATGGCAGGAGGAAATCCACTACTTACATTGCTTGTTGCGACTGCGGGGAACTGCCTAGGAGGCATGACTTCTTATGCATTAGGAAGAACAGGAAGATGGGATTTAATAGAGAAGTACCTAGGAGTTACTAGATCAAAACTAGAAAGACAGCAGACAAAGATAGAGAAATATGGAATTTGGTTAGCCATTTTTGCTTGGCTTCCTATCGTAGGAGAGATATTTTCTATCGGTTTGGGCTTTTATAAGGTCTCATTTTTGAAATTTTCTATGCTATCACTGCTAGGTAGAGCTGCAAGATTCGCAGTTTGGATAATTTTATTTGAAAAATTTGGAGAAAATTTTCTAAATTTTTTAGGAATTTAGAAAAAAATAATATCTTTGCACCCTGAATAAAGCAAAACGCTATTTCACTGACCTATGGTGTAACGGTAGCACTACAGATTTTGGTTCTGTCTGTCTAGGTTCGAATCCTAGTAGGTCAACATAAAAGAGAGGTCTTTAAGAAAGTCCTCTCTTTTTTGTATTATAAGCTTTACTCTTCTATTAAATGTTAGAATTATGAACTCAGTAAGTTTTTTTAAGTCTACTTTGACAAAGCAGGTCTTTATTTTTCTATGTTTCGTAACTTTTATTGCTTGTGGGAATACTTCTTCGAAGTCAAAAAGTCAACAACCTCAGTTAATAAAGCAAGAATATAAGAGTGATTTTCCATATATATCTGTGCCAAGTTATATTGTATCTCAAGAAGATGCCCTAGATTATGTTGCAAATAACTATTGGGCTAACTATTTAAAAGCACAGAAGGATTATTCTAAAGACACTGCTCTGGTAGGTGGTTTAACAAAAGATAAGTTTCAGGCAGCATTTCAATCATATATAGAAGTACTAACTGTATTAGAAATAAATAAGGCAACCAAGGCTCTTGAGTCATTTCTGTCCTCTCTAAGAGAAGGAGTGTCAGAGAAACTATATATTGATTTAATGGAGCTGTTTGAGTTATATTTATATAATCCGAACTCAAATTTTAGAAATGAAGAGCTCTATATTTCAGTCTTAAATGTAATCTTGGATTCTCATTATTATACAGAACTGCAGAAGGACAAATACTCCCTAGATTTAAAAGACTGCTCTATGAATAGAATTGGTCTAAGAGCAGAGAATTTTAGATTCACAACTAGGAATGGAGAAACTTCTTCGCTCGATGATTTGACAACGGACTATATTATAATATTTTTTAGTAACCCAGAATGTGAGGCTTGCTTTGAAATAATTAATTCTCTATCCCAGAATACATTAGTGAATGATCTGCTAGTAGCAAATAAGGCTTCTATTCTGAATTTATATATTGATCAAGAACTAGAGGCTTGGTTAGACTATATGCCAATATATCCTAAAGAGTGGATTAATGCCTATGACCCAGATATGGTAGTCGCAAATGTGCCTTTATATAATATAAGGGCTATCCCTACGTTGTATTTATTAGATAAGAATAAGAACGTTGTATTGAAGGACGCAACTCTTAATTCTCTCCTTCACACACTAAGCACTTATGAAAATGAATAAGAATATTAAGTATCTTATTGCGCTATGCGCACTATTGCTAATTTCGAAATTCGCAAGTGCTCAGTTCTATACCCTGGGAAATGACCCTGCTAGGGCGAAGTGGAGGCAGATAGAAACCGAAAATTATACATTGATTTATCCTCAGGAAATAGATTCTTTGGCAAGGAGGTATTTGTACTTATTGGAGTCGAGGAAGAGTAAGGTTATGGAGCCCCTAGAGATAAATCCAAGAAAAATACCTGTAGTGTTACATCCTTATTCGACTTTGAGTAATGGTATGGTGTCTTGGGCGCCTAGGCGAATGGAGCTCTATACTACTCCAGATGCTTATGATGGAAATGCAGATTTGTGGGATGAACATCTTGTAATACACGAATCTAGGCATGTGGGACAGATAGAGGCCTTTGAGATAGGTTTCTGGAAGGCTATGAAATACGTCCTAGGAGATCAAATAATAGGATTAGTAGTCGGTCTATATCCTACAGGTGTGTTTTTAGAGGGTGATGCGGTAGTTGCTGAGACGGTGTACACAAAAACAGGAAGAGGAAGGAATGCAGAGTTTCAGCAATATATGAGGATGGCATTAATTAATGGGGATTATCGTAGCTGGGAAAGATATAGGTTTGGTTCGTATAGACATTTTACTCCAAATGAGTATGTAATGGGTTATTTCGAGGAGTATAATAATGCTAAGCTTTCAAATAATTATTTTTATCCAGGAGAGTACATAAAGAATCTAGTAGATAAATGGTATAATCCCTCTGTGATATCGTCAGCGGCTGCAGATCTAACAGGAGTCAATAAGTATATTGCTTTTGATACCCTAGTAAGGCAGAAGTCTAGGGAGTGGAAATCTGAGATGGAGCAGAGAGGCAAATTGACTGTTGGAGAGAAATTAAATCTTGAACCAAAGAGACTGCATACTGATTATCGTTATCCTACACCTATATATGATAAAGAAACGGGAGAGAGAAGAGTCTATGCTATAAAGGATGGAATGGAGCAAAATGATATTATGGTATATATAGATGAACAGGGGAGGGAGCATCATGTTAGAAATTTTAGTCAAATTACCTCTAAATTAAGTGTAGATCGTAATAACATTATCTATTGGAGTGAAACGATCAAGAGAAATGCGGCGACATTAGAGGATTTCTCAGTGATTCGCTCTTTTGATCCGTTTAAAAATAAACTCAAGAAATATAAGGGAAGAACGAGGTATTATAATCCATCTCCTTCGCTAGGAGGAGATAGTATCGCAGTTGTAGAATATCCTATTGTAGGTTCTTCCTATGCCCTAATTTTAGATAGGGAAAGCGGAGATCTTATTTTTAGGGTAGAGGCTCCAGGTAAGGGACAAATTAAGGAAGTAACATGGGTAGGGGATAGAATCTATTGTAGCGTTACAAATGAGAGGGGACTTGGCATTTATACTTACAACGCAGGAGCGTGGGAAGAAGTTATAGCTCCGCAATATCGTACTATTAAGGGTTTGACCTCGCAAGCAAGAAGCTTGTACTTCACCAGTGATCTGGATGGCTTGCAGAATATCTACTGCTTCGACCTTGATTCTAGTACCCTAACTCGACTTTCTAATTCTGCCTATGGAGCAAGTGATATTGCCCTTGGGCAAGATAGCTTAATATATTATTCTGACTATCAGCTTAAGGGCTATGATATAAACAGCCTGCAACTATCTGCTATGGATGCTACAAAGATGGATTTTGAGAAGCCAACTGTCTTTGAGGAAGCAGAGTTTATGACAGAGCAGATGCAGCAGCAAAGCAAGTTTAAAAGATCGCAGGAGGATGCATTAGATGTATATGATACAGCAAAGTATCCCTCGAAGCGTTATGGGAAGTTGTCGCATCTATTTAGATTTCACTCTTGGGCACCTATATATTATGATGTAGATAGGATTAGATCTATGAGTTATGAGAGTTTCTATGATATCGCTTCTTTAGGATTCACATCGTATTCTCAGAACTCATTAGGTACTGCGCAGACTATGCTAGCATATTCGTATAAGAATGGTTTCCATGCAGGGCATGCCAAGTTCTCATACTCTGGCTTAGGTCCAACAATAGAGTTAAGCGCGGAGGTGAATACAAGAAATGCGATGAACTATAAGCTAGGAAGTAGTATGCTAGGAAACTATCTGTCGATGCGCCCTATGTTAGATAAGACCTATGCAAATACAAGTATTCTAGTATATTATCCTCTAAACTTATATGGAAATGGATGGTCTAGAGGCTTTATTCCCCAGTTTAGATGGAGTCTGAATAATGATTCTTATTACTCTTATGATTTAGAGTATAATGCTTACGCGCATATTATGCAGTATGGTTTTAGGTATTACCAAATGCTCCCTATCGCTAAGTCTGCTCTTTATCCACGTTGGGGATATAGTGTGAGTGTAATGGGTTTATCAGTGCCAAGTGCAGGGGAGAATTTTGGGAATGCACTACAGATATCTTCTTATGCATATTTTCCTGGATTAACAAGAAGTCAAGGACTTAGACTTGGATTAGAGTACCAGAGACAATTTTCTGACGGAAAAAATTATAGACTTTCTTTTTCTGACTTACCTAGAGGTTATACATTTACAGAATCTGGAAGAACCATCCCAAATGATTATTATTATAAGGCTACTTTGGATTATGCTGTTCCTATCTATTTAGGAGACTTAGATTTAAATAATATCCTATATTTAAAGAGACTTAGATTTATTCCTTTTGCAGACTATGCCTATAATTATAATAATATAGCACACGCAAGTCATTTATACTCCTATGGCGCAGATCTATTATTAGATTTCTTTGTTTTAAAGTTATACGGAGAGGTAAGTGTCGGTTTGAGATATGCTAGGACAGGTCCACAGCAAGGTGCTAGCCAGAACTATTTCCAGTTCTTATTTAATATTGTTCTTCCTTAATAACAGGGAGCACTTTAATGACTGGAATAAGACTTATTATTAGCCCTATTCCGCTAATAATAACAAAGGTTAGGAGTACGTCTGA
Organism: uncultured Muribaculaceae bacterium; assembly: GCA_964369605.1. Lineage (GTDB taxonomy): Bacteria > Bacteroidota > Bacteroidia > Bacteroidales > UBA932 > CAYJFD01. Next base: position 27,166 of record CAYJFD010000001.1, on the reverse strand, counting down.
CGGCTCAACAACAACGGGATAGGAGTTAATAAGGTAACTGCCAGGCATTTTTAGTATCCCAAATTTCTGCTGGATCAAACTAACTACTACTCCAAGAATTATCCCCACGCTGTTTCCTAATAAACAAATTAGCCATCCTTCTATCACGAAGATATTTCGGATAAGTTTACTATCAGCTCCTATGTTTCTTAGGGTCTTAATATCATTCTTTTTTTCGATGATCAGCATAGTTAAAGATCCGAAGATGTTTATCGCTATAATAAGGATAATTAGTGTTAGAATAGAGAATATAGCGGCCTTCTCATACTTCATCATCTTATAGATAGTCTCATTTTGCTGAAATCGATTTAGAAATCTATAGCTGTCTCCAAATTTTTCCTCTAATTCTGCTTTTAATTTGTCTCCTTTTGATTGAGGTGCTAATATTAGTTCTATGTAACTATATTCTTTCTCCTTGAAGTCTAAAAGCTGTTTTGCGACTTGGGCAGAACAGATAATTATATCCTTATCCAGTTCTTGGTTTATGCTAATTACGCCCTGAGGGAAAAGATTAACCCTATTCAAAGATGCTAGGGGGTTACTAAGCGATACTTGTTTGCCCTTAGCAGGGTAGTAGAGTTCTACCGGAGCGACGAATCGAGGACGAATACCCATACTAGACGAGAGTCCTTGCCCTATGATCGCATAGTTAATTTCTCCAAAACTTAAGCTAAAGTCGCCCTCTGAAATAGAGCTCTTAGCGTTATGAGCAATAGAATATAGAGAGTCAACTCCTCTGAGAAGCCCTATGCCTTGTCTGCCCTTATAGTCAAGAAAAACCCTGTCTTGAATAATCGGGCAAATATAGTTGATGTCCTTATTCTTAGAAATGTAATCTATAAGATCCTCGCCTGCGATGAATGTTTTTGTATCCTTGGGGCTTATGAGTATATCTGCTTCGTACTTTCCATATATTCCTGTTACAAATTCTCCAAAGCCATTATTAATGGAGAGGATAATCACCAGAGCAGCTGAACCAATGAGTATTCCCATAGCACTGATTGCAGAGATAATATTAATCACATTGTGTGACTTCTTTGCAAATAGGTATCGACGTGCTATGAAGAATGGTAGGTGCATATTATTTTAGTAGACTCTCGATATGCTCTACGTAATCTAAGGAGTTATCTAAAAAGAAGCTTAATTCAGGTATAATTCTTAGTTGTTTTGCAACCTGGCGTCCCATCGTGCCACGAATAGCCTTAGTGTTAGACTCTAATTGAGCTATAGCTGCCTCGCTTTTAGAGGATGGGAAACAGCTAATATATACCCTAGCAATAGCTAAGTCAGGACTTATCTTCACTCCACTTACTGTAAGAAGTGCTCCATCATAAGCTGCCATTCCTTGAGATCTAATAATCTCTGCAAGGACACGTTGAAGTTCCTTTGCTACCTTTAGTTGTCTTGTACTTTCTCCTTCCATATTATTCGCATTTAATTATGTAATAGTTCTTTTTACCTTTTTGGACTAGGATGTATTTCCCGTTTAATAAATCCTTTTCGTCTATTACATAGTCTATATCTTGATTCTTATCTTTATTTATTGATAATCCACCTGCTTGTATCATCTTTCTACACTCCCCTTTTGATGGAAAAATAGCAGTGCTAACAGCAAGCGTCTCTATTATATTCTTATTTAATTCTGCTTTTGGAACATTAAACTGAGGTACTCCATCAAACACTGAAAGGAAGGTACTCTCATCAAGTTTGCGTAATATTTCAGAAGTAGAGTTTCCAAATAAAATACTAGAGGCCTCTAATGATTTGTTGTACTCATTTTCTCCGTGAGCCATGATTGTTACTTCCTTGGCTAGGAGCTTCTGAAGAGAGCGTTGGTGTGGAGCTTCTTCGTGTTGTGAAATAGCTGCTTCAACCTCTTGCTGTGTTAGCATCGTGAATATTTTGATATACTTCTTAGCGTCATCATCGCTAACATTTAGCCAGAATTGGTAAAAGGCGTAAGGCGAAGTATACTCGGTCGAAAGCCAGATGTTTCCTTGTTCAGTTTTTCCGAATTTTCCCCCATCAGCCTTAGTGATTAGAGGACAAGTAAGTGCGAAAGCCTCTCCTTGAACTTTTCTGCGAATTAACTCAGAGCCAGTAGTAATATTGCCCCACTGATCACTTCCTCCCATTTGTAGGCAGCAGTTTTCCTTCTGGTATAAATGTAAGAAATCGTAGCCTTGTAGAAGTTGATAAGTAAACTCAGTAAAAGACATACCTTCTCTTTCGTCCCCTGAAATTCTTTTCTTTACAGAGTCTTTCGACATCATATAATTAACAGTGATGTGCTTTCCGATCTCTCTCGCAAAGTCTAGGAAACTAAAATCCTTCATCCAGTCATAATTATTAACTAAGATAGCAGCATTTGGTGCATCACTATCAAAATCAAGAAAAGTGGATAACTGTTTTTTTATAGCATCTTGGTTATGCCTTAGTGTAGCCTCATCAAGAAGGTTTCTCTCTGCTGATTTCATAGATGGGTCACCAATCATACCTGTTGCTCCACCTACTAATACCACAGGTCTATGTCCACAATTCTGAAAGTGTTTAAGCATCATAATACTTACCAGGTGTCCAATATGAAGAGAATCAGCTGTCGGATCGATTCCTACATAAGCAGACGTTAAGCCCTTTTGAAGCTGCTCTTCTGTTCCTGGCATAATATTGTTAATCATACCTCTCCATTCTAGTTCTTTTACAAAATTCTTCATTGTGTGATATATAAATATTAGTAGTTCTTTATTGAATTAGCTACAAAGATAGCTAAAAATTAGTATTTTTGTAAGAATAAATAAGTCAGACAATGTTAGAATTTAAGAAAATAGAGCTTCCGGATAAAAAATGGATTGATGAACTGTTAGGATATTCGGACTTTAGAGCAACAGAATATTCCTTTACAACCATATTTATCTGGGCCGGAACATATAATTCTCAGATAGCTAGGTATAAAGATTGGCTAGTGATTCGTTCAGTGGCAGAAGAGGTAGCAAACTACGTCTTCCCTGCAGGAAGAGGAGATTTAAAAGATTTAATAGAGGCTCTAATCGCTGATGCTCAGGCTAATGCAAAAAAAATTAGAATAAGCACTATCAATCCTTGCTTTATCCCGCAGATCGAGGAGATATTCCCTAATAAGTTTACCTTCACTCCTACAAGAGATAGTTATGACTATATATATCTGACAGATGACTTGTTAAACCTAGTAGGTTCAAAGTACCAACCCAAAAGAAATCTTATATCAGGTTTCAAAAAAAATTATCAGTGGGAATACGAACTTATTAACCACGATGATGCTAACTATGCAGCCTTAATCGACGGGTGTAAAGTTATGACAAAGCGTTGGTGTCAAGAAAGAGACTGTGAGAGTAATGAATCCTTAGCAGGAGAGTCAGAAGCAGTAGGTTTAGCTCTAGATAATTTTAAAGAATTAAATCTACAAGGCGCACTAGTGAGAATTGGCGGAGAGGTAGTTGGCTATACCATAGGTGAGCCGATCTCGTCTGATACATTCATCGTACACATAGAGAAGGCCTTCATTCAATACAAAGGTCTTTATCAGTATATTACAAATGAGTTTGTGCGTAGCAATATCCAAGGATTCAAGTACGTAAGTAGAGAAGATGATGCTGGTGATGAGGGTCTAAGGAAAGCAAAGCTATCCTATTATCCAGTATTCCTGGAAGAAAAATACATAATGGAAATAAAGAAGTAAGCTCTAGGCTTTCTTGCGTTTAAGAACAAAGAGAGTAATAGCTGAGATCGAACCGCAGATTATCATCACAAGGGACTGACTCTCGTGCGATATAGTTGCGAATACTATACCCTCGGTCTGTGATACAGAATATAGTGCAGATAGAGTCATCGAGGTAATGAAGTGAAAAGCTCCAATACCGCCTTGCACCGGTACTATCCATCCTAGTGTCCCAACCAGCATAAGAAAAAGTGCGTCTACAGCTGTCATATCGTCTAGTATAGGGAAGGCGTTAAGGGTAAATACACTCATTAGCCAGTAAGAAACCCATAGCATTAAGGTGTAAAATAAGAAGGTCCACTTGTACTTCATCTTAAAGCCTGAAGTTAAACCATCTTTAAGTCCCAAAAGAACGGATTTGACCTTTTTATAGGCTTTTGTTTCTTTGATTTTATTTCTATAAGCAAAAAGAGCTATTACTGACACTATAAAGATCGAGCATAGAGCTATTATTATAGCAGAGATATTTATGTCTTTTGCAGATTCCAGTGCTGGAGCCCATATTCTATCGTATACGAAGGTTCCAAATGTATTCCATTTCGCGACTAATACTGTAAAGAAGATAATGGTTAGGCATAGCAAGTCAACAGCCCTTTCAAATACAACTGTCCCTAGAGCAGATTCAAACGAAGCCTTGCCTGTTGAGGAGATAACTCCGCATCTTGCGAACTCTCCTGCACGAGGGAGTGCAAAATTAGTTAGGTAGGCTATTGTTATACCTCTATATGTGTCCTTTCTTGAAATCTTAGGATTAAGAGGAAGCATTATTAGTCTCCATCTGAATGCTCTCGCAATAAATGAACCTAGGCCTGCTAGCATAGAAAGAGCTACCCATCTAAAGTCCGTAGTTCTAAGGCCATTTACAAAGTCCTGCCACTTGACTCCCCTAAATGCGAAAAAGAGCAGAGTGCCAGCTAAAGAAAACATAAATAGCCATTTTACACCTGAAAATATCTTTTTCTTTAAAGATGTATTTTTAGGAAGGATAGAATTAGGATCATTCATAGTAGCAGATATTTATTGGAGCAAAGGTTTAAATTAGTTGGTTAGTTTCAGAATCTGGAAATACTACCTTAGGGGTAAAGGTTTCAGCTTCTTGAGGAGTCATAAGCGCATAGGACATGATGATAATTAAATCACCTTCACTAAATAAGTGAGCAGCTGCTCCGTTTACTCCTATTTTTCCGCTTCCTTCTTCTCCAGCGATGGTATATGTCTCGATTCTATTACCATTTGTAATATTAACAACAGAGACTTTTTCCCCTTCAAACATTCCTGCTGCTTTAAGGAGGGCTGAGTCAATAGTAATACTGCCAATATAGTTAAGATTGGCCTCAGTGACTTTTACACGATGAATTTTAGATCTGAATATCTCTAAAAACATATCTTATTTTAATTTAATATTATCAATTAATCTTACAGGTCTTGCAAATACTGCACAGGCAAGTTGGATATGTTCCGCATCGCCCCATTTTTTCAATGGTTCTAAAGTTTTAGCGTTAAATATTTCTATATATTCTGTTTCTAGTTCAGAATTAGTGTTTATTTCTCTACTTAGGTAGGCGCATAGGTCTTCAGGGCTCATTTGATCCATTAGTGTTAGCGCGCTTGAAATAGTCTTATATATATGTGGAGCGGCTTCTCTTTGTTTAGGAGTTAGTAACTCGTTACGAGAGCTCCTAGCTAGCCCGTCTTCATATCTAGAAGTAGGGCAGCGAACGATCTCTATGGGATAGTTGAGGTCGCTCGTAATATATTCTATTATGGCAAGTTGTTGGAAATCTTTTTCTCCAAAATAAGCCCTAGTAGGTTTAACTATATCAAAAAGTCTTGTAACTACCTGTGCTACGCCATTAAAGTGTCCAGGTCTTCGGGGCCCTTCACTATAGGCATCTAGGCCTCCTAGATTATAGACTCTCTTATCCTCACTTGGGTATATGTCAGAGACGCCAGGTGCAAATACGATGTCTACTCCGCATTCTTTAACTAGAGTGCAGTCGTTTTCTAAAGTACGAGGATAAAACTGGAAATCGTCAGCATTATTGAACTGAGTGGGGTTAACAAAAATAGAGATGACAGTACAATCATTCTCTTTCACTGATTGTTGGATTAGTGAAAGATGTCCTTGGTGGAGGGCTCCCATGGTAGGGACAAAGCCTATACTAAGCTTAGAATCGATGCTGTTTAGAGCTGATTTATACTCCTCAAGTGTGTGTACTACTATCATTTTTTGTGTTAAAATTAAGCTGCGAAGTTATGAAAAAAAATAATATACAAACCCTAAGTATTAAAAATGAGGTAAAAACAAGTCAATTTTCTTAATAATTTTGCGAAAATCTTCAGTGTTCTTGATAAAATCTATAGAGTCCATATCTAAAGTTAAGAGTTTATCTTGATCTAGGGTTTTTATCCACTCTTCATATTTGATATTGAGTTCTGAAACATACTTCTGATCAAGTGTCAGCTCGTACGAGCGTGAACGAAGCTTAATATTATTCATAAGTTTAGCCTCAGAGCTTTTAAGGTAAATAGTAAGAGCAGGGCTTTCTAGGAAGGGATAGATACTGGAGGTAAGTGTTCTGTAAGTTTCCATATCAGAATGATTTATGTAACCGTTCTGAAAGTGTTGCTCTGTGAATATCTGACTGTTTTCACAGAAGTGGCGATCTAGTATGTAAGTACTATCTTGTCTAGAAATGGAGTGCATTAGTTTTATCTTTTCAGCAAGGAAATGCATCTGTGAGTGGTAGGCCCATCGCGACATATCGTTGTAGAAGTCCTTGAGGTAGGGATTTTTATCTGGCTGTTCATAGCACGGAACCCAGCCGTAATGTTCGGAAAGTAACTTTGTTAGGCTGCTTTTTCCGCTACCCATATTTCCTGCGATGGCGATGTACATATTTTATATAAAATTTCTTACAAAGATAAGCATACTTTTTATTAATTTTGTGGCTATGATTAAGACATTTTATTTTAATGATTTGCGCACTTGTTGCTATATAATCAGTGATTCTACAAATGAATGCGTTATTGTAGATCCAGGAGCATATTCTGATAGTGAAAAATCCAGACTTGTAAAGTATATTGAGGAGAATGGATTAAAGCCAGTTAAGGTTATTAATACTCACGGTCATTTCGATCACGTTATGGCGGTAAGGTTTGTGAGAGAGAAGTGGGGAGTGCCTCATTATTTAAATGAGGGTGATAAGGATGCTTATTTCAGAATAAAGGAGTACTGTGAATATTTTGGCTATCAGATAGAGAGCCCTTTGATGGATCTTCACACTATTAATGATGGAGATGAACTTACTTATGGAAATACCTTTCTAAAGGCATATACTGTGCCTGGTCACTCTCAGGGTGGAGTTATTCTGTATAATGAGCAAGATGGGTATGTGTTGACAGGAGATTCTCTTTTTGATGAAAGTATAGGAAGAACTGATCTTCCAGGTGGAGATTATGAAACTTTGATTACTAGTATAAAGGAAAAAATTCTTACACTTCCAGATACAACAGTTGTTTACCCAGGGCATGGGATAGCTACTTCTGTTGAAAAAGAAAAAACTACAAATCCTTACTTGAAATAAAGATGGACTATATTGAGATCAGCAAAGCGTCAGTAAATAACCTAAAAGAGGTCTCTGTAGATATACCTAGGGGTAAGCTCGTGGTTATAACAGGCTTAAGTGGAAGTGGAAAGTCTTCCCTTGCCTTTGATACTATCTTTGCTGAAGCTCAAAGAAGATATATGGATACTCTTTCAACCTATGCGAAGCAGTTTATAGGTGCCTTGGAGCGTCCAGACTTCGAAAGTATAAAGGGCTTGAGCCCTACGATTGCGATAGAGCAGAAGAGTACTAACAGGAATCCTCGCTCTACGGTAGGAACGATTACTGAGATTGCAGATTTTCTGCGCTTACTTTTTGCTCGTATCTCAAAGGCATATTCTCCTGCCACGGGTAAGGAGATGTTGCGTTATACTGATAAGCAGATATTGGAACATATAGTAGAGCAGTTTAATGCGAAAAAATGTATAGTTCTAGCTCCTCTAGTTCAAGGTAGAAAGGGTCACTATAGAGACCTATTCGAGTTAATGACAAAGAGGGGGTATACTCAGATGAGAATCGATGGAGAACTTTGCTCGATAGTTGATGTAGCTGAGGGATTGGATCGCTATAAATCACATTTTATAGAGTTAGTAGTCGATAAGTTAGTGCCTGATAAGGAAGATACAAAAAGAGTGGATGATTCTGTGAAAACGGCATTGAAGTATGGAAAGGGTGCTATTTATGTTTGGGATGTGAAGGAGGATAAGTTGCATCTGTTTAGTAAGTATTTTATGTGCCCTCAGAGTGGACTTTCTTTCCCAGAACCAGCCCCTCATACTTTTTCTTTTAATTCTCCGCAAGGTGCTTGTCATAAGTGTAAGGGTTTGGGTTATGTATCTCAGATAGATAAAGCTAAGCTTATTCCAAATGACTCTTTATCTATAGCTCAGGGTGGAATCGTTCCGATAGGGGAGTTTCGCTCGAATAGTCTTTTTGAGATATTGGAGGGTATAGCAAAGAAGTTTGCAACGCCTCTAAGTACTCCGATAAAGGATCTTCCAAAGGAAATGATGGATTTGGTCTTGTATGGATCTGAGGAGTTAATAAGAGTAGGAAGTGGTAATGGTTATTCGGAAATGGTTACCTTTCCTGGGATTATCTCCAAGTTAGAGAAGAAGAATGAAGAGAACCAAGATGAGTTAAAGGGTAATTTTTCCTATGAGCATTTATGCGATGAGTGTCAGGGAACAAGGTTAAATAGTGATGCGCTTGCCTTTAAAATAGATGGTAAAAATATAGCTGAGGTCTCAGCACTTGATATTGCGGAGCTCTATGACTGGGTATCTTCTTTGACTGATAAACTTAGTGCTAAGGACAGGTTAATAGCGACAGAGATAATTAAAGAACTTGTAGAGAGGATACAGTTTCTGCTAGAGGTAGGCTTGAAGTATTTGTCTCTGAATAGGGCTACTAGAACTCTTAGTGGAGGTGAATCACAGAGAATAAGGCTTGCTACCCAAATAGGCTCTAAGCTTGTGAATGTTTTATATATTCTAGATGAGCCAAGTATCGGACTTCATCAGTCTGACAATATAAAATTGATAGCTTCATTGAAGAAACTTAGGGATGAGGGTAACTCAGTGATGGTAGTGGAGCATGATATGGAAATGATGGAGAATGCTGACTGGATCGTCGAGTTGGGGCCAGGGGCTGGAGATCTAGGAGGTGAACTTATCTATTCAGGCCCTTATGTCCCTATGGATAAAAATATCATAAAGGTTCCTACTCAAAGAAGAGAGGGAAGTGGGCATTTTTTATCACTTAAGGGTGCAAAAGGACATAATCTTAAGGGTGTTGATTTGAATATCCCTCTTGGTACCTTTGTTGGAGTTAGTGGAGTTAGTGGAAGTGGAAAATCTTCACTAATTAATGGAACGCTTACTCCTATATTAAGTAAACACTTTTATCGCTCTCTTTCAGAGCCTCTTCCTTATGATTCAATAGAGGGAATAGAACATATTGATAAGTTAATAGAAATAGACCAAAGTCCTATCGGTCGATCTCCAAGAAGTAATCCTGCTACCTATACTGGAGTCCTGTCATATATAAGAAAGCTTCTAGAGGAAACTCCAGATGCAAAAGTGAGGGGTTTTAAATCAGGTAAATTCTCTTTTAATGTGAAAGGAGGGCGCTGTGAAGTATGTAAAGGAGCAGGGGTAGAAATAATTGAAATGAACTTCCTTCCTTCAGTACAGGTAACGTGTCAGGAGTGTAGAGGAAAGAGATTTAAGCCAGATGTATTAGCTGTGAAGTATAAGGGCAAGAACATATCAGATATTCTAGATTTGACTATTTCGCAGGCTCGAGAATTTTTCGAACATATACCATCTATATATCAGAAAATAAAAACTCTGGAAGATGTGGGTTTAGGGTATATTCGTTTAGGCCAATCTTCGCTAACACTTTCTGGTGGTGAAAATCAGAGGGTAAAGCTAGCATCAGAACTTTCGAAAAGAAGTACAGGGAAGTCCTTATATTTGTTAGATGAGCCTACTACCGGACTTCATACAGAGGACATAAAAGTACTACTTGCTGTCCTTCAAACTATCGTTGATCAAGGCAATACAGTTGTGGTGATAGAGCATAACTTGGACGTATTGAAAGTTGTAGATCATCTGTTTGATATGGGGCCAGAAGGAGGAAAGAAGGGGGGCTATCTTTTAGCAGAGGGTACGCCTGAAAAAGTCGCATCGTCAGCTAATTCCTTAACAGGGAAGTATCTAAAATCGATAATTAACTAGCCGCTGAGGTCATTTTGTAGTGAAATAACAATGGCGCGTAAGTCCAGAGTTTCTTTAGGAACTCGTATATTTCTCTTAAGATATAGGTAGTTTTATTTCTTTAGCCAGGACTCCGGATTTTGCTTTGATGTTCCCTTCCATAGTTCGAAGTGTAAAACAGTGTTTCCGTCTTCATTATTATCTATAGTACCTATTAAATCTCCTGTCTTTAAACTTTGTTCAGGCTTAACTTTTACCTCTTTTAGCTTACAGTAAAAAGTGAAATATTCTCCGTGCTGAACAAGTACACAAAGATTGTATCCAGGGATAACGATAATTTGTTTTACTACTCCGTCAAAGACGTTGTATGCCGAGGAATTAGGAGATGTAGAGATATCTATACCATTATTGAAAGGCATTTTAAGTGATTTGAAAACTGGATGGTAGCTTTGACCAAATCTTTCAATGATAACTCCGTTACGAGTTGGAAACGGTAGCTTCCCTTTGTTGTTTTGAAATTTGCCAGAAAGGGCATAATTTACCTTTTTATTATTTTTAGCCTCTGCAGCCTGTTGTCTCTTTATTTCTTCAGCTACAAGTTTCTCTATCCTTTTATTTAAGGTTTCTACTTCTTTTTGTTTACGCTTAAGTCCGTCTCTTATTTTTTTCTCCTGACGTTGTAGGCTCTTTACAGATGAGTTAAACTGCTGCTCTTCTTTTATTAGCTTCTGATATTCATTTTTTCTCTCATTCTGGGTACGCTTTGAGTCTGAATAGTACTTCTCTAATTCAGCTTTTTCTTTAATGAGCTGCTCTTGAGTACTTTTAATTACCTCTACCTGTGTGGATATCGATTCATTCATCCTCTTAAGATATTGCCACCTTCTTATGGCTTGTCCTATGTCCTCACTGCCAGCGATATGCATAAACCATACCTTCGTGTCTTTATTTTTATAAGCATTGATAATTAGCAGATTGTAGTGATTCTCAAGAGTCTCTAGTCTTTCTTCTAACTTTTTTATGGATAGATTCTTACTATCTATATTCTTGTCAAGAATGGAGATTTCTTTTTCCAATTCACTGATTAATTGTTTTCTCGATGAAATTTTCTTTTGAGTAAGACGCAAACTATTTATGCTTGCTGTTTTCTTTGCAGATGTAGAGCTAAGCTGCTTATCTATATCTTTAATTTCTTTCTCTAATTTGCTTTTCTGTTGGCGTGCAGAGCTAAGACTCTGGGCATAAGAGTGCACCCCTAGACTTAAAATAAACAGTATAATAGCAAATAACCTTTTCATTATTACTTTGAGAGTTCTTGTTTTTTCTGAATAATCTTTTCTTCAATACCAATGCTCGAATCTAGTTTCAACGCATCTTCCCAATACATAAAGGCTAGATCGTAATCGCCAAGTGCAAATAGAATATCAGCATAATGATCCATAATAGCTGCTGATTCTCTTCCTCCATATAACATCGCATGTTTTAGTTTCTCTTTTGCTGTTTCATATTCTCCCATTAGGTATAAAATGTAAGCAAAAGTATCTAAGTATGTTGGATTATCAGGTTCATCGCTAATGGTTTTTGCACTCATTTTCAGGGCTTGAGTTAGTTTCTTCTCATCTTTTGCTAGCGCATAGGCATAGTTGTTAAGAAGAGGATTGTATTCAGGATCTATCTTTAAAGCCTTCTTATAGTATGAGTATGCTTTTTTAGTGTTATCCTTGGCATTATAAAGATCTCCTAAGGAAGTATAAACATATAGCCATCTTTGCTCTTCCGCATTTTTATCCTTATCTAGCTCCTCCACCATTAGATCATAAACTTTTATCGTCTTGTCAAGGTCATCAATTCTCCAGTAGCAGATAGCGAGGATTTCCAGAAGGTCAAGGTCGTTAGGGAAGTATTCCAAACTCTTGAAGGTGATAGGAATTAATCTATTCCAGTCCTCTAGGTAATATAGTAGGGATATATATTCAAATGTCGTGCTATATGATTGAGGATAAAGAGAATAATTTTTCTCGTACAAGACCTCTGCTTTGTCTAATTTACCTGTCTGAGAGAAATATGCCGCACTTCCTGAAATGCTCAGACTATCAGTAGGGTGAGCAGTGAGCAAACATTCCATGATATTATCTAATTGGGGCTCAAATGCTTGAATAAATTGAGGAGTAACAAGGCTCTGAAATATGTAATCTAACTTAGAACTACTATCGATATTTTTACTTTTGATAAATGGGGTAATATTCTCAAAGAAATAATTGTACTGTCCCCTATATCTGTAGATTTCCGCTATGCCATAATAAGCTAAATCAAAATCATTATCTAGTTCAAGAGCCCTTTGATAGTAAGTAAGAGCAAGAGTGTCTTTATATAGGCTCAAGTTCTTATCTCCTAGTACATAAGCAACGTTAGCTGAAGGGAAATCTGAGTATAACTCTAAAAGAATAGCATCAGCTTCCTCCGTTTTGCCAGCGTGATTAAGTAATTCATATTTTACGCTAAGGGTTGCTTCATTTTTTCCTTTATCCTTTTCTATACTTTCAATAGTGCTCAGAGCCATATCTATCTGCTGATTGTTAATATATAGGTCTATAAGGTCATAGTATAGAGATGTCTTGTCGGGAAAGTCTGCAAGAATTTTTTCATATATAGAAATGGACTTTTCTATGTCATTTGCACCAGTGTAGTAATTTGCCAGATAGATCCTATACCAAATATTCTCAGGATCTAGCTCTACAGCCTTTTTTAAAAACTGCTCTGCCTCGCTTTGATTACCAAGCGAGTATGTAGAAAGTCCGTAATAAAAAGTGGCAGCATCATTAGACGGATCTATGTTTAGGCAAGCTTGAAAGCATCCGAGCGCTAAGTTGAAGTTCCTTTGATTGTATGCGTGTATTCCCTCTAGGAAATAATCAGACTCTTGGAGGGGAAAATCTATGCGCTCTTTACTGTTTTTCTGAGCAAATAGGGGGCTAGGAGCGCAAAAAAGCGCAATAGCAATGATGAGGAATAAAGATTTTACTTTCATTTTCACAAATGTAGCTAATAATTTGAAAATCAAAAAAAAATGAAGAGTTTTTCTAGGGGAAGCGAAACTGTGTGGCCTCTAATAAATGTTTCAAAGCAATATCCCTGCTCCCTTCTAAGTCCGCAATAGTCCTAGAAATCTTTATGATTCTACTGTAACTCCTAGCGGATAATTCAAACTTGTCTAGGATTTTATTAATATAAAGCAGTTCTTCAGCTCCAAGGGAGCAATATCTACTAAGTTGTTCGGTGGACATCTGAGAATTTGAGTAGCAGTTATCGTGCTGAAAGCGCTGAAGCTGAACTTCTCTAGCCTTTAGAACTCTTTTTGCAATATCTGCGCTGCTTTCAGCCTTCTCCCTAGATATTAACTTCTCGCTCTCAACCCTCTTAACTCTAATGTTGATGTCTATCCTATCTGTTAGAGGCCCTGAAATTTTTGACATATATCTATTAATAATAGCAGGTCCACAGTTACATTTATTAGAGCTCTCTCCAGCGTAACCACAGGGGCAAGGATTCATCGATCCAACTAGCATAAATGAAGCTGGGTAGTCTACCTTATAGCGTGCTCTTGAGATAGATATCTTCCTATCCTCTAAGGGTTGGCGGAGAATATTCAAGGTACTAGCGGGGTATTCTGCCATCTCGTCAAGGTAGAGTACGCCATTATGTGCTAGGGAAATTTCTCCAGGGAGAGCATTAGCCCCTCCTCCTACTAACGAGACCATGCTTGCAGTGTGGTGAGGAGTTCTAAAGGGTCTAGTTCTCATTAGTCCGTGTAGCCCAGATGATTTTCCTGCAACAGAGTAAATTTTGCTTGTCTCAAGGGCCTCTTCCCTACTCATGGGAGGGAGAATAGAGGAGAGGCAGCGTGCCATAAAACTTTTTCCACTGCCAGGAGGGCCTATCATCATAAGATTGTGATTTCCGGCTGCAGCTATCTCTAGCCCACGCTTTACATATTCCTGTCCCATTACATAGGCGAAATCACAGTCTGCGTCATATTTCGTTGCTTGTTCTTCTATATCAGAATTAACAATAAGGCTTGAGGTGTACTCTTTTTCTTCAATTATATCAATAATCTCTCTAAGACTATCAGCCCTGTAGATTATAATTCCATCCACATCGGCCGCCTCTTTTGCCGATTGAGACGGAAGAATACAGTATTTGTAACCTTTCTCCTTTGCGTCGATAGCTATGGGAAGTGCTCCGGGTATTGCTCTCACTTGTCCATCAAGTGAAAGCTCTCCCATAATCAGAAATTCTGCTAACTTTTCTGATCTAACCTGATTAGAGGCGCACAGCAGGCCGATGGCTATGGCAGCATCGTAAGAAGAGCCCTCTTTCTTTATATTAGCAGGGGCAAGGTTAATGACTATTTTTCTGCCAGGAATATGAAATTCTCCTGCTTGTAATGCAGTTGTTACTCTAAGTAGGGATTCTCTAACAGCTGAATCTGGAAGTCCAACTAAGAAGATGCCTACCCCATTTAGAATTGAAACTTCAATAGTGATAGTTATTACCTCCAGCCCCATGCAAGTAGCTGAGAATATACGACAGAGTCGCTGCTCATTATATTTATTTTCCTCGTACATTCTACAAAGCTAGGCGATGAATATTTAAAATTCAATAGCTGATATCGAGAATTATAGCTTTATAAAATTATATCGAAAGAAATATTGAATTTTAAAAAATGAAATCTGTATCTTTGACCCAATTATCCAATAAGAAAATGAGAGGTTTTATTGAGAAAATAGGAGAATATGCTCTACTGATGAAAAGGGTTTTAAGAAAGCCTGATAGGTGGAGTATTTTTTTTAAGGCTTTAGTGTCAGATGCTTATGCTCTTGTAATAAGCTCTATCTTACTTATTGCGATAGTCTCAGCTGTCTTAGGTGCAGCCCTAGTATTGCAGGTAGCTTATAATTTAGATTCTCCACTTTTGTCAAAAATGTATGTCGGCTACCTTGCAAGAGAATCTTTTATTCTAGAACTAGGATCTACCGTGCTTTGTCTTGTTTTAGCAGGGAAAATAGGTTCTAGTATCGTAGCAGAAATAGGAGCTATGAGAATTACGGAGCAAATAGATGCGATGGATGTAATGGGGATAAATTCAGCCAACTATATCATACTCCCAAAAGTTGTAGCGATGTCTATTATGGCTCCCTTTATTATGATGTTTAGTATAGCAACTGGCTTGTTAGGGGGCTACCTTGTAGTCAAGGTGACAAATGTAATCATGGTTGACGAGTTTATTGAGGGGATTCGCTATCGTTTTATTCCTTACTATGTTGTCTATAGCATAGTGAAGACAACAGTCTATTGTTTTATAATTTCTTCGGTATGTTCTTTTTATGGTTACACTGTAAAGGGTGGGTCAAAGGGAGTAGGACGAGCAAGTACTGTAGCAATAGTACAAAGTAGTGTGCTGATATTAGTTTCAGGTTTAGTGATAACAGGATTGATGCTGAATTAAGATGATAAGAGTAAACAACATTTATAAGAGTTTTGATTCTCAGCTTGTACTTAAGGATGTAAGTGCCGAGTTCAAACCAGGGGAGTGTTCACTTGTAATAGGTGCAAGTGGTTCAGGGAAGACTGTTTTTCTAAAGACCTTAGTTGGGCTAGAGGAGATAGATGGAGGTGAGATATGGTACGAGAATGAACTTTTTAGTAACTTAGCTCCTAAGAAAAGAAATGTAAGGATGAAGGAGTTAGGGATGTTATTTCAAGAAGGCGCTTTGTTTGATTTTGCAACAGCACTAGAGAATGTAATGTTCCCTTTGACATTTCAAACAAGAATGAGTGAGAGTGAAAGAATTCAAAGGGCACGTTTTTGTCTTGATAGAGTAGGACTTTCCTCTGCAGAGAAAAAATATCCATCCGAACTTTCAGGAGGTATGCAAAAAAGGGTTGGACTAGCGAGGGCTATAGCCTTAAATCCAAAATATCTTTTTTGTGATGAACCAAATTCGGGATTAGATCCTCAGACCTCAATAGTTATAGATAACCTTATAGCAGACCTAACAAGGGAATACAATATAATAACTGTGATAAATACTCACGATATGAATTCAGTAATAGAAATAGGAGATAATATTTCTTTTATGTACAAAGGCGAAATTCTGTGGCGAGGAAACAATAAGGAGATATTGAGTTCACAGTGTGAAGAGTTAAATAATTTTGTGTTTGCTTCAAACTTAGCAAAACATTTAAGACCAAAGAATAATGATGAATAAAGTAAGCATCTCAGGAATAACAGACCTTGAAAGAGCCGCAAAAGAATTTTTAAGCTTAATAGGGGATAATAAAATATTAGCGTTTAGAGGCTCAATGGGAGCAGGGAAAACCACTTTTATTACGGCTCTTTGTGCTGCGTTACAAGTAGAGGATGTTGTAAATAGTCCTACTTTCACAATCGTAAATGAATACTGTACTGCTTCAAAAGAGGCCATATTCCATTTTGATTTCTATAGAATAGAAAGTCTGTCTGAGGTGATAGATATGGGATTTGAAGAATATGTATATAGCGGGAACATGTGTTTTATAGAATGGCCAGAAATGTTAGAGCATTTACTCCCAGAGGAAGCTTTAGTCGTAAACATCAAAGAAATAGAGGACGGGACAAGAGTCGTCGAATTTTAGAATTAATAAAAATGGCAGAATATTTATCAGTAGAGGACTTTTTGTCCCTAGCACAAAACGAAGCATACCCTATAGTAGATGTACGCTCCCCGTCAGAGTATAATCACGCCCATATACCGGGAGCAGTATCTATACCTGTTTTTAATGATGATCAGAGAGCGGTAGTAGGAACGCTGTATAAGAAGCAAGGACGTGTTCAAGCAGTGCAGAAAGGTCTTGAATTTGTAGGCCCTGAGCTAAAGAGTTTTACAAAAAAAGCGCTTGCATTAAAATCAGACACAGTATTGGTGCATTGTTGGAGGGGGGGAATGAGGAGCGCCTCTATGGCATGGCTCTTTGAGACTGTTGGTTTAAAAGTGTATTTACTTGATGGAGGTTATAAGTCATATAGAAATTATGTCCTAGACTATTTCTCCCGCGATTATAAGCTGATCGTGTTGGGAGGTTGTACTGGAGCAGGGAAGACTGACATACTACAAGAGCTTGAGAATAGAGGGGAGCAGGTTGTGGATTTAGAGGGTTTGGCAAATCATAAAGGATCTGCTTTTGGGGCTATTGGTCAAATGCAACAGCCAAGCACTGAGCATTTTGAGCATTTATTCTTTAACAAGCTTCGCAATATGGATATTCAAAAACCTATCTGGGTAGAAGACGAGAGTGCTAATGTTGGAAGAATATTCATACCGAAGGACTTCTTTGCAAGACTCAGGGGGTCTTCATTGATAAAGGTAGATGCGGATTATGAAATTCGTCTTTCAAGAATAATGAGAGACTATGCTTGTTTGGATGTAAATGCGCTGTGTGAGTCAATAAAAAAATTAGAGAAGAGACTAGGTTTTGATAAAACAAAAGAAGCTGTAAATTTCTGTGAATCAGGAGATATAGAATCTGCTGTGAGAATATGTTTAGCTTACTATGACAAACTTTATAACTCTTCTTTGGAAAAGAGATTTACCACCGAAAATAATTTTATTAATTTTGCCATCTCTACCCTAGATCCAAACGAGTTTGTAGAGGAGCTTATAGTGGTAGGAAGAAGTATTTATGGAAGATAATGTATATAGATTAACTCAGTTTAGCCCTGGAGCTGGCTGAGGCTGCAAGATATCTCCACAGGATTTGGAGAAAATACTTGCAGCAAGTAGTTCGAATAGGTTATTTGAGCACTTGCTAGTAGGTAATGAAAGTTGCGATGATGCAGCTGTGTATGATATAGGAGATGGAAAATCTATAATAAGTACGACAGATTTTTTTACACCTATAGTGGATGATCCTTATGATTTTGGAAGGATAGCAGCGGTGAATGCGCTTAGCGATGTATACGCTATGGGAGGAAAACCATTAATGGCACTAGCGGTACTAGCTTGGCCCCTGAATAAGATTCCAGCTGAACAAGCCTCAGAGGTGATTCGAGGTGCAAGATTCGTATGTGATCAAGCAGGAATACCACTAGCTGGAGGTCATAGTATCAATGCGAGTGATCCAATATTTGGTTTAGCCGTAACAGGAATAGTGGAAACTACAAAGGTGAAAAGAAATAGTTCTGCAAAAGAAGGGCACATACTATATATTACAAAGGCTCTAGGTTCGGGAATAATAAGTACAGCACAAAAATTCTCAGGAGCAAGTGAGGAGCATGTTAAAGAAGCAGTTGAGGTAATGAGTACTTTGAATACAGTAGGAGCAGCACTCTCAGACTTAGAGAATGTTAGTGCTATGACAGATGTTACAGGTTTTGGTTTAGGAGGACATCTACTAGAGATGCTCGAGGGAAGCGGACTAGATGCACATTTGGATTTTGAAGCATTGCCATTAATAAGTGGAACACTAGAATATAAAGAGAAAGAATTAATTCCAGGTGGAACTTATAGAAATTATAAGAGCTATGGAGAGAAAATAAGTATGACCGATGAGCAGATGCCAATTATCTGCGATCCTCAAACTTCGGGAGGATTATTGATAGCAGCTCAAGAGTCAGATGAAGGACAAATTAGAGAGTTGGTAAGAAAGGAGGGAGGAGAATTACATAGAATAGGAATCCTAACCAAACATTCAGAAGGCTCTTGTCGTTTATTCGTAAAGTAATGAAATATTATGATTATATAGTAGTAGGAAGTGGATTAGCCGGTCTTTATACAGCACATAAAGCCTCTAAACACGGTACAGTTATACTTCTGAGCAAAAATAAGTTAAGGGAAAGCACTTCTTACTATGCTCAAGGAGGGATAGCTGCCGTTACTGATATGGAAGACACTTCCGAAATTCATTATATGGATACTATTATAGCAGGTAGAGGTTTGTGTGAGGAGGAGGCTGTGAGGATTCTGGTAAATGAAGGACCAGAGAGGATAAGCGAAATAATTGAAGAGGGTATGAAGTTTGATTCTGAAGGAGGAAAGATATCCTTAGGATTAGAAGCAGGACATAGGAGAAGACGAATATTACATGCTGGAGGAGACTCGACAGGTAGATTTATTACAGATTTTCTAATATCGAAGGTAGAAAAGAATCCAAATATCACCCTAGCTGAAAACTTTTCTGTAATAGACTTGTTGATCAGAAATAAGACTTGTTATGGTATTAGAGCGTGGGATGAGACACTGGAAGAAGAGCAGTTATACTCTGCAAATAGCGTTGTTCTAGCCGCAGGAGGAACTTCCGCTATTTACAGCAGGACGACTAATCCGGATGTGACAGTAGGTGATGGTATCGCGATGGCTTATAACGCTGGTTGCCGCATCATGGATATGGAATTTGTACAGTTTCACCCGACATCATTATTTGTTGAGAAAATGCCAAAGGCCTTTCTAATAAGCGAGGCTGTAAGGGGGGAGGGAGCTCATATCTTGGATAAGAGTGGAAGACGATTTATGCTAAGTATACATGAGTTAGCTGAGCTAGCTCCAAGGGACATCGTTGCTAGGTCTATTTTTAAAAAGATGGCTGATGACGACTTGCCTTATGTTATTCTTTCATTAAGGCATCTTAATTCTGAGAAATTAAGAGAAAGATTCCCTAATATAAATAGAAAATGTCAGGAATTAGGCTACGATTTTACAGATAGTATACCTATCGCTCCTGCAGCACATTATACGGTAGGTGGAGTATTGTCAGATGAAAATGGAAAGAGTGATATCGAAAGGCTATTTGTGTGTGGAGAAATAGCATCAACAGGAATTATGGGAGCTAATAGGTTAGCCTCAAACTCTTTAATAGAATGTTTAGTGTTTGGAAATAGGGCAGTTGAGGCTTCATTGGCATTAGAAAAGAGAACAGAGTTTCCTGAATTCTATAGGGAGTATACAAAGGATAAAACAAAAGAGAGTGAATACTATGCACTAAAACAGTTGGTGTCTGAGATATTAAATAACTGTTCTGGAATAGTAAGAAGCGAAACATTATTAGCAACGGGCTTATCCTTTGTAAAGAAAGAGACTGCGAAACTGAATAAGGAAGTGAAGGAATATTACACAGAAGCATCAAGAAAACTTCTGACTGTAGCATTTTTGATAATGAGTGCAGCAAGGTATCGAAGAGAAAGTAGAGGTGGACATTTCAGAGAAGACTATCCTATAACAAAGGATGAGTTTTTAGTTCACACTATACAACAGAAAGAAAAGAGTATAAAGACAGTTGCTGTAAATAAAAATAGAAATAATGATTGAGAATTACGAGAATTTAGTTGAAAGACTTATTGATTTAGCTCTAGAAGAAGATATAAGCACAGGAGATGTCACTACTGAATCCATAATCCCTAAGTCTTCACAAGCCTTGGCTACTATGACCGCAAAGGCTGATGGAATCATTTCAGGTCTTTCTGTAATCAATAGAGTTTTTAAAAGATTTCAGGAAGATTTTGTATGGGAACCATATTTCCAAGATGGAGATAGGGTGAAAGTAGGTGATGTAATAGTAAAGATAGAGGCTTCATATCCTGCGATGATCATGGGAGAGAGGTTATCCTTGAATATTCTCCAGAGAATGTCAGGAATAGCAACCCATACTTCTAAATATGTAAAAGAAATAGAAGATTTTAATACTAAGATATTAGATACTAGAAAAACAGCTCCAGGACTTAGAGTCTTGGACAAGATGGCTGTTAAAGATGGTGGCGCTCAGAATCATAGAATGGGGCTTTACGATATGGTTATGATAAAGGATAATCATATAAAAATGGCCGGGAATATAGCAAAGGCGGTTAGCCAGGTAAGATCAAAAGTTCCTCTTTCTATGTTAGTGGAGGTGGAAACTACAAATCTTGAAGAGGTCGCTCAGGCTATAGAGGCTGGTGCAGATATTATTATGTTAGATAATATGTCGAATGAGATGATGAGAGATGCAGTAGATATGATTAAAGGAAGAGCGAAAACAGAGGCGTCAGGAAATATGAACCTAGCTCGTCTTAGAGGAGTGGCACAAACAGGAGTTGATTATATAAGTGTTGGCGCTTTGACTCACTCCGTTGAGGCCCTAGATATAAGTATGAATGTAACTGTAAAGGATTATGAATAAAGAAACATTAGTAAAAGAAATACTAAGATTAAAAGAAGAAAAGAATGCAATAATCTTAGCACATTATTATACTCTACCAGAGATACAAGAAATATGTGACTTCTTAGGCGATTCTTTAGAATTGTCAAAAAAGGCCGCGTCATGCGATGCAAGTATTATTGTTTTCTGCGGCGTACAGTTTATGGCAGAAACTGCAGCGATACTGGCTCCAGAGAAGAAAGTCTTAATCCCTATAGATAATGCTGGCTGTTCACTAGCAGATGGCGCAACAGGAGTGCAGGTGAGGGGATGGAAAAAATTGAATCCATCAGGCGTAGTAGTTTCTTATGTAAATACAACAGCTGATGTTAAGGCAGAAACTGATATCTGCTGTACTTCTTCGAATGCGCGCAGGGTAATAGAATCCCTGCCTGAAGATACGAAAATAGTTTTTGTTCCGGATGTTCACCTAGGTTCATACTTAAAGGCTCTTATGCCTAAACGTGATATTACAGTTTGGAATAGTGACTGTTGTGTACATCACCCTATTACCTCTGCCTTAGTACTACATAAACTAAAAAAATATCCAGAGGCAGATGTTCTAATTCATCCTGAATCTGCATGTTCAGATGACCCAGAGATAATTAACCACCCATCTTGTTATTTTTATTCTACTTCAGGAATTATTAAGCACGCTCAAGAATCCCCAAAGAAGCAGTTTTTGGTAGCAACAGAGTTGGGAATATTTCACCAGCTGGAAAAGTTATGCCCAGGAAAAGAGTTTATTCCAGTAGATGTAGATGCAGTTTGCTACTCTATGAAATTGAACACTCTAGAAACTCTATATGAGTGCCTAAGAGATGAAAAATTCCAAGTTGAAGTTCCTAAAGAACTAAGAGAAAAATCTCTTCTTCCTATTCAAAGAATGATGGAGATCTAATATTCTTTAAAGAAATAAAAAAACCATCGGTATTCACTTAAAGTGAGTATCGATGGTTTTTCACAAAATGAAACTAATTATTATAAAATTCTAGTACTGACAGCTTTCGAAGTTAAGTAGAACGGTATCCTTGTTAATCCTGCGATAGAAGATTGGTATATATCCCCGCAAATCGTTTTTCCATCAGGTGTGATTTCAAGAACATTGTGATTTGCACTTATTTCGTATCCAAAGTTTTGCCTTACCCATTCTTCCATTTCATAAACTTCCCCTGTCTTCTTCATTACCTTACTAGGCATATTGCCCACAAATAGGTTTCCATCATTGTCAACAGTTTGAACCACTATCCCAGGAAAGCAATGCTCTTCAGGTAGTCTCCATGACTGTTTTGTCTCCAAGTCGTAAACCATAGGGTGGTGAGTGGTGGAGAATATAGTATTAGTTCGATAATTAAATGCTATATAGCGTCCATTCGGACTCATATTATTTTTCTCTGAAGTCATAGCTGGGTGAGATGGAAGTCTAAAATTATCCCATTCTTCGAGAATTTCTATCTCAATAGTATTTTCAGCTATGCGGTGAATCTTTCCGTCCTTATCCCAGTATATCGCTTCTTGTTCATCCCAAGCTGATCCATAAATCATAGAGCCGTCATCAGAGCATCCTCTTGCCATACAGCCTTGTATTACAGCGCTTCCAGATACAGTTTCAGTTAGTTCTTCAAGGATCTCTGGCTCTCCGTCTATCCATTTAATCGCTGAGTATCCTTTTTGATTCGTCCTAACACCGTAACCTACCCATATCCTTCCGTCTAAAGAAACAGCTTCCACTTTAGCTACTTCAGAACTTGTGTTCTCAGGGAATTTCACATAGCTTCTATTTCCTTCAAGATCAAGAATTACGATCCTTCCAGCTTGGTTGAAGAAGATATTTCCTTTATCGTCGACAGCTGAAATGTATATGTCGTCAAGAGTGCGTTTATGTTTCGTTGTCTCGCCAGTTTGTGTGTTTACAACAACAGGCATAGCCCAAATTTGGTCGTCTTCAATTACACCACCAATGCCTCCGATATATTTTCCACCAGGAGAAAATCTAGGATCAGAGAACTCCATAATCATATGGTAGGATTTGTGAGGTGCTAGTTGATTAATTGTTACCTCTGATTTTAGTGAACCTGCGATTATTGTTAATGTCGTATATCTTTCTTCTGTTTCTTCATTCGGACTAGCAGTTATAGTTAAAATATCATCGTCGTTTCTCTCAACATTTAGCCAGTCCTGATCTTTCTCGAATGTCCAATCAGTATAGGCTTCAATGGAGATCTCAAAAGACTCCTCAGCTAAAGTTGTGAAAGTATATGAACTATTATATACCTCTAAAAAGTGAAGCTCTGGCTCCTTCTGTTGACAAGAAAAAAGAACTGCGGCTGAAAGTAGAATCGCTAATTTTGCGAATATATGTGATATTGTTTTTTTCATTTCTAATGTGTATTAAATTATTTTTAACTTCTATTGTTATTCAGTTGGAGCTTCTTTTGTCCAAAACTCTTCCATAGCCATCTCTCCACATCCACTGTTCTCGTAGATACCATTTTTGTTAACTGCGAAGGCGACTAGATAGTAGCGAGTATTAGGTTTGAAATCAGGATCTTTATCCGTGTAGTAAAAATAACTATTGCCTTCTCTCCATTTTCCTCCGTTATTAGCAAGAGAATTTTCAATAGGTCTTTCTGCTAACAACCTCTCGTGCAGATAAAATTCATGGTAAGAAGGACTCTCTTTTACTTGATCGTACCAGTCAGCATCTACTACTCCCCAAAAGAACCCTAAAGCATGCTCGTTAGGTGTTAGTAGGTAAGGAACGGTATTATGAGTGACATAATCATAGCTGATTTCTATTTCCATAGTCGCTTCCTGTGCACTTGGGTCAATAGATGGACCTGTATATAGGTGCTTTTGAACACCGACAGGGACGTAGTCGTCGTTATACAAAATGATATATTGTTCATATTTTACCTCAGGAACCATCGAAGGATTAACAGCCATAGCATCAACAGCAGCGATAGCAATGGGAAAAATGTAGGGTAGGTTTATATCTGTCCATGAATCAAGAAGTCCTAGAATATTTCCTCTCCAAGTAAGCGCATCCTCTAACATGTTGTGATGAGTGTCCAAGACAGATGTCATAACCGCATATCTTTTACAGTATTCATTTGGGGTATATCTGAAAGTACTTTTATATACATTCATCTCAACAAATTCAAGATCTACTTCAGGGCCTTCTCCAGCAGCAAGAGTCTTGAAAGGAACTTCTAAAATATCAGACATTACTTTCCCTTCACCTTCTCTTTCTACGGCCTGGTAGTAAAATACATAGTCGGTGTTTTCTTCAAGATCAAAATAGGCAGCATAGTACTCTTCTATATTATCAAGTTTCCTCGTTGACATAGCACCGTTTTCAAATAAGTGCTTCTCCCCAGGCTTGCCTAGAGCAAAAATAACGCTGGAATAGTCGTATGAGATAGTTAGGTGAATGGATGCCCCAGCCTTTGTGACCCATTGTAATTCTCCATTTGCTATCTTTGAAGATGTTGCGATTTTACGAATAGCAACAGGACCTGAACTATTGTCTGCGTCGTAGGCTTGAGCAAAAATAGTATATACTTCATTTGGATTTAAGTCAGAAAACTCGACAACTACTTCTTTGTCACCTGTGGATTTCTCTATCTCGCCATTCTCAAATAGAATTAGATGTTCTTCTTTACCGATAGCATATTCAAAAGAAACGGCTTGTTCGGAAGGAGTAAAACGAACTTTTATTGAATTAGCTCCTGTTTCTTCAATGGAGATATTAATAAGTGGATTAGTGAGTATCTCTGGGGAGATCTCTTGACATGCGCTAGTCCCAAATATGAGAAGAGCAAGAAGGGAATAAAAATAGAATTTTTTCATTACATAATATTTTGCGAGCCCTATATTAAGACTCAGGTTAATAGTCAGGTTTCTTGTACAAAAGTAAAAAGCCAGCTCTATCTCTGAAAATAGCTGAAAAGCAGGAGGTAAAAAGTAGAAGTAAGTATGAATATTTATGAATTGCACTCTAATTTACGTATTGCACGAATATAGGAAAGAGGCCTGTCATCCTTAAAAAATGCTAAAAAAGAGATGGAATTTTGTACATTTGCATAATATGCTTAAATAGAGATGACAGTAAAAATTTTAATAGCACTTTTCTTCTTTTTTCTTCTAGGACAACTTTTTTCATGTGTGCAAGAGAGAGAGCAGTACTCTTTAGAGTCGTCATATAGAATTAAAGATGAAGCTGACCTTATAAAGTTCAAAGAAAATTTCAATGGGGATACTTCTTCGATCAGTTATCAGATCCCGATATGGAATTATTTTCTTAGTACTGGTACGGATACCTCTATCATTAATTTAATTACACCTTTTCATAAACTGAGCGAGGAGGCTAATTATGACGATGGGATACTTTACTCTTCAGTTTTTCTCTCTCAGGCACATTTAATGTATAATGACAGTAAATCTGCACAGATTTACATAGATAAAATATCAAATTACATAGTAGAAGATCCAGTACTACAGCATTTTATAAATAACATATTGGCTATTTATGCATATAAGACAGAACTAAACTATACGAAGTCAATAGATTATCTTCTTAAATCACTAGAGTTTTATAGGGAGAAGGAGGACTATGAAAATATAGTAATTAATTTATGTAATATTTCTTCAATCTATTATCTGATCTCAGATCTATCTGGAGAGCTTTATGCACAGGAGGCTTTAACTTTGACTAAGTCGCATAAGATTTCGAACTTTATGACTTGCGGAACCTATATAGAGTTAGCAAAGATGCTTCTACTTAAGAAGGACTACTCTACAGCTCTACAACATATAAATGCTGCAGAGGCAATAATTGAAATAGATGATCTAAAGGTTTTTATGTCGGAAGTATATTTGCTAAAGGCTGTAATTTATGATTATTTAAATAATGAAGATCGCTCGAGGGTCTACATCGAGAGTAGTGTCAAATACATAAGGCATTCAGAGCTAGGATTAAGATCAGGCCTGTATTATTATTATGGAGTTTATTATGAAAAAAACAAACAAAGAGATACTGCTCTTGAAATGTATAATAAAGGATTAGAGAATTCATATAAATATGGAAACTTATTACATCGAGGAAACCTACTCAAAGCAAAATCAGACCTATACTTAGCAGAAAATAATCTCGGTGAGGCGCTTCATTATTTCAAAGAGTACCATGCGCAGCAAGATAGTATTGTACACTCTCAAAAAGAAAAAGAGTTTAATGAGTTTAAGCTGCTTTATCAAAGAAATGAATATGAGAAAAAGCTACAAGCATCTGAGATCTCTCTCTTAAAATCTCGAAAACGCTCAACAATAATGGGCAGTATCTTATTTCTTGTAGTCGTCGTAGTGTATATTAGTTATCTAGGAGTAAGTAGAAATAGAAGAATGGTGAAGCATCTTGTAGAACAGCATCAGAAATATCTTTATAGAAAAAAGCTTAGTGCGAGAAATCTTGAGAGTAATACGAATGCCTCAGATGATTCTAAGGCTGAAAAAGATCTATTTTCCCGTTTGGAGCAGTTGATGAAAAATGAAAGGATATATCAAGATAAGGAGATAAATTTGGAAAAAGTAGCTCAACAACTTGCTACAAATAGATCTTACTTGTCAAGGGCGATAAATGCTAACTCTGGAACAAGTTTCTTTAACTACATAAACACATATAGAGTAGAAGAGGCTATAAATATAATATGCTCAAGTCCGGAAAATATTCCGCTAAAGCAAATATCAGAGATGGTAGGATTTAATAATGTATCTACATTCTATCGAGCCTTTTCAAAAGAAGTAGGTTGTGCCCCTTCTCATTACAATAAGGAGGCCGGAAA